>JAKDSA010000190.1 GCA_030457025.1 Brevibacterium sp. | reverse complement strand
TCGGGCAGCGATCTCAACGCTGTGTTCGATGAGGCGTCGCCCCTCCTCGGCGGGGATCGATGCCCGCTCGAAGCCGAGGGGAGTCGCCTGGTAGCTGGCGGTCGTGACGATCCGGGCACCGGCGCGGATGAACTCGGCGTGCACCTCGGCGAGGGTGTCCGGGGCTTGCCGGAGCAGAGCCGCCGACCACAGCTCATGGCTGAAGTCGATGCCGCGGGACTCGAGCGCGGTGCCCAGACCGCCATCGATGACGATGGGTGTCCCGGTGGTCTCTGCGGCCCGGAGCATCTGGATGAAGGTTGTCGACATGCTCCCAGTTAAACTTGTCCCGTGACCCGAATCGAATCCTCCACAGAATCTGAGACAGCCTCAGTCCCCGCCGCCGACGCCTCCGCCATCAACGACCGATCTCGCTTCGGGTTCGAGGTCGGCACCCGCCTCGATGAGGGCGGGCGCACCGGCGTCATCCACACCCCGCACGGCGACATCGCCACCCCGGCCTTCATCCCCGTCGGCACGAAGGCCACGGTCAAGGCCGTCCGCCCCGACGAAGTGGCCGAACTCGGCGGTCAGGCCGTGCTCGCCAACGCCTACCACCTCTACCTGCAGCCCGGCTCTGACCTCATCGACGAGGCCGGGGGACTGGGGAAATTCATGAACTGGCCCGGTCCCACGTTCACGGACTCGGGCGGATTCCAGGTGATGAGCCTCGGCGCCGGCTTCAAGAAGGTCATCTCGATGGAATCGACGGGAGAGCAGAACGATGACCTCGTCGCCGTGGGCAAGGAACGGCTGTCGAACGTCGATGACGACGGTGTGACCTTCAAATCCCACCTCGACGGGTCGATGCACCGCTTCACCCCTGAGATCTCGATGCGGGTCCAGCACGAACTGGGCGCGGACATCATGTTCGCCTTCGACGAGCTGACGACGCTGATCAACACCCGCGGCTACCAGGTGCTGTCCTTGGAGCGCACCCGCCAGTGGGCGCTGCGCTGCATCGAAGAGCACAAGCGGCAGACCGAAGCGCGCACGCACCGTCCCTACCAGGCGCTGTTCGGTGTCCTGCAGGGTGCGCAGTACGAGGATCTGCGGCGCAAGGCTGCCCAGGATCTGGGTGCGATGGACTTCGACGGCTTCGGCATCGGGGGAGCATTGGAGAAGGAGAACCTCGGCACGATCATCCGCTGGGTGTGTGAGGAGCTGCCCGAGAACAAGCCCCGGCACCTGCTGGGCATCTCGGAGCCCGATGACCTGTTCGAGGCGATCAAGACCGGTGCCGACACCTTCGACTGCGTCTCACCCTCCCGAGTGGCCCGCAATGCCGCGATCTACACCCGCGACGGCCGCTACAACCTCACCGGAGCGAAGTACCGCAGGGACTTCGGGCCGCTCGACCCAGACTGTGCCTGCTACACGTGCCAGAACTACTCGCGGGCCTACCTGCGGCACCTGTACAAGGCGAAGGAGATGCTCTTCTCCACCCTGTGCACCGTCCACAATGAGTACTTCGTCGTCAACCTCGTCGCCGAGATCCGACAGGCGATGGAGGACGGCCGCTTTGCCGAACTCGAAACCGAGGTGCTGGGAAGGTACTACGCGAAGCAGCGCGGCTAGCCGGCGGTGTTGCTTCCGGTGTCCTCGC
>JAKDSA010000055.1 GCA_030457025.1 Brevibacterium sp. | reverse complement strand
TCGAAGCCGAGGTTCACCGCCGAGGTCAGCAGCTCGTCCAGCGGCACGGAGGCCAGCCGCTGTTCGGCGACGTCGATCGTGCGGTAGATCGTGGTCAGGCCGTGTGCGTCGCCTTCGTCTTCGTGCATGCGCGGAGTGCGGGAGGCGGAGATGCCTTCGCCGATGAGCCCCAGGAGCAGTGACCGGGTCATAGTCTCACTTTCAAGTGTTGGCGGTGATGGTGTGCGTGCCTCAGGCGGAAGCAGCGCCATGTCAGGTGGTCGGAGTGCTGAGTTCTTCGGCCAGGATCTCCATCGCATGCACGTACCCCTTGGCTCCCGCGCCGGCGATGACGGCGGCCGCGACGGGTGAGAGGTATGAGTGGTGGCGAAACGATTCGCGGGCGTGCGGATTGCTCAGGTGCACCTCGATGATCGGATGGTCATAGGATTTGAGCGCGTCGTGGAGCGCGAGGGAGGTGTGCGTGTAGGCGCCGGCGTTGATGATGGCGCCGACGGTGGTCTCTCGAGCTTCGTGCACGGCATCGATGAGCCCGCCCTCATGGTTGCTCTGGACACAGCGGACGGTCAGGGCAGCCTCGGCGGCACTTGCGGTGCACATGTCTTCGATGTCGGCCAGGGTCGTGTGTCCGTAGATGCCGGGCTCTCGGACACCGAGGAGGTTGAGGTTAGGTCCGTTGAGGACGAGGACGGTGGGGATGGTCACCTCGGCATTCTGGCGGCGATCGCGGACGCTGTCTCGGTCAGTTGGGGGACGAATTCGATGAGTTCGTCCAACGTTCGACGGAAGACCGGTGCGGCCAGAGCGAGGGCGGCCAGAAGACGACCGTCGAGGTCGATGACGGGCACGGCCAAGGCGTTCATGCCGGTGTCGTTCTCCTCGGACTGCCCGGCCCAGCCGAGTTCGCGGATCTGTTCGATCTTGGCCCTCAGCTGTGCGGGGTCGGTGATGGAGTGCGGGGTTCGCGGCTCCAACTCGAGTTCGTCGATGGTGGCGTTGCTGTTCGGGTCGTGGGCCAGGAGCGCCTGGCCCAGTGCCGAGGTGTGCAGCGGCGATTCGTCGCCGGGATCAGTCGTGGTCCGAAACTGCGGTCCGTCGACCGTGAGCACGGTCAGCGAGGCGTTGTCCCGGCGGATGGAGAGGATGCTCGACTCCCCCGTGGTCTTCGTCAGCGCCTGCAGAAGGTCCTTCGACGACCCGGCGAATCCGCGGCGGTGAGCGACCTTCTGACTGAGTCGGAACACTTCGAGGCCCAAGGTGTAGGCCTTGGTGGAGGCATCGAAGTCTGCGTATCCCGACTCGACGAGGCCACCGAGCAGTCTGTAGGCGGTGCTGAAGGGATGACCGCTGAGCTCGGAGGCTCTGGCGGCGCTGATTCCCTCGGCATGGCCACCGAGGAGTTCGAGCATATCGAACGCCTTGGTCACCGAATTGGACCCCTTAGCCGGCATTCTTCGCCTCCCTGGCTCGTAGAAGTGAACTGGACATTGACAGACTATGTCATCTCAATCACACTGTAAACCACAATATAACAACAACTTCCACATTATGGCAATTGAGAGATGCGAGGAAGCATGATCAACGCGACCGAAGACGCTCGTCCGGCCAAGACCCCGCTGCGGGCTGCGCTGTCGAGCTGGACTGGTTCAGCTCTCGAGTACTACGACTTCGCGGTCTACGGAACCGCTGCGGCACTGGTGCTCAACGTCCTGTTCTTCCCGGACACCACCACGCCGGGGCTCGCCATCCTCTTCGCCATGGGCACCGTCGGGGTCGCATACGTGGTCCGCCCACTGGGTGCTCTCATCATGGGCCCCCTGGGCGACCGCTTCGGACGCAAGTTCGTCCTCATGCTCACCTTGTTCCTCATGGGGTTCTCAACCTTCATCGTCGGCTGCCTGCCGACCTTCGACCAGGTCGGATACCTCGCGCCAGCGCTCCTCGTCCTGTGTCGGCTGATCCAGGGCCTCTCGGCCGCCGGTGAACAGGCCAGCGCCATCAGCGTCTCCCTCGAACACTCACAGGAGACCAAGCGTGCGTGGACGACGAGCTGGACGCTGCACGGCACTCAGGCCGGCACCCTGCTGGCCACCGCGGTGTTCATTCCCTTCACCGCGTTCCTCCCGGAGGAGGCACTGTTCAGTTGGGGCTGGCGGGTTCCCTTCTGGCTCTCGGCACTCGTGGTCCTCACCGCGTGGCTGATCCGCCGCGGGCTGGAGGAACCGCCCGAGTTCAAGAAGATCCGGGCCGAGAACCCACCACTGATGACGGTGTTCCGGTGGCACAAGGCCGCGGTCCTGCGAGTGGCCGCCTGCGCGATGGTCAACACGGTCAACATGGTATTCACCGTCTGGTCGCTGTCGTTCGCCACCTCGATCGTCGGCCTCGAACGCTCGACCATGCTGCTGGTCTCCGTCATCGCCAATGCCATCGCCCTGCTCGCGATTCCCGCCGCTGCGGTCCTCTCCGACCGACTCGGCCGCAAACCGGTCTTCATCGCCGGCGCCCTGGGATCCGGACTGATGATGTTCCCCTACCTGGCTGCGGTCTCGAGCGGGAACTTGACCTTGATCTTCGTCTGCGGAGCCCTCATGTCCGGTTGTGCCTACTCGATGGCGAACTCGATCTGGCCCTCGTTCTACGCTGAGATGTTCCCCACCTCGGTTCGCGTCACCGGTCTGGCACTGGGCACGCAGATCGGCTTCGCGGTCTCCGGCGGACTCGCACCCGTTGTCGCCTCGGCGGTCGCAGGACCTACCGGGCAGAACTGGGGATTGGTGGCCGGGTTCACCGCGGCGGTCTGCGTCTTGGTCTCCCTTGCCGCGCTCACGGCCAAAGAGACGAAGCCACTTCGCCTCGACGAGATCAACGACCTGCACGCGCAGCGCTCCCGCTGAGCTCTGTGGCAGCTGAGTCAGCGGAGCAGCGATCCGAATTGATACCGCCCGGGCACAATGGTGATTGCGCCCGATTTCGAGAAGGAGAAGGGACGTCGATGAGAACATCGATTGCAACAGTGTGTCTGTCGGGAACGCTGGAGGAGAAGCTGCGGGCCGCGGCACGGGCCGGGTTCGACGGGGTCGAGATCTTCGAGCAGGATCTCGTCGTCTCCCCCGACTCACCTGAGGCCATCGCCGAGTTGGCTCGCGAGCTGGGCATCAATCTCGATCTGTACCAGCCCTTCCGTGACCTCGAAGGCGTCGATGAGGCTCAGTTCAAGAAGAACCTGGCACGCGCAGAAGCGAAGTTCCGCCTCATGGCTCGGCTCGGGATCGACACCATGTTGCTGTGCTCGAACGTGAGCACCGCGACCATCGCCGATGACGGCGTGGTCGTTCAGCAGCTGCGCCGCCTCGGCGATCTCGCCGACGGGTACGGCGTCGACATCGCCTACGAGGCCCTGGCCTGGGGCCGGTTCGTCTCCGAATACGACCACGCTTGGGACCTGGTCAAAGGTGCCGATCATCCGCGGATCGGCACGTGCCTCGACAGCTTCCACATCCTCTCGCGCAACACGGATCTGAGCCGCATCGCCGAGATTTCCGGGGACAAGATCTTCTTCCTCCAGCTGGCCGATGCACCCGCGCTGACCATGGACGTCCTCAGCTGGTCCCGACACCACCGGGTCTTTCCCGGTGAGGGAGCCTGGGACCTCAGTGACTTCCTCACCAGAGTCGCCGCCACCGGCTATTCCGGACCGGTCTCACTCGAGGTCTTCAACGATTCCTTCCGCCAGGGCGACACGAACCGAACGGCCGTCGATGGTCTGCGCTCACTGCGCTGGCTGGAAGCCAGCATCGCCGACCAGGATGCCTCCCCGGCCGACGGCTCGGACTCCTCGTCGAGCGTCGATCCGGCACCCGGGCTCGATCTGCGGCCTCTTCCCGAGGTCGACGAGCCCCACGGCATCAACTATGTCGAGTTGAGCACCGACGACCTCGGCGCGCTGACTCGCCAGATTCACCAGCTCGGATTCCAGTTCATCGGTTTCCACCGCAGCAAACCTCATGTGCAGCTGTGGCTGCGCGGTCGGGCCCGCATCATCGTCAGTGAAGTGACCGACGAAGTGGGCACGGGCGCGACGGGCGCGGACGAGGCCGGCACCACCTCGGCGCCGGTGAACGGCACGTTCCTGCGCGGAATCGGATTCGACGTCGCCGACTCGCGGGCCGCCATGGAGCGTGCCGCGCTTCTGCACGCGGTCGAAGTTCCCCGCGAGCAGGCGCACAACGACGAGGTGCTGCGAGGGGTCTTCGCCCCCGACGGCTCCGAGGTGTTCTTCCACCAGAGCAGCCCGACGACGCCCGCCTGGATCCAGGAATTCGGACACGACCACGACGAACAGGTCTCCCACATCGACCATGTGAATCTGGCTCAGCCCTCGAACCACTACGACGAGGCCGTCCTGTTCTACACCTCCCTACTGGCGCTGCACGCCGAGCCCTCACAGGACGTGCCGAGCCCATCAGGGCTGGTCAGATCGCAGGTCATGTCGAGCACGGACGGATCGGTTCGAATGCCGCTCAACGTCTCACCGCAGCCGCATGTCGAAGCCGTCGCGGGTCGCGGCATCGGCTCAGTGGTCGAGGCCTACCCGGAGCACGTGGCCGTGACCTGCGAAGACATCTTCCACACAGCCGCCACTGCTCTCTCCCGCGGGTTGGACTTCCTGCCCGTGCCGCAGAACTACTATGAGGACCTCGATTCCCGGTTCGACCTCGACCCGGACTTCCTGCATCGCCTGCAGGAGAACCACATCCTCTACGACCGGGACGAGCGCGGTGAATTCCTGCACTTCTACACAGCCACGATCGGCTCCGTGTTCTTCGAGATGATCGAGCGCCGAGGCGACTACCTCGGATTCGGCGCCCCCGACGCTCCCGTCCGACTCGCCGCACAGCACCGGAAGAACGGGCAGCTGTCGGAGTAGCGGTGGGCACTGCACGACGGGCCACTGCACGACCGGGCGTCCGCGCGGGACAGGGGCCTGGGCAGGACCGCTCCCTCCGGGTGGGACGGCGTCTGGCAGGTTCGGGGTTCTTCTGGCAGGGTAAGACCATGAGCAATGAGCAGATCTTCGACGGGCCGTTGGCTCGCGCAGCCCGTGCCCTGGTTCGCGTTTCGGCGAAGGACGTAGCGTCCAAGGCCAACGTGAAGAAGTCCGAACTCAAGGATTTCGAAAAGGGACTCGACGACTTCACCGAACTACAGGAGCACCGAGTGCTTGAGGCGCTCGAGGAGTTCGGCGCCAGGTTCGTCCGCGATGACTCCGAGGGCGGCTACGGAGTGCGTCTGAAGTTCAATCGCGCCAAGGTCCGCGCCATCGAGCGCTGGGAGGACGAGGGCGGAACGTCCGCCGACGACGACGTCTGAGAGCACCCGAGACCGCCTGAACACACGAAAGTGGCCTCGACTCATGCACTTCGCATGATCGAGGCCACTTTTCGTCACTGCCGGCCAGTCCAGGGCGGTCAGCCCAGGCTGCCCGGTCCAGGGCGGCCAGCCCAAGGCGGTCCGCTGTGGAATGTCAGCCCTGGGCGATGAGCTCCAAGTTGTCGACGACCCGGTTGGAGAAGCCCCATTCGTTGTCGTACCAGGCGACGACTTTGACTCGCTTGCCCTCGACGCGGGTCAGTGCGGAGTCGAAGATCGAGGATGCGGCCTGGCCGACGATGTCGCTGGAGACGACCGGTTCGGTCTCGTATTCGAGGATGCCCTTGAGGTCGCCCTCTGCGGCACTGCGGTAGGCATCGAGAACCTCGTCGCGAGTGACCTCACGGGACACAGTCGTGTTGATCTCGACGATCGAGCCGACCGGCACTGGGACGCGCAGCGCGTCGCCGCTGAGTTTGCCCTCGAGCTGCGGGAGCACGAGGCCGATGGCCTTCGCCGCACCTGTCGACGTGGGGATGATGTTCGCCGCAGCCGCCCGGGCACGACGTGGATCCTTGTGCGGCCCATCCTGGAGGTTCTGGTCACCGGTGTAGGCGTGGACCGTGGTCATGAAGCCCTGTTCGATGCCGGCCAGGTCGTCGAGGACCTTCGCCAACGGGGCCAGTGCGTTCGTGGTGCACGAGGCGTTCGAGATGATGGTGTGTTCGGGCTTGTAAGCATCGGTGTTCACACCGTAGGCCAGTGTTACGTCGGCACCCTTGGACGGGGCACTGACGAGGACCTTCTTCGCACCGGCGGTGATGTGGGCCCGTGCCTTGTCGGCCTTGGTGAAACGGCCTGTGGATTCGAGGACGACGTCGACGCCGAGTTCAGACCAAGGCAGCTTCTCCGGGTTCTTCTCGGCAAGGATCTTGATCGGCTTTCCGTCGATGATGATCTCATCACCGGAGACCTCGACGGGGAACCCGAAGCGACCCAGCGTGGTGTCGAACTTGAGCAACCTGGCCAGGTCCTCGACAGGGCCGAGGTCATTGATGGCAACGACCTCGAGGTCACTGTCGCGTTCCTTCAGAGCGCGCAGCGTACTGCGTCCGATACGACCGAAACCGTTGATGGCAATGCGAGTCAATGTCACTCCTTGTCAGAGGGCTGCTTGTGGGTACAACTCCATAGTCTCGCGTTTGAACCGCCGGCAACAGTGGCCGGTGAGACATTCTACGCAAGCTTCTCGCCAGATTTATTGCCAGATGTCGTAAGTATCTGGCCAGCGTGTGCGCGGCGTCTCCGGTCGTGGGAAATACCCCCTCCTGCAGAGCTGCGCAGCGAGGGAGAGGACGGCACCTGTCAGCCGGAGAAGGTGTGCCGATACTCGTTCGGAGAAGTCGAGAGGATGCGCTGAAAATGCATCCGCAGATTCGCCCCTGTGCCGAGCCCCACCTGGTCAGCGATCTGCTCGATCCCCAGATCGCTGTTCTCGAGGAGCTCCCGGGCCAGATCGACCCGGGCCCTGAGCACCCACTGCATCGGGGTGTAGCCGGTGTCGTCGACGAAGCGTCGTGAGAATGTGCGTACGGAGACCCCCGCATTGGCCGCGAGATCTGTCAGGGTGAGTGATTCGCCGAGGTGCTGCAGTGCCCATTCGCGGGTGTCCGCGAAGACTTCGCCCAAAGGATCGGGCACGCTGCGCGGCACATATTGGGCCTGCCCGGCGCTGCGGTAGGCGGCCGCGACCAGACGGCGGGCGACCTGGTTGGACAGCCCCACTCCGTGGTCTCTGCGGATGAGGTGCAGGCAGAGGTCGATCGCCGAGGCGGCGCCCGCCGAGGTCAGCAGCGCGCCCTCATCGATGAAGAGAACGTTCTCGTCGACCTCGATCGAGGGATAGCGGCGGGCCAGTTCCTTCGCCGTCGACCAGTGAGTCGTGGCTCGTCGGCCGGCGAGCAGCCCGGTGCGAGCAAGGACGAAGGTGCCGGTTGAGATCGCGGCGATCCGAGCGCCGCGTTCGTAGGCGGACAGCAGCGCGCCGACGACTGCTGCAGCCGGTTCGTCGTCGACGACCGACGTGGCTCCCGGGATGATGATCGTATCTGCTGACTCCAGCGCATCGAGTCCGATGTCGACGGAGTAGGACAGGCCGTCGGCACCGGCCACCACCCCGGGTGCTGCCCCACAGACCTCGACGGAATATGGCCAGGTCCCACCGGGCAGGACTCCCCCACCGGTCGCTGCAGCATGAACGGGACCAGAGGCCGCAGTCGTCGCAGCGGTTGCGGCTGCATTCCGGCCTGTAGGGCGCGGGTCGGCTGCCGAGCGCACCGGCGAGGCATTCGACTCGGCTCCGAAGACCTGGACGGGGACGCCGAGGTCGATGGCAGACACCCCGTCCAGAGCCAACACGATGATGCGGTGCGGCTGCGGACGGGGTGCTGTTCGCAGTGGCGTTCGGGAGTCGTCAGTCATGATTGCGTTCAAGTCTAAGCAATCACATGCCCCGAACGATCACAGGCCGCGCGACTCCGGCGCCTGACTCAGCGTCTGACTCGCGTGCCCCACTCAGGGACTGGCTCAGTGGTCGTGTGCTCCTGTGAGTTTGAAGCCGAGTCGCCCGTGGGTGAATGCACCGCCCGCCCGGATCGCCGAGGCGGTCCATGCGGTCTCTGCCAGCTCGGTCTCCGAGGCTCCGGCCTTGACCGCGGCATTCGAATGGGCGTCGATGCAGTAGGCGCACTGGGTCGTCAGTCCGACGGCATAGGCGATGAGCTCGCGGTACTTGAGCGGAATCTCGCGCCCGTCCTCGGCAAAGACGGCGTTGTTGAAATCGCCGAAGGCTTTGAGGATGTCCGGAGTGGTCTCCTTGTAGGCCTTGTCGTATTTTCCGTCGCCTTCGCGATCGAAGAAATCAGTCATGATGCGCTGCCTCCTGGGCTCGAAATCGTTCCAAGTTGCCACGCTACCGCCCGGCACAAGGGGATGCATCAGATTTCGTCACATGGTGACAGGCTCCAGCATCGGCGGCCTCGGCGATAGTGACGCCGCTCGATTGTCAGAAGATACCGGGCTGAGCCGCGAACGGCCGGGGAGCAATGCTCGGTGCTGCGCCGGCAGGCGCGGCACCTCTGCGAGCAGTCGACGACACCGCAGTCGACGGCGGGGCTGCCGAATGCTCAGCGGTGGACGCGGCCGGCGGCACAGTTCCGGGTTCAGGCTTGGGCGGAACCGCCTCGGCGATGGCTTCGAACATGGCCAGGGTGCCGTGCTGGTGGGCCAGGCTCACTGGCTGAGGGTCGCTGGAGAGTTTGACGCCCACGGTCTGTGTGGAGCGGTCGATGTAGAGCATCTGGCCGTGGATGCCGATGCCGATGACCACGTCGCGGCTGGCCGAGGGCACCCAGAACTGGCTGCGGTACATGCCGCCCGGGTAGGACCGTCCCGACGGGGCATCGGCGAAGACCCGGGCGGAGTCGGCGCCTCCGGTGAAGATGTCGTCGATCCAGGCACCGGACAGGACGCGCTCCCCCTCGGCTGTGGTGCCCCCGCGGGCGATCATCTCGCCGAACCGGGCAAGGTCGCGCAGTGTGGTGCTGATAGCGCCGTCGGCGATGGAACCGCCCCACCTGTCCTGGCAGACCTGCGCCGCGTGGGCCGCACCGATCTTCGACCAGACGTATTCGCTGGCGATGACCGAGAAGGGCTGACCGACGACGGACTCGCAGATCCAGGCCAGGACGTCGGTCTCGCAGCTGCGGTAGACGAAGGGTCCACCATGCTCACTTTCGCTCGTCAGGCTCTTGAGAAAATCCTTGATCCCATTCGCCGAGGCGGCTGTCCTCGGCGCGAAATCGACCGCTTCGAACAGGGCTCGGATCTCGGACCCCTTCTTGAGGTATTCCTCGGAAAACTTGATCCCAGACCGCATGTCGAGGAGGTCGCGGATGGTTGCGCCGGCGTATCCGCTCTGGGACAGTGCTGGCACGCGCGTGGTCACCAGGTCGTCTGGAGAGAGATGGCCTGCGTCGGTGAGGGCGCCGATGACGGCGGAGACGATGGACTTGCTGATCGAGAACAGCATGTGCTGGCGGGCCGGCTTCATCGGCCAGGCGTATTCCTCTGCCAGAGCGACGCCGTCACGGGCAACCAGCCAGGCATCGGTGAAGGTGTTGGCCAGAACGTCACCGACGGTCGACCAGTCCTCGTCTGCGGCCGGCCATTTCTCACGGTCGATCGTCAAAGGGCGGAAGTCGTTCTCTTCGGTCACGAGATCCCGGACCGGCCCGATGCCGCGCGGAATGCCGCCGACAGGGAAGAGCTCTTCCATCCGAGTCAATGAGAACGCGAAGTACTCCGGCCATTTCCAGGAGTCGAGGTCGATGCGTTCGAGAATCGCCTCGGAGGGATCGACGATGGAGTCTTCGCTCGCCGAGGTGAGGTCGCCGGCACGCGGCAGGGGCGGCAGTCCGGCTATGTCCTGTGGCTGAGCTGAGGGATCGACAGCACTTGGCGGGTCGCTGTCTCCTGGAGAGTCATCGGAGCCAGGCGGGCCGGTGTAGCCGCCGGTCTGCTCTGCCGGTGGTCCGATGCCCTTGGTGCTTCCCGAGAGTGCGCCGAAACGGCGTTTGCCTGATTCATCAGGGGAACCGGGCAGGGTCTTATCCCCATCTGCCATCGTTCGCCTCCGCCGGTCGTGATCGGCGTGGTCCGCCGATCTGCATGGAAGAGCCTACCTGGAGGATGAGATCCCGCACAGTTGAGTTCGGGGTCCGGGACGCAATCCGAGCCGCATTCTGACAGGTGGCAAGCCTGCCACCAGGCCTATCATCACAATCGGTTACTTATCAGTTATTCAACTTACAGTTCAGCACACCCGACGAGCTCCGCCCTGGTCGCGGCCGAGTCTAGCTCGCGCACCTCGACACACAGGCGGCGTGTCGAGACGCGGATGCCTGCGGGCGTGCGACGACGTTGCATGCGTGTTTCGGTGAATGGCTGCCAGTTGTCTGTCAGAGGAACATGAACCCGATCAGCCCCGCGGCAATGACTGCGGCCCAGGCGGGCAGCTTCCACTTCACTTGAGCGATGAAGACTGCGACCGCCAGCGCCAGAGTGGCAGGAGAGGTGATGCCCTGCGTGAACACCGGGTCATAGAGGGCCGCTGCGAGTATGCCCACCACGGCAGCGTTCACCCCCATCAGCGCCCTTCGCACAGACGGGGCACGACGCAGACGCTCCCAGAACGGCAGGGCCCCGATGACCAGCAATGCTGCCGGCAGAAAAATCGCGACCAGAGCAATGCCGGCACCGATCAGTCCCGTCGGGCCCGATATTGCGGAGGCCCCGAGGAAAGCTGCGAAGGTGAACAGCGGACCCGGCACCGCCTGTGCTGCACCGTATCCGGCGAGGAAGGAGTCGTGTCCCACGAGACCGGTCGCGACCGTCTCCACCTCGAGCAGTGGCAGCACGACGTGACCGCCGCCGAAGACCAGCGCTCCCGCGCGGTAGAAGACATCGACCAAGCGCAGACTCGCATCGTCGGTCACTGCAGTCAGGATCGGCAGTGCCACCAACAGCAGTACGAAGGCCGTCAGCGCGACGCCGCCGACTCTGCGAGAGATCCGCACCCCGATGTGGGGCAGCATGTTGCCCCCACCGGGCCGCTCACCAGCATCCGCATCTTTCACCGCATCCGGGCTCGTCGCCACACCGCCCCGAGCGGCTTCTCCACGCAGCCAGGCCAGCCCGATGAGTCCACCCAGAACGATGGCTGCAACCTGCACGAACGGATTCGGGATGAGCAGGATGATGATCATTGCGGCCCCGGCGATCGTGGCACGCTTGGCATCCGGTGTGAGGTTCTTCGCCATTCCCAGCACCGCCTGAGCGACCACGGCGACAGCTGCTGCCTTCAGTCCCGACAGCCACCCCATCCCCGTGTCCGCGCTGAACGAGGCGATGCCGAAGGCGAAGGCGACCAGCACGATGGCTGAGGGCATGGTGAAGGCGAACCAGGCAGCCAGCAGACCGCCGATGCCTGCTCGCTGCAGGCCGAGCGCCATGCCCACCTGGCTGGAGGCGGGACCAGGCAGAAATTGGCACAGTGCAACCAGGTCCGCGTAGGCCTCGTCGGAGAACCACTTGCGACGGGTGACGAAGGTCTCGCGGAAGAACCCCAAGTGCGCGACGGGACCACCGAACGAGGTCACGCCGAGGCGCAGGAACGCCCAGAACACTTCACCGATCGTGCCGGGATGCCTGCGCTCATGCGCCAGGTCTGTCGTCTCTTCGCCCATTCTCACCATTCTGTCCTCGGCGGCACAGGCAGACCCTGATGACGGCCGAGAACGTCGATGAATTTCAGGACAACTTTCGACACTCGTCCACGCCGGCGCCTGCCAGAGCCCCCATCGCTCTTTGGGCTACACCAGCCCCTGGTCCTCGGCGACGCGGATGGCACGCGAACGGGAGTCGACGCCGAGCTTCGTGAACACGTTGACCAGATGGCTCTTCACGGTCGCCTCGGTGACGAAGAGCTCCTGCGCGATCTGCGCGTTCGAGGCACCGGTGGCCAGCAGCTTGATCACATCGCGTTCGCGCCGGGTCAGCTTCGGGCCCGGGTTGCGCATCGCGGCGACGACCTTCGAGGAGATCTCGGGCGGCAGATACGTCTCGCCGCGTGAGGCCTTCTCGATCGCGGTCGAGATGTCGTCCGGGTTGATGTCCTTGAGCAGGTAGCCGGCCGCTCCGGCATTGAGTGCGGAAACGATCTCCGAGTCGTTGTCGAAGGTCGTGAGGATGAGAACCGCGGGTTTCGTCGGACGCGCGTTCAACCGTTTCGTCACCTCGATGCCGTCGATGCCCTCCCCCAACCGCAGATCGCACATGACCACATCGGGCGTGAGCTCATCGACCAGGTTCAGCGCTTCCTCACCGGTGCTCGCCTCACCGATGACGGTGATGTGGTCGGGGGCGTCGATGACGGATCGCAGGCCGGCCCGCACCACGGGATGGTCGTCGACGAGGATCACTCGAATGCTCATGCGCTGTCTCCTTGTGTGTCTTGTCCATTGGAGGCGTCGGCCTCGCCGAGGGTGCCCTTGGGTGTGTCACCACCTGCAGTGTTCCCGCCCGTCGGCTCCCGCCTGGGCCTGAGAGTGGGATTGTCGGGCACAGTGGCTGAGATCGCGAACCCCGATCCCGGAGTCGACTCGACGACGAGCTCGCCCCCCAGTTCGCGCATTCGCGATCCGATGAAGTCGAGGCCGAAGCCTGACTCGGAGTCGCGCTGCCGCGCGCCTGCATCGGCCATGCCGATACCGTCGTCGACGATGTCCATGCGGATCGATCCGTCGAGATCCATGAGGCTGACCATGACCCGCGAGGCCTGAGAGTGCTGTCTGACGTTGGCGAGCGCGGACTGTGCGGTCCGCAGCAGTGCGACCTCCACCTCGGCGGGCAGAGACGGCAGGGTCTCGTCCACCTCGACACGACCGCTGATGGAGGTGTCCTCCTCGAGTCGGGTGAGCAGACGCCGGATGGCCGCGGTCAGGGCTCCGTCCTCGAGTTCGGCCGGGGCCAGTGCTGCGATGATCCGGCGCACGTCTCGTGAGCTCTGCGCGGCGAGGTCCTCGACTTGGCGCAGGACCTGACTCGCATGTTCATCGGTGGTCCGATCCACCTCGGCGTGGGCGATGAGGCGGATCGAGGAGATCTCCTGCGCGATCGTGTCGTGGATGTCGCGGGAGACACGGGTGCGTTCCTGGATCTCGCCGGCATGGCGTTGGGTCAGGGCCAGTTCGTCCTGGAGATCGAGGAGGTTCTGGTGGGCCTGCTCCAGGGACTGCAGCAGCTCCTCGCGCCTGCGCCCCTCGCGCAGGAGTTCGATGTAGCCGCGGGAGAGCCCGAGGGCGAAGACGGCACCGATGAGCGAGCCGATGATGCTCGCGGTCTGAACTTCTCCGTAATGGCCCAGAGGCGCCACCACCGTCGCGATGTAGGTCAGGGCGGTGAAGACGACGGCGATGCGCATCGAGAACAGGTGCCCGGCCAACAGCCAGAGAACGAACGCGATCCAGATGAACTCGGCGGAGACGAGCAGTGTGCACAGCCAGGCTGCGGCCAGGACCAGCAGCCACCATTTGGCCAGTACGATCGCGCCGCTGCGGGCGGCCCGGATCGCTCCGAGGCCGTACCAGGCGAGGAAGACGATGCTCACGGCGATCGCCGCCAGTGGTGCTGCTCCCCCGCCGATCGCGCGGATGCACGAGATCACGGTGAGGACAAGGGCCATGGCATGTTGGCCGATCTCCATCGTCTTCTCTGTCCACCCGCGTGTGCCCACGGTTTCACCTTCCCGCATGTCGTTCTTCCTGCCAACTCAATCACATCTGCCCCGACACCGTGTGCTTTTCCCACGGTGTCGGGGCCCGGTCACCGAGGTGTCTCGATGTCCGGGCCCCGGCTGTGTCGTTCAGCAGCACGGTCCTGCGTCAGTGATGGACACGTCCGTCAGCGACGTAGAGTGCCGAATCCGGCACCGCTGTCAGTGCCTGCCGTGGCCGGCCGAGGCGCTGGCCTCGTTCCGGTCCGCTGCGGCGAGGAGATGGGTTCCCTCGCTGCGAGTGCTCTCGGACTGAGCATCGTCGGGCTGAGCCTCGCCGGGCTGTCCGCCACCGGCCGCAGCAGCATCTGCATCGGCGTACTTGTGCTCCGAGTGTGTGATCGCCTTGTTGGGCCACCACATACGATTGCCTCCCAGGCCGAAGATGGCCGGGACGATGACCGTGCGCACGAGCACTGTGTCGACGAGCACGCCGACTCCGACGATGAGCCCCAGCTGCCCCAGAACCATCAGCGGCAGCATGCCCAGGGCTGCGAACACTCCGGCCAGGACGATGCCGGCGCTGGTGATGACACCGCCGGTGTGGCTGACGGCTTCGATCATGCCCTGGCGGGCACCGTGGACGACGGATTCCTTCTTCGCCCGGTGGGACAGGAAGATCGAGTAGTCGATGCCCAATGCCACGAGGAACAGGAACGCGAGGATCGGAACCTGAGCGTCGATGGCGTTCTGGCCGAAGATCGTCCGGCTGAGGAAGGCGCCGAGTCCGATCGCCGCGGCCGAGGATGCCACGTTGACCACGAGAAGCGTCGCCGCCACCAGAGGCGCACGGAGAATGCCGAGCAGAATGATGAAGCTGATGGCCAGGATCAGCGGTGCGATGGTCAGGAAGTCCTGGGCGTTGCCGTCGCGGGCGTCGAGTTCGGTCGCCGCTGCGCCGCCGACCTGTGCGTCGGCGCCGTCGATTGCGTGGACATCGGAGCGGATATCCGTGACCAGGTCGAGCCCGGCCGGGCTGTCCGGCGCGTACTCGCCGGTGACCATGACCTTCGAGATCGAGTCTGACCCGGTCGTCGTTTCGTCGATGACATTGGCTCGCACGACTCCGTCGATGTCAGCCACGGATTCCTTGACTTCCTCGGCGTGAGCCGAGTCGGTCACGACCCAGATGGGCTGTGATTCGCCGGGAGGGAAGTGGTCGCCGAGAACCTCGAGTCCCTGGGCCGATTCGGACTGCACGCGGAACTTCTCGGACTGGTCCAGTCCTACCGAGGTGCCGATGAGTCCCGTGGCCATGACACCCAGAATGATGATTCCGGCGCCGAGGTGGATACCCGGCTTGTTGACCACGCGAGTCGCGATGGTTCTCCAGATGGAGGGCTTGGCTGCGGGCTTGGTTCCGGCTGTTTCGTCGGCAGCCGTCTCGTCGGCAGCTTCCTGGACCTTGGGGACGAAGGGCCAGAACACGCCCTTGCCGCAGATCGCGAGGACCGGTGGCAGTGCGAAGAGCACGGCGGCTGCGGCGATGATGAGGCCGATCGCGGCGGTGATGCCCAGCCCGCGGGTTCCCGGGATCACGGCGAAGACGAGGCTGAGCAGGGACAGGACGACGGTCAGGTTCGAGGCGAGGATCGTCGATGCCGTGTGGGTCCAGGCGGTGCCCAGGGCGAGGCGATGATCGCTTTCGCGGCCCAGCTCCTCCCGGTATCGGGAGATGAACAGGAGCGCGTAGTTGGCTCCGGCCCCGAAGACCAGGACGCTGATGATGCCCGCATCGAACTGCAGGTCCAGGGCATCGCCGACCGCGGCGGTCACTGTGGAGGCGAGTCCGTCGGCGGTGCCGATGACGATGAGCGGCAGCAGCCACAGGATCGGTGAGCGGTAGGTGATGATGAGCAGCAGAGCGACGATGACGATGGTCACGATGAGGAGCGTGAAGTCCGCGCCGCCGAATGCCGAGGCGATGTCGGCGCCGATCGCGGGGCCACCGGTGACCAGGAGCGACATTCCGGAGTCCGTGAGCTGGCTGGCCTGGGAGTCATCGGCGATGAAGTCGCGGAGTCCGTCGACGGTTTCGGCGGTGTCGGAGTTGGTCAGCCCCACCTCGATGGGGACCATGAGCAGCGCGGCCTTGCCGTCGTCGCTCATGATCGGGCCACTCGCCTGAGAAGCGTCGTCGCCGGAAGCGGAGTTCGACGATTCGGTCGAGTCTGCGCTCGAATCGCTGTTCTGGGTGGATTCGATGTAGTCGGCGAGCGAGCCGCCCAGCTTCCCCAGTTCGGACTGGTCGGACTCGCTGAGGACCGAACCGTCCTCGTGGGAGGCGACGACCATGACCGACTGTTTGTCGGCGTCCGGGAACTTCTGCAGGAGTTGGGCGGTCTGGGTGGATTCGGAGTCGGCCGGAGCCGATTCGGTGGCCCGGTCCTCGCCTGCTCCGGACAGGAGTCCGAAGAGGAGGGAGACGAGGATGACGACCCCGCCGAGGACGAACCACGAACCACGCTTCGACACGAGCGTGTGTGCGCTTTTCGTGAGTGTTGTGTTCATGTCTTAAGCTCATCAATTCTCTGAGCTGAAAACATCGCCTAGGAGTTCAGACTAAATCTGCAACTTTCGATGGGGAAAACTCCACGATCGGCGTCAACACATGTTCCGACCTGGGCAGATGCACCGGTCGCTGGCGTCGTCGACGGCTACTCGATCGTGGCGCCTGCGGCGTCCATCTCGGCCAGTGCCAATGTGGATGAGTCCACGCCGACACCGGCGATGAGGCCCTGGTGGACACGGACGGGCCATCCGCCTTTCAGGGCGTCGAGGACCGTGGCGCGGACGCAATGGTCGGTGGCGATTCCGACGACGTTCACCTCGGTGATGGTGAGGTTTGTCAGCAGATCGCCGAGACGCTCCCCTGCCTCCGTCGTCCCTTGGAATGCGGAGTAGTCGGGGGTGCCCTGCCCCTTGCGCACGTGGTGGGTGATGGCGTCGGTGGTCAGCAGCGGGTCGTATTCGGCACCCTTGGTGTCCGCAACGCAGTGGACGGGCCAGGTGTCGACGAAATCGGGGGCCTGGCTGAAGTGGCCGCCATTGTTGCTGTCGGCGTCATGCCAGTCGCGGGAGGCGATGATCGCGTCATAGTCGCCAGCATGGGCGTCGAGGTAGCGGGTGACCTCGGCGGCCACGGTGTCACCACCGTCCACGCCGAGCGCCCCGCCCTCGGTGAAGTCGTTCTGGATGTCCACGATGAGAAGTGCCTTGGCCATACCTCGAGCATAGGCGCTCCTGCGCTGTTTTCCAGGGATCGCGGCGAGGTCGCTCAGATCCACCCTTCGGCACGGAAGATGTTGCGATAGATATCCCTGATGACGCCTTGCTTGCGGGCGTTGTACTCCATCACCGTCTCACCGATGGCATTCGCCTCGGCGACCGAGTTCCGCTTCGCATTCTGGTAGCGACTTCTATCATCGGGATTGCTGCGCAGCCGATCCCGGAACAGACGCATGCGAGCGACCTCCGGACACCGTGGTCCGAATACATGGAGGTTGCACATCGGAGCGAGCGGGGTTCGCCCATCTGCTTCCATGTGCTTGAACATTCGGTGCTGGTACCAAGCGGGTTCGCGGATCACGAGTTCGAAGCCGATCGAGTGCAATGGAGGCCGATATTCGGATTCTTCACGGGGGTCGGTGACGACGAGTGCGATGTCGATGATGGGCTTCGCAGCCAGGCCCGGCACCGAGGTGGAGCCGACGTGTTCGATGCCCAATGCCATAGGGCCGAGCACGGACAGGATCTGCTCCGCCAGCCTCGAATACTGCTCGGTCCAGGCGGGATCATGGTCGACGAGTGCGATCACTGCACGAGGCAGATCGGATCGAATCCACGTATCAGGACCATCACCATCGTCGAAGGTGATGATCTCGTTCGGCTCGGCACCGAGCGGCCCGGCAGAATAGTCGTACTTCGCTGGCATATCCACCACGCTGCCGGCACCATTCCGGCGTCGCCGTTCAGCCCTGTTTCAGGGCTTTCTTCTCGGCTTTCGCCGCGGCCTTCTGCGCAGCCTTCTTCGCTGCCTGCTTGGTCGTCTGAGCGCCTGCGACGAGCAGGAGTCCGCCCAATGCCGCGACATTCTTCGAGAAGTGGGTCTTGTGGGTGGCCGCGTCGGCGCCGTCCATGTCCCAGAAGGCGTGACCGGCCAGCGTGGTCGGCACCAGAGATCCGGCGAGGGCGAGCGCGGAGAGTCGAGGTTTGATGCCCAGCGCCATTGTGGCTCCGGCCAGCAGCTGCAAGCCTCCGTTGGCACGGACCAGGAGTTCATCGTCTTCAGGCAGGACCGGCACGTATTCACGGATCGCATCGAGTGTCGGGGCGGCGGCTGCGACACGGCCGCCGGGACTGGTCAGCGCCGAGTAGCCGCCCGTGATGAAGATCGGTGCGGTGAGCACGCGTCCTGCTGTCTGCAGCAACGATGATCCTAGTGCCATGGAATTCTCCTTCAGGTTTGGGGTTTTGAGCCTAACGGATGCCTG
>JAKDSA010000140.1 GCA_030457025.1 Brevibacterium sp. | reverse complement strand
ATGAGTAGATCGACCCGAGTCAGCATTTCCTTCGCCTGTTCTGCAAGCGCGACATCGTCTTCCTTTTTACCGATGCGCTGCAAGAGTGGTGCCAATCGCGTGACCGATGCCGCCACCGACAGTCCCAGACCGTAGAGGTGGCTCTGTTGTCCGTCGGTGGGGTCGAGAACTTCCACTGGAGTCAGTGCTGGTGATTCAGGACTCAGCTCGGAAAGGAAGCTCGGCATCCATGCTGCGAGTTCGTCTTCCGTGAGCACCTCGGCCATGAGATCGGCTTCGCACAGCCCGGGGGAGAGGAAGTCGTGGCCGCTGCGCTCCTGACGGAAGTTCCACGCCTGGTCCTCGGCATAGAAACGACGGGCAGCCTCGGTGATGGCATCGACGACATCATGTCGGTCCTGGGCGCCGGCGCCGAGGAGGATGCGTCGCAGAGCGAACGCGGTGTTCGAGTGCACCCCGTGGCGCACCGGCTCGGCGACCTTCGGCAGCCACTCGAGCACCAGCTCGAAGACGGCATCGGCTACGACCTGAGTATTCCTCCCCAGCGCCCGCAGCTCAGCCACTTCGCTGGAGTGCAGAACCCGGTTGAGCTCGACAGCCCACGCCCAGCCATACGGGCGTTCCCAGCTCGGGTTGGCTCGGAGGAAGTCCGCCTCAGCGAGCATATTCGCCTCACTGAGATGGTCGGCGAGAACTTCGAGCGCCCGGTCACGCCACGAAGCCTGCCGCCCAGCCTCGGTATCCAGCAACGAGGCCAACAGGTAGTGCATGTGCACGCTCGAGTGCCAGTCGAAGGAGTTCGCAAACGCAGGGTTCTTCTCACTGGCCGGGACAATGTCGGCCAGACCGCGCGCGACATGGTGGGCGGCGAACGGGTACTCGCAGGTGATGTTGGTCAGGGCGACCTGCGCGAAGGGGTGGACGAATTCTTCAGGTGATGGCATTGATCCTCATCGGTTCGGGGTCTCCACCTTACTCAGACGAACTGCGTCGGCGGCTAGGCTGGAAACACAGTGGTCAAAACAACAGGAGGCAGGTGAGCTGTGTCAGGATCACCCCGAGTATTGGGCAAGACGGTCGATGCGCGCACACGCTGCGAGCATTACTCGACTGAACTGGACATCATCGCCATCCGATTCTTCTGCTGCGACCGGTACTACCCGTGCCATCTGTGCCATTTCGAATGCGCCGATCACCCGGCACAGCAATGGCCTCGTGGTCAGTGGACGCGGAGGGCCATCCTCTGTGGGGCGTGTTGGGCTGAGTTGACGGTCGACGAGTATCTGAGTGTGAGTGCTTGTCCGCACTGTTCGGCAATGTTCAATCCCAGCTGCAAGGCGCACTCGTCCTATTATTTCGCCAATGAGTCGGATGCTCGGGTCGACCGATGGGACAGTCATGCATGCCGCGCTGACCTTTGAGTGCACGCTGCTGATGGGATCGTCGACACCGCCGAATCATCCGATAGCTGGAAGTTCAGCACTCGTCGTCACCGACGCTTCAGGCGGTGACCGAACCCGACGCGGGCACCGGGTTGGCATCCGAGCCCTCGGTCACGGTGAGCACGACGGTGCTCTGCGGCCCCACGCCCAGATCCGTTCGACGCGACTGCGCCCCATCACCGGTCAGCGCCAGCCTCGCCCCCGCCAAAGAGGCGGCACCACACGGTCCGGCGGCAACGCCGAGCTCGGCCAGACGATGAGCCGCAGCAATCGTGTCCCGTTCACTGACCGCCGCGACGGCGTCGAGCCCGTCGCGGACGAATGGCCAGGCCAGTGACGAGGGTGTGCCGCAGTTGAGCCCGGACATGATCGTCTCTCCGGTCTCGACGGTGACCGGATGCCCGGCTGCCAGGCTCGGCGCCATACAGGCTGCAGCCTCCGGTTCGACCGAGACGACGGCGGTGCCGCGAGGCACGCTGTCACTGCGATAGTGGGCAAGTGCGGCCTGCAGCAGCGAGCCGACACCTGTCGGCACGAGAACCAGATCGGGACCACGAAGCCCTCTATCGGCCAGCTGCGCATCGATCTCTCGGAACAGCGTCGAATAGCCTTCGACGATCCATCCCGGCACTTCCTCGTACCCGTCCCAAGCGGTGTCCTGGACGAGAACTCCGCCGGTATCGCTCGCGAACCGAGCCGCGGCGGCCACGGTCTCGTCGTAGTTTCCTGAGTGCTCCACCACATCGGCGCCCTCGCTTCGGATGGCCTCAACGGCGCTGGGGTGGATGCCGCTGACCGGGACGAAGATCCGCGCCGCCCGACCCGCCAAGCGAGCGAAATGCGCCACGGCACGACCGTGGTTCCCATCGGTGGCAGTGATGACCTCCGTCGCGGCTGCCCCCGCCTCGTCGCCGGCAATTCCGAGCGCACGACGAACCGCCCACGAGGCCCCGAGGGCCTTGAACGCGGGCAAGCCCAGTCTGGTCGATTCGTCCTTGGCGAGGACAGTCCCGACACCGAGTTCGTCGGCCAGTTCCGGCAGCTCGATGAGGGAGGTGGGTGCATAGCCGTCGAGCCCACGGTGGAATTCGAGTGCCTCTCCGGACTGCTCGGGGCAGGTCCACGCTGTGTCGCGCTGGTTTGCCATCCAGCCGGGAGCGGTGAGGTCTGTGGTGGTCATGCTGTGCGTCCTTTGGTCAGGCGTGAGCGTACGAGTTCGACATAGAAGTCGATGCCCGCGCCGAGGATGGAGTCGTTGAAGTCGAAGCGACGGCTGTGCAGAGGAGCCGTGTGTCCCTCGGCGATCTCGCCGGCACCGAGGAACGCGAAGCAGGCCGGCACCGCCCGGGCGTAGGCCGCGAAGTCTTCACTGGCCGTGATCGCCTGACAGGCGCCGTTGACCTTGTCCCCACCGATCGCCGAGGTGGCCGCGGCGATGACATGGTCGACGCAGGTGCCGTCGTTGATCGTCGGTCGGAATTCCCGGGTATAGGTCACGGCACACGTGGCGCGATGAGCGATGCCGATGCCCTCAGTGATCTCGCGCATGCGGGTTTCGACCAGTGCGCTGTTGTCCTCGGAGAAGGAGCGGACATCGCCTCGGATGACCACCTCGTCGGGGATCGCGTTCCGTGCGCCGTCGGTGACGAGTTCGGTGCAGGAGACAACCACGGAATCGAGGGGGTCGATGTCCCTGGCGACGATCGACTGCAGGGCGAGGACGGCTTCGGCACCGATGACCATCGGGTCGATGACGAGGTGAGGAGCCGACGCATGGCCGCCCCGGCCGGTGATGCGGATTTCGAAGTTGTCCTCCGCGGCCATGATGGCCCCGCTGCGCACATGGATCTCGCCGGCGGGCAGGCCCGGGATGTTGTGGAGGCCATAGACGGCGTCGACGGGGAAGCGCTCGAGCAGACCGTCGGCCAGCATCGCCTCGGCGCCGGTGCCGGGCTCCTCAGCCGGCTGGAACAGCAGGTGCACGGTCCCGTCGAACTCATCGACCTCGGTCAGTGCCGCCGCAGCGCCGAGGACCATCGCCATATGCCCATCATGGCCGCAGGCGTGCATGACTCCCGGGTTCTGCGACCGGTGGTCTGCCCCGGTGGCCTCCTCGATGGGCAACCCGTCCATGTCGGCCCGCAGCCCGATCGACCGTGTGCTCGTGCCGCGCCTCAGAGTGGCCACGAGCCCGGTGCCGCCGATGCCGTTGGTGACCTCCCAACCGAGGTCGGTGCACACCTGTGCCAGGAAATCGGCGGTCTGGCCCACATCGAATTCGGTCCCGGGAATTCTGTGCAGCTCTCTGCGCCAGTCCAGCGCAAGGGTTGTGGGATCTGTGCTCATGACACGATGTTGGCGGAATCGGGTGAACCATTTCAATGGGAATGGACAAAGTCGGACGTTGATAGCCTCCCCGACGCAAAGATATTGCGTGATCATGCCCGGTGGACGACACTGGCGTAGTGGAAGCCTCCTTGGATGAGATCGACATCAGACTGCTCGACGCCCTGCAGTCCGACGCCCGACTGCCCCAATCGGCATTGGGTGCCCGAGTTGGATTGTCGACGGCGGCGGTGAATCGCAGACTCAAGCGGCTCACCGCCGCCGGTGTCATCACCGGCACAGCGGTGACCGTGGCGCCGGAGAAGCTGGGTCGTCCGGTCAGGGTCATCGCGCAGGTGGCGGTTGAAAGCGAACAGCTGGACAAGCTCGACGCTCTGAGTTCGGCCCTCACTGCTCGCCCCGAGGTGCAGCAGTGCTACTACGTCGCCGGCGAGTGGGACTTCATCGTCATCCTTCTCGTCAAGGACATGGGGGAGTACACGAGGCTGACGCGCGAGCTGTTCTTCGGCAACGACAATGTTCGCCGCTTCAACACCCACGTGGTCATGGACGCACCGAAGGTCGGACTCACCGTTGCCCTGACTCGCGACTGGTGACCCGCGGCTGCCTGAGGTGGACAGCTGCGAGACCTTTTCTGCCACCGTGTGAACCTCTTTTGTCAGTGCACGCGCCATGTGCAACTCTGAAGTCACTATGACTGAGCCGTTGACCGCACAGACCCCGCCCACCCGCACAGAGACCGACTCGATCGGAAGCCTCGAAATCCCGGACACCGCCTATTGGGGCGTGCACACCGCGCGGGCGAACGAGAACTTCCCGATCACCCGGCGTCCCATCAACGTCTACCCCGACTTCGTTCGTGCCTTCGCCTGCGTCAAGCAGGCCGCAGCCCGTGCAAACGCAGAGATCGGGGCACTTGATGACCAGCGAGCCACCCTCATCGATGCTGCGTGCGAGGAGATCAAGGCAGGCAAGCTCCACGACCAGTTCACCGTCGGCGTGATCCAGGGCGGTGCGGGGACCTCGACGAACATGAACGCCAACGAGGTGATCACGAACCGCGCGCTCGAGATCGCCGGTCGGGCCAAAGGCGATTACAGCTACCTCAATCCCAACGACCACACGAACCACAGCCAGTCGACGAACGACACCTACCCGACGGCGGTCAAGATCGCGCTCGCCTTCTCACTGCAGAACCTCCTCGGCGAACTCACGCTCTTAGCCGACGCCTTCGCCGCCAAAGGCCGCGAGTTCGCCCGCATCATCAAGGTCGGCCGGACTCAGCTCCAGGACGCGGTGCCGATGACACTCGGTCAGGAATTCACGGCCTTCGCGGTGACCCTGCGCGAGGATGTGCAACGTCTCGAGGAAGCCGTGGCCCTCCTCGGCGAGGTCAACATGGGCGCCACCGCGATCGGCACCTCCATCAACGCACCCCAGGGGTACAAGGAATCGGTGATCAAGCACCTGCGCGAGATCACGGGACTCGACCTCGTCACCGCCGGCGACCTCGTCGAATCCACGTCCGACACCGGAGTCTTCATCACCTTCTCCGGAGCCCTCAAACGCAGTGCGCTCAAGCTGTCGAAGATCTCCAACGATCTGCGGCTGCTCTCCTCCGGACCTCAGACCGGCCTCGGCGAGATCAATCTCCCGGCCCGTCAGGCAGGGTCGTCGATCATGCCCGGCAAGGTCAATCCCGTCATCCCCGAGGCGGTCTCCCAGGTCGCGTACTCCGTGGCCGGGGCCGACGT
>JAKDSA010000054.1 GCA_030457025.1 Brevibacterium sp. | reverse complement strand
GCTTGCACTGCTGACCCCAGGCTTGAGCGACTGACCCCCGGCTTGAGCGACTGACACCGCGAGTCTCCTTGCCGTCAGTCGATCGAATTTGAGCGGGCAGGCAGTCGAAGCTGTGCGGGCGGCCCGCCGGTCTCGCGCGAAAACTCAGTCCCGACGATCATTGACGCATCCCGACAGAGTGAGTAGCGTGGCTTCAACACTGATTGTCATACAATCCTGTTTGATAGTGCGGCCAGCGTTGGCCGCGATCGGCCCTGAGGGGGACCTGCATGAAGGTTGTCGTCGTCGGTGGCGGAGTGGTGGGGCTGTCGAGCGCCTATGAATTGGCGTCTGCCGGTTGCGAGGTCATTCTGCTCGAGGCAGAAGCTTGTGGAGCCGGAGCTTCCCACGGCAACGCCGCAAAGGTGGCACTGGCCGAGAGCACGCCGGTTCCGGGCCCTGGCGTGCTGTTGCAGGGCATCAGATGGATGCTCAAACCTGACAGTCCTTTGTCGATCAGACCATCGCTGGCACCCGGATACCTGAAATTCCTGCTTCGCATGGCACTGCACTGCAACGCTCGGGACTTCGAAGCCGGACTCGACGTCCACCTGCGGCTGGGCGAAGATGCCAATGGTCTCTTCGACGAATATCAGCATCAGGGAATCGGCTTTGAAATGCATGATCGTGGCGTGCTCTTGGCTTTCGAGACCGCTGAACGCTTCGAGGAACACAGCCGGAGTCTGGAAGCCTTCGCCTCCGTCGGTCACCTCGCCGACGAGCTCCACGGCGATGACCTGTTGGAGACCGAACCCGCACTCAGCGAGCGCATTCGCCACGGACTCTTCTTTCCTGCGGATCGCCAGATCGAACCCGACTCCCTCACCCACGGACTGCTGGGCAAGCTCGACGAACTCGGCGTAAAAGTGCGTGAGGGGGTGGCCGTGCGCAGCTTCGTGCGCAGCAGTGACACGGTGACTGCGGTCGTCACCACCGATGCGGAGGTCATCGCCACCGATGCCGTCGTCATTGCCGCAGGTGTCCCGACTGGTGCGCTCCTGGCTGAACTCGGACGCAGACTGCCCATCTATTCCGGCAAGGGATACAGCATCGACTACTCTCCGGCGCCGATAGACCTCAGGACTTCGCTGACTCTTGAAGACACGAGAGTCGCAGTCACCCCGCTCAACGGCATGCTTCGTCTGGCGGGGACGATGGAGTTCGGCAGCAGAGATGACGAGGTCAACGACATTCGCGTCGAAGCAATTCGTCGAGCTGCCCGCCAGTCGTTCCGTGACTGGGGCGACGAACCGACCGGCGAACGGGCTCCGTGGGCAGGTTCGCGGCCGATGACTCCGGATGGGCTTCCCGTGATCGGCAGCCTGGGAACCGCGAAGAACGCCTATGTGAATTCCGGCCATTCGATGTTGGGGCTGACACTGGCGCCGGCCTCGGCGAAAGTCCTCGCTGACATCATGCTCGGCCGGAAGTCCACCCTCAGCTCCGATCTTCTCGCACGGATATCACCGAAGCGATTCTGATCGGCTCACACCCTTCGTTCAACGCTGAACGACAGGCACCAGTTGAAAGGTCAATCTCATGTCAATCACCTTCACCGGCATCTATGCCGCTTGCATCACCCCGTTCAGTTCCGATGGCTCCGAGATCGATACAGCCGGCATCTCGGCTCAGGTCGAGCACATGATCTCGAACGGTGTCCACGGGTTGGTTCCGGGCGGTTCGACCGGAGAGTTCACGGCCCTCACAGTTGCGGAGCGAAAGGCCTGCAACCGGGCGCACATTCAAGCCGCCGACGGACGTGTGCCGGTGGTCGCGGGCACCGGTGCGCTCTCGACAGCAGAGACCATCGAGCTGAGCCGCCACGCCGAAGAGGCCGGCGCCGATGCTCTGATGATCGTGCCTCCCTTCTACGACACTCCATCATTCGAAGAGATCATCGTCCACTACCGGGCGGTCTCGGAAACCGTCGACATTCCGATCATGTTCTACAACATCCCGGACGCCACCGGTCTTGATGTCAGTGCTGAACAGTTCGGGCGTCTCGGCCGGGAGGGAGGAATCGCGAATTTCAAAGACACGAGTGGCGATTTCTCCAAGTTCACTTCCGTCTATCTTGACCATTCCGACGACATTCAAGCCATCAACGGCTGTGACACGCTGACCTTCGCCGCGCTTGCGCTCGGAACCGGTGCCGGTGTGTGGGGAGCAGCCAGCTTCATTCCCCGCCTGTGCACCGATCTGTACAACGCGCTGGCTGTCGAAACTGACATGCCTCGGGCGCGGGACCTGTGGGAGAAGATTCACCCGATATGTGTCTTCCTCGAATCTCACAGCTATGCCTGCGGTGTGAAGACCGGGGTCGAGCTTGTTGGGATGCCAGCGGGACCGACTCGCGGGCCGATTCTGCCACTGGCTGCAGAACATCGTGAGGAACTTCGAAGCCTCCTCACTGCCGCGGGCCTCGAGACCGTCGCCTGATCGCCCATCGTCGTCCGAATGAGGTAGTGACACAATGGCCAACAGGCAGCTCATCCAAGCCGTGGACGTACACGCGGCTGGTGAACCGGGTCGAGTCCTCATAGGCTCCGGCCTGCGGGTCAAGGGGGCGACCATGGTCGAACGTCTTCGCTACTGCCAGGACCACCTCGACGACTTGCGCACTCTGATTCTGCAGGAACCTCGGGGATATCCCGGGCTCTGCTCACCGCTCATCGTCCCACCGACAGATCTCAGCTGTGACTTCGGCATGATCGTCATGGAACAGGGTGGGTTCCGGCCCATGTCGGGGTCGAACCTCATCTGTGCGGTGACTGCACTCATCGAAACGGGTGCGATCGACGTCAGCGAACCTGTCACCACTCTGCGCGTCGACACCGCCGTCGGAATCGTCACGGTGCGGGCAAGAGTGGAAGAAGGACGGGCCGCAATGGTCACCTTCGACAACGTGCCGGCATTCGTCCACGGCCTCGATCTTCCTTTGGACGTTCCCGGCTACGGAACGATTCCCGTTGACATCGTCTTCGGGGGACAGTTCTACGTCCAGACCTCGGCCGAACGCCTCGGCGTCGACCTCGAGCCGGACAACGCCAAGGAGATCATCCGGGCCGCGGCGGTGATGAGGAAGGCCGCCGATGAAGCCTTCGACGTCGTCCACCCTCTCATCCCCGAGATCGACTCGATCGCTCTGCCGATGATCCACGGACCAGCCCGAACCGAGGGCACGCACGGTCGCAATGCCGTGGTGCTGCCCAACGGTGAGGTCGACCTCGATGATCCGAGCACCTGGTCAGGCACTCTCGACCGGTCACCGTGCGGGACCGGGACCAGCGGACGTGTCGCCGCGAAATTCGCCAGGGGGGAGTTGGCCATCGGGGAGAGATTCGTCCACGAATCGATGATGGGCACCACCTTCACCGCCGAGGTGAAGGAGACGGCATCCGTCGGAGAGTTCCCCGGGGTCGTCCCAACGATCAGTGGCCGCGGGTGGATCACGGGATTTCACCAGCTCGTCCTCGAAAGCGACGACCCGTTCCCCGTCGGCTATACCGTCGGCGATATCTGGGGGCTGGGAATGGGCCGAATGACGGCAGGGGAGTGACCCCGCCTCACAACGACCGAGCTCTCGATATCCTTCCGCTCCCATCGCGCCTCGAAACGCGCCGGCGGTCTGGGCTGGGTCACCGGTTCGTGCGCAGCCACAGAATGGCGACGTGGAGCGCGGTGCGTGATTCCGCATCGTCAAGTGAGACGCCGAGCCTGCGCTGCAGCCTGTCCAGCCGCGCATACAGTGCCGGGCGGGACAGGAAGCCGTTGCGAGCAAGCGCTGACTTGTTGCCGCCGTGGGTGAGGAACTGTTCGAGGAGGACGAGCATCTCCTCATCGTCGGTTCCGAGAAGCGGGGCGAGTTCGGCCTCGGCGAAGGCCCGAACACTCGGATCATCGTGCAGGGACGAGAGCAGCCCGCGCAGCCGCACGTCGGAGAAGCGGTAGTACTGCCGCTGCCGCAGTTCGAGCGTCGACGCGATATCGGCCACCTGCGTGGCGGACTCGAGGCCGGTGGCAGCGCTGACGATCGAGTCACTCGTCCGCCCGACGCCAACGGTCGCATCGTGCAGCGGCAGTTCGGCGATGAGCCGCTCAAGCACCCCGTCATCGTCGGCGCCCTTGGGCAGCGCCACCACGATCCCGAAAGACCCCGATTGCAGCTCGGCCGACAGGGTGGGGCACCGGTGAGCGGTCGCCGCAGACACGAAATCACGGTGCAGGGAGCGTTCCCGCAGCTGCAGCGTCGTCGGGTCGGTGCTCGGGCCGCGATCGATGCGCACGACGACGGGAATCATGCGATCGCGTGGTGTGAATCCCAGTGCCGCGGCTCGCACCCGGGCCTGCTTCTCGTCGAGGTCCATCGATTCGATGATTTCGCGGACCAGCCCGCCCTGAGCCTGGACGAGGAGGTCCTGCTCGTCGCGCTCAGCCATCCGCGCCAGAGTCAGGGTCTGAGCGGCGCGCTCGATGACCTGCGCGGCCTCCTCATCGGACCTCAGACGACCCGGCGCCAGCAGGCGACCCCACCGTCGATCTCGCAGTCCCACCGGGGTCTGCAGCCACCGTTGCCCATGCGCCTGGCCATTCCCGCTGCCCTCGCCGAGGTGGCCCGTCCCCGCGCTTTCTCGCTGAGCGCTGTGCGGCGTGGGTGGGCCGCCTGCATGGGCGAGTAGGCGATGTCCGACGTCTTCGAGCAGCACAGGAGTGCCCAGCAGCGCCGCCGTCCGGTCGACGATGTGCTGGGCTCCGGCGCTCTCGAGGCTCAGCTGGGTGAAGACCTCGTGGACCGTGCGCGCATGTTCGACGCGGGCGAGCTGCCGGTTGAGCAGTTCCTGGTGAGCGAGCTCCGTGACGCGGACGAATTTGATGCGGCGGCGCAGGACCACGATCGGGATCTGCCGATCACGTGCAGCAGCCCGTGCGTTCTCGATCGCTTCGTCATCAGGTCGGCCATCGTGATGAATGAGCTCGATGACAGCGCCGGAGGCAGAAGCGGACTCGAGCTGGTCGAGGAATTTCGCGGTCGATTCCGGTGAGGATCGGTAGGACAACCCGGTGCTGAGTACGAGCTCGCCGCCTTCGAGGAACTGCGCGACGTTCTCCGAATCGGCGATATGGACCCACCTCACCGCACGCCCCACATGGTCGGCGCCGGATACGACTTCGGGCTCGCCGCGCCGGATCTCGTCGACGTCGAGCAGGTTCGCGATCGTCAGATCCGGTGTTCGCTGCGACAGAACATCCATCGTGCGTGTCCTTTCGCAGATTCGAGAGCATGTGGTTTACATAGTGTAAGTCGATGGAGGCAGGTGTTGACATGGTGTTCATGGTCAATCGGGTTCGGCTGACTCACCATTGAAGGATCGAGGCGGCCCACCTCGGCGATCCGGAAAGAACTGTGAAAGGACGATCATCATGACTGTGATCAACGCGAACGAAGAACTCGACAGCGGAATCGACCGCACGATCACCTCTGAGCAGCTCAGTGCTGGACGGCGGGCTCATGATCTCGACCGGGCGCACGTCTTCCATTCCTGGCAGGCGCAGGGCCCTTTCGACCCGATGACGGTCGTGGCAGCCGAAGGTGCCTACATCTGGGACGGAGAGGGTCGGAAGCTGCTCGACATGTCATCGCAGCTGGTGAACACGAACATCGGACACCAGCACCCGAAAGTCATCGCGGCGATCCAGGAGCAGGCGGCGTCGCTGTGCACGATCGCGCCTCAGCACGTCAACGATGCTCGTTCTGAGGCGGCACGTCTCATCGCCGAGCTCACTCCCGGAGACCTCGACCACGTGTTCTTCACCAACGGCGGTGCCGATGCCAACGAGCACGCGATCCGGATGGCGCGCCTGCACACGGGCCGGACCAAGGTGCTCTCCGCGTATCGCAGCTATCACGGTGGAACCCAGCTGGCCGTCAACGCCACCGGCGACCCGCGCCGGTTCGCCAATGACTATTCGGCCGAGGGCATCGTCCACTTCATGCCCTCCTACCAGTACCGCTCGTACTTCGGTGCGACGAGCGAGGCAGAGGAGACTGCGCGGGCGCTGCAGCACCTCGAGGACATGATCACGCTCGAGGGGCCGAGCAACATCGCCGCGCTCATCCTCGAAACCGTTCCGGGCACGGCAGGAATCTATGAACCTCCGGCCGGATACCTCGAAGGTGTGCGGGAACTGACAGCTCGCTACGGCATCGTCTACATCGCCGACGAAGTGATGGCCGGGTTCGGGCGGACCGGTCGCTGGTTCGCAGTTGACCACTGGGACGTGACACCGGACCTCATCACCTTCGCCAAGGGCGTCAACTCGGGCTATGTGCCGTTGGGCGGAGTCGCCATCTCTGATGCGATCTTCGAGACCTTCCGCGAACGCGTGTACCCCGGTGGTCTGACCTACTCCGGGCATCCATTGGCCTGCGCGGCAGCAGTCGCGACGATCACCGCGATGGGTGAGGAAGGGATGATCGACAATGCCGACCGCCTCGGGCGCGACATCATCGGACCGGCACTACGCGAAATGGCCGAGCGTCACCCGTCGATCGGAGAGGTCCGCGGCAGGGGATGCTTCTGGGCTGTCGAACTCGTCAAGAACCGCACCACGCGCGAACCACTGGCCGCATACGGCGGCAGTTCACCGGAGATGAACCGGGTGATCGCGGCGATGAAGTCAGGCGGAGTGCTGCCGTTCGCGAACTTCAATCGGATCCATGTCGTACCGCCGCTGAACACGCCCGACGAAGACGTGTGCTTCGGTCTCGAGGTGCTTGACGAAGCGCTGAGCATCGCCGACGAATACGTCGTCTGACAAGCGTGCCCTCATCAGGCCGAGTGTGAACGTCGATACATTCTTTGCCTGGTGAGGGGGCGTTTGGCCAGCTCAGAGATGAACGCAGAGTGGCGTGAGTGGACGTGCGCGAAACAATGGGTGAAGATTCGGGGGAATAGACGGTAGACTTTTTGCTGATCGAGGTCGCTGCCCGCCAGCTACATCATCCACGGTCCGAATTGTGTCTACGTCCAAGGTCGCTTAGTGGAAATCATCTTCGTCGTTGTGCTGGTCATCGTGCTGGCACTGTTCTTTGACTTCACCAATGGCTTTCACGACACGGCCAACGCCATGGCGACTCCGATCGCCACAGGAGCGATCAAGCCCAAGACGGCGGTCACCCTGGCAGCGCTGCTCAACCTCGTCGGTGCTTTCCTCTCCACCGAGGTGGCGAAGACCATCTCCGGGGGCATCATCAAAGAAGGTGATGGGGGAGTCCAGATCACTCCGGACTTCATCCTTGCCGGCCTCATCGGTGCGATCCTCTGGAATATGGCGACCTGGCGCTTCGGCTTGCCATCGTCCTCCTCGCATGCGCTGTTCGGCGGGCTGATCGGTGCCGCAATCGTCGGCACCGGTCTCAACTCCGTCGACTTCGGCGTCTTTCTGTCCAAGGTGGTCCTGCCGGCACTCGCAGCGCCGATCATCGCGGGCGTGGGCGCCTATCTGTGTACTCGCCTGGCCTACTCGATCACGCGGCGCAATGGTGAAGGCAAGACCGCTCACCGGGCACCCTTCAAATACGGGCAGATCTTCAGCTCCTCCCTCGTCGCTCTGGCACACGGCACCAATGATGCCCAGAAGACCATGGGTGTCATTACCCTCGTGCTTGTGTCCGCGAATCTGCAGGACCACGGCACCGGTCCTCACATCTGGGTGATCGCGGCATGTGCGTTGGCAATCGCCCTGGGAACGTATGTCGGCGGATGGCGCATCATCGACACCTTGGGTACGAAGCTCACCACCGTCAAGCCTGCTCAGGGGCTGGCCGCCGAGACATCGACGGCCGCCGCCATCCTTGCCTCTTCTCACCTGGGCTTCGCCTTGTCAACGACGCAGGTGGCGTCCGGCTCGGTGCTCGGCTCGGGAATGGGCCGCAAGGGCGCTGACGTCCAGTGGTCCACCGCCGGACGCATCGCCTCAGGCTGGTTGCTGACGATTCCGGCGGCCGGAATCGTCGGCGGCATCGCAGCAGGCATCGCCCACCTCGGCACCATCGGGGTCGTCATTGACACCGTCATTGCGGTCATTGCCGTCCTCTGGATCTTCCTGAGTTCGCTCAAGGCCAAGCAGACCGATCTCTCGAACTTCGACACCGTCGGCGAAGCTGTCGGCATCCGCGGCCGCAAGCGCAAGATACGCAAGGACCGCAATCGCAGACGCGCAGCGATGAAACGTGCCGCTCGCAACGAAGCCCAAGACCAGCGAGCTGCCGAAAGAGCGGAAGCGAAGTCCGGAGCCGGAGCCGGCGCCGCCTCCAGCACTGAGCGCACATCAGAGGTGGAGACAGATGCTGACAAGCCACGTGAAGACAAGGGAGGTTCGAAATGATCGAGTGGAGCTCTTTCCTCATCGTTGCGATCGCGACCTGGGTGTCAGCGGTGATCGTCATCACGCTCTTCTCCACCGCAGTGAGGATGCGGGCAGTTCACGTAGACCTGGCAGCCGAAGGGCAGCACAAGCCTCTGCTCAAGGTGGGCTACTGGGCCGTCTTCGGCGTCTGCAGCATCGTGGTGCTCGTCGGCGTCTACCTGATCGTCCCGGCCCTGCACGGCGCCTGAGGCCTGACACTCTTCGCTCTTCGCCCGACGACTGACTCCCGGCGTCCGACGCCCGGCGTCCGACGCTCGACGACTGACCGCCGCTCCGTTCCACTGCGACCCATGCACGACGCCTGGTGAGCGGCGTTCGCTGCCCATTGCGACTGTCGGCGATCAACACCGCTGCCGCGACCCTTACCACTGCCGCAATCCCTATCATCAGCGACAATCGCTACTGCTATCCGCAATCACTACCATTGGCTCAGCACGTCCACCACGGAGTCTATTGTCCTACACCTGCCAAGGTGCTGGATGCTGCTCCCGGTACGTGATGCGATGTGCCGCCTCGCCCCGGGCGCCCCTTTGGCTGCTGAGGCTCCCGTGCGCTGTTGCTAGACCGCTGGTCCCCGGTCCACGAGAAGCCCCCTCTGCACACACGAAAATCCCCCAACCACCTCGGCGATGGTTGGGGGATTCTCCGTGCGGCTCTGAGGCGCACTCAGAGTCTCAATGACTCAGTGAGGCATGCCTTCAGGCGAGACCCAGACGGTTGCGCAGGTTGTCGACCTCGGCGCGGAGCTCGGTCGGCACCGAATCGCCGAGCTGTGAGTACCATTCTTCGATGAGTCCGAGCTCGGTCTCCCATTCCTCGGGCTTGATCTCGAGTGCCTTGCGCAGCTGCTCGTCGGTGAAGTCGAGTCCCTCGGTGTCCAGACCGCCCTCGACGGGGGTCAGCCCGAGTGGGCTCTCGGCGGCGTCGGCAGTGCCGGCAACCCGCTCGAAGACCCACTTGAGAACGCGTGAGTTTTCGGAGAATCCCGGCCAGATGATCGAATTGTTCTCGTCGCGGCGGAACCAGTTGACGTAGAAGATCTTCGGCAGCTGGGCACCTTCGGTGTTGCCGATGTCGAGCCAGTGCTGCAGGTAGTCACCGACGTTGTAGCCGATGAACGGACGCATCGCCATGGGATCGCGGCGAACGACGCCGACGGCTCCGGTGGCGGCAGCGGTGGTCTCCGAGGAGAGCACCGAGCCCATGAACACTCCGTGGTTCCAGTCCTTGGTCTCGGTGACCAGCGGCATCGTGGTCTTGCGGCGTCCGCCGAAGAGGATCGCCGAGATCGGCACACCGTTCGGGTTCGTCCACTCGGGTGCCAGGGTCGGAACATTCGCGATCGGGGTGCAGAAGCGCGAGTTCGGGTGAGCGGCTGGAGTCTCCGACTCAGGAGTCCAGTCGTTGCCGCGCCAGTCGGTGAGGTGGGCAGGCTTCTCGTCGGTCTTGCCTTCCCACCACACGTCGCCATCGTCGGTCAGTGCGACGTTGGTGAAGATGTTTCCGCCGGCTTCGATGGCGCGCATCGCGGTCGGGTTGGTGGAGTAGCCGGTGCCGGGAGCGACGCCGAAGAGACCGAACTCGGGGTTGACGGCGTAGAGCTGGCCGTCGTCGCCGAAGCGCATCCAGGCGATGTCGTCGCCCAGGGTCTCGGCCTTCCAGCCGGGAATGGTGGGCTCGATCATGGCCAAGTTGGTCTTGCCGCAGGCCGAGGGGAACGCGGCGGCGATGTACTTGACCTCGCCTTCCGGGCTCGTCAGCTTGAGGATGAGCATGTGCTCGGCCAGCCAGCCCTCATCACGGGCGATCGACGAGGCGATGCGCAGCGCGTAGCACTTCTTGCCCAGCAGGGCGTTGCCGCCGTAGCCGGAGCCGAACGACCAGATGGAGCGCTCTTCGGGGAAATGGGTGATGTATTTGGTGGGGTTGCATGGCCAGGGGACGTCCGTCTGCCCTGCTTCGAGCGGAGCGCCGACGGAATGCACGCACTCGACGAAGGTGCCGCCGTTGGCGACGATCGCGTCGAGGGCGGTCTTGCCCGAACGCGCCATGACGAGCATGGAGAGCACGACGTAGGGGGAGTCGGTGACCTCGATGCCGAACATCGGCTGATCGGCCTCGGCATGTCCCATGACGAAGGGGATGACGTACATGGTGCGTCCGCGCATCGAACCGTCGAAGAGAGGCTCGAGGGTCTCGCGCATCTCGGCTGGATCCATCCAGTTGTTGAGAGCGCCGGCATCCTTCTCATCCTTGGAGCAGATGTAGGTGCGACCCTCCACACGGGCGACGTCCTCGGGGTCGGAAGCCGCGTAGAATGAGTCCTTGGTGCCGGTCAGGCGAATGATCGTGCCCGCTTCGACGAGCTGGTCGGCGATGGTGGCCTTCTGCTCATCCGAACCATCGATCCAGACGATATCGTCTGGAGTGGTGAGGGTGGCGACCCTGCTGACGAACGAGAGCACCGACTCGCTATCGGTCGGTGCGTTCTTCAGCTGGTCAGCGACGACGTCATGGTCGAGGACAGTCATGAGTGGTCTCCTGGTGAATCGGGGTTACGGGGCACCGTCGGGCGGTTGTGGTACACCTCCACCGTAGGACTTGCACGGTCCCGAAAATCCTCGTTTTGAGTCATCCGAAGATGTGCATTGGATCACAAGAGCGCCTCGGAAGACGTGAATGAATCAATGTCATGACGCATATTTGCATGGAGATGATGTTTCGTTGCGACGCGTGATTTCCGGGGGGAGGCGGTGTGTCTGCACCCTCGCCGAGGTGGCTCTCACGTTCCAGCCCCACCTCGAGTGAGCGATTTCCGGTGCGTTCCACCGTCGATTGCGCGGGTGTCGGGAGGGTGTCGACTTCACTACTACAGCTTGTAGAATAGAGGGCAGTGGTCGTCTCGAAGGACGACTTCGACCAGGCTCTGATCCAGGAACTCCGGACCAGGGCATCATTGACCTCAATTGAGAACCTCAGGAGCATCATGCCCCGCGTCACCATCGGACTTAGCATCGTCCTCATCGCTGTGGGCGCCATTGCCTACGTGGCAACCGCATTCGCCAGCTGGACTGCATTGATCCCGGCCATTCTGGGTGCAGTCATCCTGGTCTGCGGGCTCATCGGCCTGAAGAATCAGAAGCTGGGAATCCATATCGCCCTCGTCGTTGCGATCTTGGGCATCGTCGGCGCCGGTATGAATGTCATGCAGATCGGTGCGCTGATCGCCGGTGATGCCGAGCGGCCAGCGGCTGTGGTGACCAGCATCATCACCTTCGTACTGCTCATCGTCTACGTCATCATGGGGGTTCGGTCCTTCATCGCCGCCCGACGGTGGAAGAATTCGGCACAGGCGGAGACCGCGCAGCAGTAGTCGGTCGACTTCCAGGTCAGGGGGCCGTGTCCTGCCCTTCGGGCGGACGCGGCCCCACTCGGCCGAAGCCTCAAATGTGGCGAAGCGCACTCGGGCCAGATTTGAGCTTGGGTGAATTCGGTGTGTATAGTTGATCGAGTTGCAGGGCGTTAGGCCAGGCAGCATGCGCCACTAGCTCAACGGATAGAGCATCTGACTACGGATCAGAAGGTTGGGGGTTCGAATCCCTCGTGGCGCACAGCAGAAAAGCCCCTCACCAGGACAAACGTTCGGTGAGGGGCATTTTCGTGTCCTGCCCCAGGCATGATCGCGCGTTGTGGGGGGTACGGGTCAGGGGTTAGCGGCAAGAATGTGTGTACAGGCTCGGCGTGTCTACCCGGTGTTTTATCCTGATCTTCCGCCCCAGCCTTTCCGGATTCCGGTCCCGTCCTCGGCGCTGAATGACGTCCCGTAGACGGCGTTCGTCTCGAATACACGCAGACCGGAGACGCCTCGGGGCGTTCCATGATCCTGCTGGCAGGGTTCAAGGCACCGGCGACCAGCTGGCGCTATCAGCTCGAACCGCTGGCAGACGCGGGCTGCCATGTCTTCTCCGTCGATCTGCGCGGACACGGGGCGCCGACTGGCGTCCCGTGATCGAAGGGACCGACGTGCCCGTGCTCTTCGTCGCCGGAGTCCAGAGTGAGCACTGGCCGTCTGCGCATGCGGCCGCGTCCGCAGGACTGGCTCCGATCGGATCGTCGGTGGTCATCCCCGATGACGGCCACGCGGCGAACATCGAGCAGCCCGAGGCTTTCAGCAGAATTCTGCTGGAGTTCGTCGGGTCTCTTCAGTAGGCCAGGACGTGGTGTCGTTCCTCGCCTCGCCGCTGGCAGCCCATCACCTCGATGCGAGCAGAGTCGCCCGCTGTTCCGGTGACAGGTGCTTGACCACTTCACGCATCGTCACGCCCGAGGCCCGGTGCACACGCGGCAGCATCCAGTCGAAGACCATCTCTGGCCGTTTGCGGGCAGTGTCGCGCAGGACCCAGCCGATGGCCTTGCGGATGAAGAATTCCTTCTCCTCGAGCATCCCATCCGCGAACCGAGCAAATCGTTCGAAATCCCCACGGCCCTCCCGCAGCGGTCTGAGGTGGGCCAGCAGCGCCGAGCGTCGGAGCCAGAAGTCATCGTCGACAGCCCAGCGTTCGAGCACCGGTGCGAACTTCGCATCGTGTTCGGCCAGAGGGCCAACGGCGTCACCGGCCAGAGGATCGACAAGAGCCCATGTGCGAGCCTGGCGCAGCAGGCGCTCGAAGAGGTCACTGTCACCGGCGCCGAGGTGGTCCTTCGTGTGGACGAGCACCATCGTGGCCGCACTGCGACACTCATAAACCGAAATCCCGCGGCCGACCCGAGTGAACTCGCTCACGCGGTCCACGTCGACCAGCGCGCCCACGTCGTCCAGCGCGCCCACGGAGTCCCACAGGGCCTCGACGAGAGCGACGATTGCGTCATGGTCCAACTCCACCCCGCGCAGCGCAGCACGCACAATGGCCCGCGTATCCGGAACGCCGACGCCGTAGTGGACGAGGTCGCTCTTGAGGTAGGCGCGTTCCTTCGTGGCGCGTACGGAACTGCCACGGTCACGAAGTTGCGACTCGATCACCTCGGCGAGGGACTGCAGGCTGGACGCCGCTGATGTCATGGCACGATCATCTCACTGACCGCGAGGGACCACCTGTCGAGAAGGTATCTGCCGACGGAGACCGCGAAACACGCCGAACACGCGAAACGGTCGGCAAGTTCACCTCGATCTCGCGCGAGATTTCGAGTCGAACTTGCCGACCGTTGTCAGTTGCTGACTGGGGGTTCAGCGATCAGTCGGTGCCGGCGTCGAAGGCGGCCGACAGGCCGGCGCGGTCGCCGGCCTCGTCGACGTCGACGGTGGAGTTCGCGATCTCCTCCGCGCCACCGGCTTCGAGGGAGCCGACGAGTTCAGAAGTCGGGCCCGAGACGATGCCCATGGCCGCGTACTGCTCGAGGCGGGCACGCGAATCGGCGATGTCGAGATTGCGCATGGTCATCTGACCGATCCGATCCTCGGGGCCGAAGGCAGCGTCGCCCACGCGCTCCATCGACAGCTTCTCCGGGTGGTAGGACAGGTTGGGGCCGGTGGTGTTGACGATCGTGTAGTCGTCACCGCGGCGCAGACGCAAGGTCACTTCGCCGGTGATCGCCGAGGCGACCCACCGCTGCATCGATTCGCGCAGCATCAGCGACTGAGGATCGAGCCACCGCCCCTCGTACATGCGGCGACCCAGGCGGCGGCCCTCTTCGTGGTAGAGCGCGATGGTGTCTTCGTTGTGGATGGCGTTGAGGAGACGTTCGTAGGTGACGTGCAGCAGCGCCATGCCGGGGGCCTCGTAGATGCCGCGGGACTTCGCTTCGATGATGCGGTTCTCGATCTGGTCGGAGACGCCGAGTCCGTGGCGTCCGCCGATCTCATTGGCCTTGAAGACCAGGGCGACAGGATCGTCGAACTTCTCGCCGTTGATCGAGACCGGACGTCCGGCCTCGAAGCCGACGGTGACCTCTTCGGACTTGACTTCGACGTCATCGCGCCAGGCGGCGACGCCCATGATCGGTTCGATGATGTCGAGCCCGGCATCGAGGAATTCCAGCGTCTTGGCTTCGTGGGTCGCACCCCAGATGTTGGCGTCGGTGGAATACGCCTTCTCCGCGGAGTCGCGGTAGGGATAGCCGTGCTCGACGAGCCATTCGCTCATCTCCTGGCGACCGCCCAGTTCCTCGACGAAGTCCGCATCGAGCCAGGGCTTGTAGATGCGCAGCTTCGGGTTGGCCATGAGCCCATAGCGGTAGAAGCGCTCGATGTCGTTGCCCTTGTAGGTCGAGCCGTCGCCCCAGATGTCGACGCCGTCTTCCTTCATGGCCCGCACCAGCATCGTGCCGGTCACCGCACGGCCCAGAGGGGTCGTGTTGAAGTAGGTCTTGCCGCCGGAGCGGACGTTGAAGGCACCGCACTGCAGAGCGACGAAGCCCTCTTCGACGAGCAGGCGCTTGGCATCGACGAAGCGGGCGATCTCCGCGCCGTATTCCTTCGCGCGCTCGGTCACGGACTCGAGGTCGGGCTCATCGTACTGGCCGATATCGGCCGTGTACGTGCAGGGAACAGCACCTTTGTGGCGCATCCATGCGACTGCGCATGACGTATCCAGTCCGCCGGAGAAGGCGATTCCAACGTGCTCACCAACAGGGAGCGAAGACAGTACTTTCGACATGCTGACCAGCTTAGCGGCCAGGACAACCCGTGTCGAATTGTTATGCATTGACATGTATTTTTATGTGCATGCTGCCTCGGCTCGCTGCCTGCTGCCTCAGCTCACCGAACAGCGTCGAGCGGACCACTTAGCGTCGAAGGTAGAGGCTATAGAGTGCCCGCTCGACGCTAGCGGGTCCGCTCGACGCTCAGTAGCCGTGGGCCGCGGGTCGGAGCGCCGTGGCTGTGGGCCGGAACTCCGTGGCCGCTGCCTCGGGTCTCAGTGATTCGAACGGTGGGAGCGAATCGCCTCGGCGACGGCGATCGCATCACCTTCGGGAGCGTCGGACTGCCGATCGGGGCGGGCGACGAAGAGATAGATGAACCCGGCCGCCAGCACCACGACGAGGCCGAGAAGCACGATCCAGTCGGCGAAGAACGAACCCGAGTCGCCGGGCAGCGCCAACAGGATCATGGCGAAGATCCCATAGGCCAGCGCCGCGATGTTGACGATGATTCCCCAGCCCCGCAGCGACCAAGGGCCCGCGGGCCTCCAGCCCTTGACGCGCTGTCGCAGCGCACCGAGGACGACCATCTGGAATGCGAGGTAGATGCCGAGGATGGCGAAGGAGGTGACCGCAACGAGGATTCCATCATTGAACCAGATCAGCACACAGATGAGAGCTGGGGTGATGCAGGCGACGATGAGGGCGTTGCGAGGGACCTTTGTGCCGTCGGTGACCTTGGACAGCCACTTGTGACCTGGCATCATGCCGTCGCGGGCGAAGCTGAATATCAGGCGCGAGGCCGCAGCCTGGAGGCTGAGCACGCAGGAGATGAATGCGGTGATTGCGACGAGGAGGAAGATCTTCGCCCCGACCGTGCCGAGGCTGCCCTCGAGGATCGCGGGAATGGGGTCCGCGACCTGACCGGCCACGATCTCGTCGAGGTTCGGGGCTGCCAACACGTAGCCGGCGAATGAGAACAGGGCCGAGACCGCGCCGACGAGGATGGTCATGAGCATGGCCTTGGGAATGCCGCGGGCCGGATTGGACACCTCTTCGGCCACGTCCCCGCAGGCCTCGAAGCCGTAGAAGAGGAAGAGTCCGGCGACCGCAGCGCCCATGAATGCGGCTGTGTAGCTGCCATCACCGGCGGTGCCCATGGAGTCGAAGAACACGCCGAAGCTGTGCTTGCGTTCGAAGATGAGCAAGAACAGGCCGAGGCCGATGACGCCGATGAGCTCAGCGAACAGGCCGATTCGGGCGATACGGGCCAACCACTTGGTGCCGCTGAAGTTGATGGCCAGGGCCAGGACCAGCAGGCCCAAGGCCAATAGGAGGGTGGTATTGCGATTCAGCTCGAAGCCGAACAGACTCGACACGAATCCGGCGCCGAACTCCGACACCGAGGTGATGGTGACGATGAGGGCGCAGATGTAGACCCAGGCGGCCATCCAGGCGTACTTTCTGCCCCAGAGCCGGCGGGCCCAGGGGTAGATTCCACCGGCGATGGGGAACTGGGAGACGACTTCGCCGAAGACCAGGGCCACCAGCATCTGTCCGCACGCGACGATGATGATCCACCACATCGACGGTGGGCCACCGGTGGACAGGGCCACAGCCATCAGGGAATAGACGCCGACGAGGGGAGAGAGATAGGTGAAGCCGAGGGCGAAGTTCGCCCAGGGACTCATCGACCTTTCGAAGGAGTCCTCGTAGCCGAGCACGGAGAGGTGGTCGGTGTCCGAGAGGTGTGGTTTCGGGGAGGGGTCTGTCATGGGATTGCGCCTTTGCACGAATCGACGATGATTCAACGTTGCTCATCGTATCTCACGATGCGGATAGCTGGGAGCCGAGGGGTGGGGAGGTGCGTGTGGATGTCGCGGGTTGCTCGATCGTGCAGGCGAGGCCGATTTCATCCACGCGGTGGAGGCGCCGGGTGCAGCAACAACGTAGGTTGGAATCTGAGCACAGTGCAGGATAGAAGCGTCGGCGTCGAAGTGAGGCGACAGCGCCGGATATGAGGAGGAGCCGTGAGCACGGGAACGGATCACAACGACAAGGCCATCGTGGGCACGGAGCCGGCAGCCACCTCGGCGGGGGAGGACGTAGACCCCAAGGGTCGACCGCTGGCGATCGTGCCGGCTCAGGTGCCGTGGCTCGAGCTCGCCGTCTTCGTTGCCGTCGCGGTGGTCCTCGCCTGGCTCGTGTGCCTGCCGCTGTGGTTGAGCGGTGAGGGCATGGGCAATGCACTGCTGGTGCAGATCTCGGGGATGGCCATGATGTTCACCCCGCTGATCGCCGTGGTCGTAGCGATGCTCATCCAGCGTCGTCGCGCCGGTGAACCCAGGGTCAGCATATGCAGGTACCTGGGCATGTGGCCGCTGCGTCCTTTCGGCCGGGTTCTCGGGATGACTGCGCTCGCCTTCTTCGCGATATTCGTGCTCGTCGCCGTAGCCTACCTGCTGGGCGCGGCATTCGGGTGGATGCAGGTCGATCTGGTGGGGCTCTCAGGGTTCAAGGCGCAGTTGGCGCAGCTGCCCGGGCTGGAAGAGATCCCGGTGGCCGTGGCTGTGATCGGCTATCTGGTGATCATGGCGCTGGGGTCGCTGCTCAATGTGATCGTCGCCTTCGGCGAGGAAGTCGGCTGGCGCGGCTGGCTGCTGACGAGCCTGCGTCCGCTCGGCACCTGGCCGGCGCTGCTCATCGTCGGCGTGATCTGGGGTCTGTGGCACGCACCGCTGATCCTGCTCGGATACAACTTCGCTCGCCCCGACATCACAGGGCTGGCGTTCATGGTCGGCGGATGCGTCATGGTGGGGATCCTGTTCGGCTGGCTGCGGCTGCGCACCGGGTCGGTCTGGCCGGCCGTGACCGCGCACGCTGCCCTCAACGGCTCGGCAGGAATGCTGCTCGGGCTGTTCATCGACGGTTCCGCACAGGCGCCGGACATGGCCCTGGTCTCATTCCTGGGAGTGAGCGGATGGATCGTGTCCGCGATCGTCATCGCCGTTCTCGTCGCCACCGGTCAGTTCCGCCGGCAGCCCGAACTGGGTGTCAAACGGCCGAAGGCTCCCGCGCCTGATGGCACAGCGCTTTGAGGCTGAGGTCAGGCATCCGTTAGGCTCAAAACCCCAAACCTGAAGGAGAATTCCATGGCACTAGTGTCGCGTTTCTGAAGTTGGTTTAGGGTTCGCTTTCTCCAACACCTGCTC
>JAKDSA010000053.1 GCA_030457025.1 Brevibacterium sp. | reverse complement strand
TTCCAGTCGAACGCGCATGATCCAGCATCTGCTCGGACGTCCCCGCGGGGACGTCCGGGCAGACTCGTAGCACCGCGTCACTGTGTCACCGCGTCCCCGCGGGGACGTCGACACCCGGCCCGCCGGAATCACGAGCATTCACCGGCACGGAGGTCGACACAGCTCCCGCCAGAACCTGCGGCCTCTTCGCCGCACGTATCCCCGCACCGAGGACGCCGATGATGACGAGGAGGGCTCCGCACATCTCCCCCACAGACACGGTCTCGCCGAGAACGATCCAGGCGGCGCTCATGCCGACGACGGGCACGAGCATCGAGAAGGGGGCCACGACTCCGGCAGGGTTTCTCGACATCAGCCATGACCAGATGCCCGAACCGAGGACCGTGGCGATGACGACCGTGTAGACGAGTCCTGCGATTCCCAGCCACCCGGTGGGAGTCATCAGCGTGGTCAGCGACTGACCGATGGTCGCAGGTCCCTCAACGGCCAAGGCGAGGAGGAGCATCGGGACCGGTGGGACCACTGACATCCACATCGTGAACTTCACCGGTTCCACGGAATGGGCCTGCCGGTTGCAGACATTGCCGATCGCCCAGCCGAAGGCACCGGCGAGAGTGAGCAGGAACGGCAGGAAACTCGCGTTCGAATCCAGCCTCTGCCAGCCCACGATGCCCAGCCCGGCCATCGCGATGAGCAGGAATGCCACCTGGGATCCGCGGACCCTCTCCCGCAGGAACGTCATACCCAGCAGCACCGTGAACGGCCCCGAGGCCTGGAGCACGAGCGAGGCCAGACCTGCAGGCATCCCCGCCGCCATCGCCCAGTAGAGGAACAGGAACTGCAGGAGCCCGAATCCCATCCCGTAGCCGACGATCCACCGGAACTTCACATCCGGCCTCGGCACGAACATCAGGGCCGGCAGAGCCAGCACGGCGAAGCGCAGGGCAACGAGGAAGAAGGGCGGGAACTGCTCGAGTGAGAAATCGATCGCCAGGAAGTTCAGTCCCCACATCACCGCCACCGAGGCGGCGAGCAGGCAGTGTTTGAATGACATGCTCCCATTCTCGAGTCGCCACACATTTAACACAATCGAAATATACTTCACAGACCTTGTAGCTGGACTTCACCCTTGTAGCATTGGCCCATGGATCCCCGACATCTTGAGCTGCTGCGCCGTCTCGACGAACTCGGCAGTGTCACCGCCGTGGCCAGAGCCACGTATCGCACGCCGTCTGCGGTGTCGCAGCAGCTCAAGCAGGCCGCACGGGAACTCGGCCACACCCTCGTCGAACCCGAGGGACGCGGACTGAAGCTGACCACAGCCGGTCGGCTGCTGGCCGCCGGTGGGAAGGACGTGGCCTCAGCGATCGCCCGTGTCCAAGCGGATTGGGAGGACTACCTCGGCGAGGCCTCCGGCGACGTCCGGATTGCCGGACTGCCCAGCGCACTCACCTATCTCATGCCCGCTGCGCTGCAACAGCTGCGGAAGACCAGCCCGGGCATCGTCCTGACGGCAGACGATGTGGACCTCGCCGAGCACGAGTTCGCGGCCCTGACCTCGGACGTCGACATCGTCATCGCCCACAGCCTGGTCTCCGCACGACCAGCCGCGACCGAGGGGCTCACGGTCGAGTCACTGGCCCGGGAGCGCATCGACGTGGCCATGTCCGATGAGCACCGGCTGGCCGGGCGCGATGAGCTGAGTCCGGGTGATCTGGTCAATGATCGCTGGGTCAGTGTGCCGGAGGACTACCCGTTCGCCACGATCATGTCCTCGATCGAGCAGGTGACCGGATGCGAGCTCGAGGTCACTCAGCGCATCAGGGACAATCGTCTCATCGAAGCGATCGTCGCCTCCGGCGATCACCTGGCACTGCTGCCCCGATTCACGACTCCGCACAACGCCGGCCTCACGCTCGTCCCCCTGTCAGGGGTCTCAGCCACTCGCTGGATCGTGGCTGTCATGGCCCCCGACACAGCCGAACGCGCAGCCGTCAAACGTGTGCTCGAGGCCCTGCGCGCGAACGCTTAGCGCTAACGCTTAGCGCGATGCGGCGACACGTTCACTGCGACGCGGCACAACGCTTCGGAATCAGCTTCTCCAGCGGCAGGAACGCCGCCCAGCAGATGACCGTCGGCAGGAAGTGGATGCCCAGCGCCAGGTAGGTCATGAGGTGGAAGATCATGAAGAAGATGACGGCACCATAGAGCCATCTGCCTTTGAAGAACAGCACGATCGGCGACAGGAACTCGAAGGCCAGCGTCGCCCACTGCCCGGCGATGAGCAGGCCCGGCATCTCGAGGAACAGCTTCGACCATTCGGCCCCGCGGCGCATGAGCGCCCAGACGATCACGGCACCATTGGCCCAGTGGGTGATGTTGCCCGAGGCGATCCACTTCATCACCGCCGAGTAGAAGTAGGTCAGGATGACAGAGATCTGCACGACCCGCAGCGCCCACCCCGCCTTCGCCGAGGTGGTCCCCACATCCCGGAATCGTGCGACTCCCACTGTCGGCAGCACCACGACGGCGATGACGAGCGCCATGTGGTCGTGGGCGACGTAGCCGTAGCCCTGGGTGTAGAACATCCACAGCCCGAAGGTGATCGCGACCATCCACCCGCTGATGCGCTGCAGGATTCCGGCGGCCGCGAGCAGTGAGAAGACGATGATCGCGGCGAGCAGGATCTGCGCGCCCAGGACGCTGACCGGTGGGATGTGGAGGAACCTGGCCAGCCACAGCGGCTGGTAGAGGTCGGGGGTCCATCCGTGCGGGATGACGTCGGCGGAGATCGTGAGCACGTCGATGATGACGAAGATGTAGACGAAGACGCGGAAGATCGCGACCCGGGCCAAAGAGATCTGGGGCGTGAACCAGCCGATGATCGGATTGCCGACCCTCGCCTCGGCGGGGGTGGCCGTCAGGGTCTGGGTCTTGCCTGTGGAATTCGCGGGCCTGTTCACTGCACCTCCCAAGTCGCCAGGATCTTGTGTTCGGGCTCGCCGACGCTCTGCCCGTTCTCCAACTGAGTCACGGTGCGGCAGAGGATCATCGACTCCGGCTTCGGCTCATCCGGGTGGAGGCGTTCGTAGGAATCGGCCAGTGTCTGCAGGAGCTCGGGATGGGAGATGACCCGGTCGAGCTGCGACTCGATGTCACCGCGTTCGATCCCGACTGTGCCCGTGTTGAAGCCGAGCCGGCGCGGTTCGTCCTCGCCGGGGAACTGGGCTTCGATGCACGTCGAGTTCACCTCCCCATTGAGGTCCTTGGCGGTGGCGTACTGTGTCAGCGACCCGAGCGGGAAGAAGTCGTTGGTGTTGAGGAACTGTCCGCAGGTGAGGATGACCAGGGCGACCGCGGTCGCCCCGAGGCGCCACACGATCGACCACTTCGTCATCGGCTTCGGCTTCGTCACGGTCTCTGAATCGTCATCAGACTCCGACGCCGGTTTCTTCTTCGTCAGAAGTCGAGGCTTCTTCTCATCCATGCGCTGTGTGGTTCATTCTCTCGACGCCGCGGGTACGCAGACCATCGTAGCCGCCCTCGCCCGCTGAGAGACTCAGGAGACGATCTGTTCGGAATTCAGGAGCTGCGAGCGTAGAGGTTGAGCTGCTCCCACATCGCCGCATACTTCTGGAAGGAGGCGACCGCGGTCTCGGGATCGTCGTTGCTCAGCGCGGTCACCCACGAGTCCACGAGTTCCGGTGCCTCGTTGGGCCAGAGCACATCGGTCATCCCACCCAGGTCGAGTTCGAGCACGGAGTTCATGTCGAAGCCGTCGACCCACTGCGCCAATGTCGATGTCTGCTCGACCATGTCAACGACCTTGGACTTGTCGGCAACGGTCTCCGCCGCCCATTCCATCCTCGCCGAGGCGGCCAGAATATCCGTGCGGATGAGGATTCGCGGTCCGGCATCGGTTTCGTTCGTGATGATCTGGTCTTCGCCCAGGGAGAAGAACAGCCACCACGCCGGCGGCACGTCCCAGGCGGAGACCCGGCTGAAGACCCGCGTGTCCTTGGCATCCTGGAGCCACTCGGCCCGACGGCTGGCCGCGCGCCGGCGAGCGGACTTGGGAGCGATGATGTCCAGCGTCGCCTTCGAGGTGTGTTCGCTGAGAGATTCGAGCGCTTCCCACCCGCGGATGTCCTCCTGAGCCGGGCAGTATCGATCCACTCCGTCCGCAGTCTGAGACGCAGGAAGGAAGATCGGGGTATTGCGAAATGATTCGGCCACGGGACTCGGCGGCAGTGAGATCAAGCGGTGATCGGCATCACTGGAGACCTGCTCCTCGACCCGGGCGCGGTTGTCTTCCGCCCGCTCATCTTGCAATTCGGAATGAACCACGGTGGGTTCGAAGATCCGCAGAGTGACAACGTAATCGCGACTGTAGGACATGGGTTCAGCCTATCCAAGGTCGGGCCTCAAAATGGAACTTCGCAGTACGAACAGGTAGGATTTAAGCGCATAGCAGAGATCTAGTCCGGGGCGCTTCGCCCCACATGACGACGGAGGGGGTCACGCCAGTGGGTCGCGGCCGCGCAAAGGCAAAGCAGATCAAGGTAGCCCGGAAGCTGAAATACTACAGCCCGGACACCGACCTGAATAGACTCCAGCAGGAACTGGGTTCCGAGTCGCCGACGTCCGGTTCGTCAGATCCGTACGACGACGAGCCGGACTATTCGGATTACGCCGATAAGTACAACGTCGACGATGACGACGAAGAAGAAGATGACGACGCACAGCGCGAATCGTAAGCGATCAGCACTGATGTGATCGGAGCTCACTCATCTGAGCATCGGATTCGCTTGAGCACGAAGGCGGGGGCTGCGGCCCCCGCCTTCTGCGTTGCCTGGGAGAAGATCGTCAGCAGAGGGAACAGTACATCAGCCGAGGATTGCGGCTCCGCCGTCGACGCCCTTGGCGCCCTGGACGTAATCGAGTTCCGAGGCCAGTGAGCCGTCATCGACGCTGATGTCACCGAGCACCCACGATCCGGGGCAGGCGGCGAGCACGCTGTCGACGGACGCAGCATCGGTGACGAGCACCATGCCGACGCCGAGGTTCCAGGTCCGTTCACGATCTTCCTGGGGGACTCCACCCAGATCACCGAGGGTGGTGAAGACCGGAGGGATCTCCCACGAAGCCCGCGACATATTCGCCACCAGGCCCTGGGGCAGCACGCGCGCCACATTGGCCGACAGGCCCCCACCGGTGACGTGCGAGACCGCATGGACAGCATCGGGCAGAGCGGAGAACAGTGCGTTGAGCTCAGCGGTGTAGACGTGGGTGGGGACGAGGAGCTCCTCCCCCAGGGTGCGGCCGAATTCGGGCACGTGCCGGTCCAGACCCCAGCCCGCCTCGGCGATGATGTGCCTGACCAGGGAGTAGCCGTTGGAGTGGATGCCCGAGGACGGCAGTCCGATGAGCACGTCCCCGGCGAGGACCTTCTCGGGCCCCAGCAGCTTCGACGCATCGACAACCCCGGTGGCGGCACCGGCGACATCGTATTCGTCGACCCCGAGCAGGCCCGGGTGCTCCGCGGTCTCCCCGCCGACGAGGGCGACATCGGCACTGGCGCACGCCTCGGCGATGCCTCGGACGATGTCCGCGATGCGCTCGGCCACGACTTTGCCGCAGGCGATGTAGTCGGTCATGAACAGCGGTTTGGCGCCGCACACGATGATGTCGTCGACGACCATGCCCACCAGGTCGTATCCGATGGTGTCGTGCTTGTCGAGAGCCTGCGCGATCGCAACCTTCGTGCCCACACCATCGGTCGATGACGCCAGCAGCGGACGTTCGAAGTCCTTGAGCACGGAGACGTCGAAGAGGCCGGCGAAACCGCCCACCTCACCGACGACATTCGCGTTGTGCGTGGCCGCGACCGCGGACTTCATCAGTTCGACGGCGCGGTCACCGGCCTCGACGTCGACGCCGGCTGCGGCATAGGTGGTGGACTTCGACGCGGCTGCGTCCGAGTGCGGATCGGTGCTCAACTCAACATCCTTTGTCGGCGGGGGTGTCGTTGACGGGAATCGGGTACTCGCCCGAGAAGCAGGCGGTGCACAGCTGGCTGCGCTCCTGTTGGGTGGCTTCGACCATCCCGTCGAGGGAGATGTAGCCGAGGGAATCGGCGCCGAGGTTGTCACGGATCTCGTCCATGTTCAGACCGTTGGCGATGAGTTCGGCCCGGGTCGCGAAATCGATGCCGTAGAAGCAGGGCCACTTGACGGGTGGTGAGGAGATGCGCACGTGGATCTCCTTCGCTCCGGCTTCGCGGAGCATACGCACCAGGGCGCGCTGGGTGTTGCCGCGCACGATCGAATCGTCGACGACGACGAGGCGTCTGCCTTCGATGTTCTCGCGCAGCGGGTTGAGTTTGAGTCGGATGCCGCGCTGGCGCAGGGTGTCCGAGGGCTGGATGAATGTGCGCCCGACATAGGCGTTCTTCATCAGTCCCTGCCCGAAGGGGATGCCGGACTGTTCGGCGTAGCCCACGGCGGCCGGTGTCCCCGATTCCGGGGTCGCGATGACCAGATCTGCGTCGACAGGGAATTCGTCGGCCAGCTGGCGGCCCATCTGGGTTCTGGCCGCGTGCACGGTCTTGCCGTTGAGCACGCTGTCGGGGCGGGCCAGGTAGACGTACTCGAACACGCAGCGGGCCTGGTCCTGTTCGGCGAATCGGAAGGAGCGCAGACCGTCTTCGTCGATGGCGATGAGTTCGCCGGGCTCGACGTCGCGCACGAAGGACGCACCGACGATGTCGAGCGCCGCAGTCTCGGAAGCCACGACCCAGCCGTTCTCCATCCGTCCCAGCGACAGCGGCCGCACACCGTGGCGATCGCGGGCGGCGTAGAGGGTGTTCTCGTCCATGAATGCCAGCGAGAACGCACCTTCGACCTTGGGCAGGAGGTTGAGTGCTGCCTCGGTGAGGTTCTCGCCCTCTTCGGTGGCGAAGAGCTCGGTGACCAAGGAGGTGTCATTGGAGGAGTCGCGGAAGGGCCTGGTCCGGCTGACCTTCTTCGTCGCGTCCTTGACGACCTGGTCGGCGTCATCGCGTCGGTCGTCGGCCAAGGTCTCGAGCTCGTCGAAGTTCGTCAGATTGCCGTTGTGCGCCAGTGCCACAGTTCCGAACGGGGTGGGTCCCAGCGTCGGCTGTGCATTCTCGAACGAGGGTGAGCCCGTCGTCGAATAGCGCGTGTGCCCGAGCGCGATGTGCCCTTGCAGTAGCTCAAGATCGCGTTCATGGAAGACCTGCGAGACCAGGCCCATATCGCGATAGATCAGGATCTGTTTGCCGTTGCTGGCAGCGATGCCCGCGGATTCCTGCCCGCGGTGCTGCAGAGCGTAGAGCCCGAAGTAGGTGAGTTTGGCGATTTCCTCGCCCGGTGCCCAGACTCCGAATACTCCGCAAGCATCCTGCGGTCCGCGGTCCTGGGGGTCGATTTCGTGCGTTAGCTGCCCGTCTCCTCTTGCCACGTGAAAGATTGTCTCACATCAGTGAGCTTCACTTCGCAGGAGGTCAGACTCCGGTACTCGAGGTGGGGCCCCGGAAGTCGTCGTCTCCCTCGCTATCCCCCGCCGAGGTGGCACGTGGGGTGGCATCGGCATTGCCGTCAGGATCTTCGCCGTTGGCTTCGGCGATCCGACGGCGCGCGATCTCCTTCGGGTCGTCGACCATGTCGATCTCCGCGTCGACCCGGTACTCGCGGGACTTCCTCCGGCCCATCCAGTCGAGGATCAGTGCCAGGAGCCCGCCGAGGAACAATCCGCCCGCGCCGAGGACGATGAGCAGGAGCCCGGCGCCTTTGCCCACGGTGTAGCCGGTGGGAATCGCTGCGGGATCGACGAAGAGTGTGAGCCCACCCGCGACGAGGACGCCGAGGATCGCGCCGAGTCCCATGAATACCGAGTACTTGGGGCTGCGACGAACTGCGACGTCGATCTGGTCCTTCATGATCTCCTTGGGCATCGGTTTCCGTGGCGGGTGAGTCGTCCCCGCGTTTCGAGTCGCGGACAGTCTAGTCGACAACTCCTGGACGGTCTCCCAGGCAGTATTCCGGTCGATCCCATAGGCTGGGGTCAGGCACAATCGGACTTCTCACATAGGGGTGGACATGTCTCATACGATCATCGTCGGAGTCGACGGCTCCGCCAACAGTCAATGCGCCCTGCAGTGGGCGATCAGGCATGCGCAGCTGACCGCTTCGGAGATTCGCCTCGTCGCGGCGTACACCGTTCCCGGCGTCAATATGAGCCAGGCGGACATCGTCTACCCGGCCGATTACGACACCGTCATCAAGAGGTCGGTGCAGCAGCTCGTCGACGACAGTGCGAAAACCGTCACCGATGCCTCGGTGCCGGTGTCGACAGTGGTCTTTCCCGGCGATGCCTCGGGGGTGCTGGTCGACAACTCGAAGAACGCGGATCTCGCCGTCATCGGTGCCCGCGGTCGCGGCGGTTTCACCGGTCGCCTGCTGGGGTCCGTAGCCCTGGCGATGCCGGCGCACGCGCACTGCCCCACCGTGGTCATCCCGAGCACGTGGCCAGCACGTCCGCTGCCGGAGAAGCCTCTGCCGATCGATCTGCCCGTGCGCTCTTCCGACGCGCAGACAGCCATCGCCGAGTCCGGCGGCAGACGACCGGACTTCACCGGCGAGGTCGTCGCCGCGATCGACCCGTTCGAAACCGACGGGCCCGTCCTGCGCGCGGCCGCAGTGCAGGCCCGGATCTATGGTCTGCCCCTGCACCTGGTCGGCATCACAGCTGCCCATGTCCTCTCGCCGGAGTGGATGCCCAGCGAAACGCACCTCGAGAAGATGTACGACGAAGCCGTGACCTCACGGGAGGAAGCCGTCGAATCCCTCAAGGAGGAATTCCCCGAGGTCGAGGTTCGCTGGTCGATCTTCGACGCCCCCGCCACCGAGGTGCTCATCAGTGCCACCTACACCGCCGATCTCCTGATGCTCGGGTCCCGCGGCCGCGGCGGCTTCGTCTCCACGATCCTCGGTTCAACCTCACAGGCAGTGCTCTCACATGCCGTCTGCCCCACCCGCGTGGTCCGCGTCACCCGCCGCAAGCCGAAGAAGAAGCGCTGAAGTTCCAGGCGCTGCGGCGCCGTCCCGGGTGCTGCTGCGGCGTCAGCCGAGGGCGATGAGGCCGATTCCGGCGACGACGACCACCGCCCCGGTCAGCTTCATGCCGATGTTCCTCTCCCCGAAGAGCCACCAGGCCAGCAGCGTACCGACGATGATCGAGGTCTCGCGCACGGGCGCCACGAGGGACACCGGCGCCTGCTGCATCGCGAACAGGACGAGCAGATAGGCCAACGGCGACAAGATGGCGACGGTGACCAGAGCCCGCTTGTGCCCGGCCAGGATCGAAGTGAAGTCTGCGCGACGCCCCGCACCACCGGGGATCGTGACGATGCCCAACGCCATCATGGTCGCGACGCAGGCTTCGGAGACGGCGAAGTAGAGCAGCGGTGAGTCGGTGATGTGGTTGACGGAGAAATCGTCCCACAGGGTGTACGAGGCGATGAAGGTCCCGATCAGCCCGCCCCAGGCCAGACCCCGCCCGATGCCGTGGCTGCTTGCGCCGTGGCTGAGACGGCCGCGCCGGGAATCGGCAGTGCCGGTCCGTGCCCGCCTCGGATGCACGGTCACCACTGCGATGCCGGCGAGGACGACGAAGGCGCCGATGGCCTCCGGTGGGCTCGGCCGCTCTCCCAGGAACAGCACCGCAATGACGATCGTGATGATCGGCCCGACCCCTCGCGCCGTGGGATAGACGACACCCAGAGGTGCATGGTCATAGCCGGACTGCAGAGACACCGAGTAGGCGATGTGGAAGAGCGCACTGAGCACCGCAGCGCCCAGCAGGCTCAGACTGAACTCATGTGCTCCGGAGACGAGCAGCCAGATCGCAACCGGGGCCAACAGGATCGCCGACAGTCCGTGATAAGCCAGCACGAAGGAATAGCCCTTGCCGGAGACCGATTTCGCGGCGATGTTCCACAGGGCATGGGCCACGGAAGCGAACAGCACCAGCCCGAGGACCGTCGGGCTCATCGACGTCCGCGGCCGCAGACGGACTGCGCCACGGTCACTCTCGCCTCGGCGCCGGTGATCGCCGGGCTCACAGCTTCACGACGACGGTCTTCGTCTGCGTGTACTCGTCGAGTGCTTCGATGGACTTCTCACGTCCGTAGCCGGACTTCTTGAACCCGCCGAAGGGCAGCTCCACTCCCCCGCCGGCACCGTAGGTGTTGACGAAGATCTGCCCGGCCTCCACCTCGGCGGCGACCCGATGGGCGCGGGAGAGGTTCTGCGTCCACAGAGCAGAGATCAGACCGTAGTCGGTGCCGTTGGCCAAGGAGACCGCTTCCTCCTCATCGCCGAACCCCATGGCCACGACAACGGGACCGAAGACCTCCTCCTGCGCCAGCGTCGAGCCCGGAGACACATTGTCCACGAGCGTCGGCGTGATGAACGCACCCCCGATGAGATCATCGGCGAGCCCTTCGGGCCGGGTTCCACCGGTGACGATCTGGGCGCTGCCGATGTCGGACAGGAATCCTTCGACGCGGGTCGCCTGCTTCGCCGAGATCAGAGGCCCGAGCATCGGATCGTCGATGCCGTAGCCGATGGTGACCTTGTCCATCGCGGCCGCCATCTTCTCCACCACCTCGGCGTGGATGTCATGGGCGACGATGAGGCGGGAGCCGGCCGAGCAGGTCTGGCCGGCGTTCTGGATGATCGAGCGGACCAGGGACGGGATGGCGGCGTCGACATCGGCGTCGGAGAAGACGATGTTCGCGGATTTTCCGCCGAGCTCGAGCACCGTCGGGATGACGCGATCGGCGGCGGCGTGGGCGATCTGCGAACCGATCTGGGTCGAGCCCACGAAGCCCAGGTGGGCGATGCCCGGGTGGGCGGCCAACGCCGCTCCCGCCTCGGCGCCTAGGCCTGTGACCACGTTGAATGCTCCGTCGGGGAAGCCGACGGAATGGATGAGCTCGGCCAGGCGGACCGTGGAGCGCGGAGTCTCATCGGCGGGTTTGGCGACCGCGCAGTTGCCGGTGGCCAGTGAGGTTGCGGCGGCGCGGCCGATGAGCTGGAGCGGGTAGTTCCAGGCCACGATGTGCCCGGTCACGCCGTAGGGTTCGCGGCGCGTGTAGACGTGCATGTCCTCGGACATGGGGATCGAGTGCCCGTAGTAGGACTCGATGGCGTGGCCGTAGAACTCGAAGTAGCGGGCGCAGACGTCGACGTCGGCGTAGGCCTGGGTCAGGGGTTTGCCTGTGTCCTCGGATTCGAGGCTGGCCATCTCGTCACGGTTGGCCCGAATCACCTCGGCGGTGGTGACCAGCAGCTTCGAGCGCTGCTCTGTGCTCGAGCGCTTCCACTCCTGCTGTGCCCTGGCCGCGGCTGTGACCGCACGGTCGACCTCGTCGGGGCCGCCGCGGGAGACATCGCCGAGGTGGTCGCCGGTGGCCGGGTCGACGTTGGCGTAGGTGGTCAGCGAGGGGACGTGACGTCCACCGATGAATGAGGTGGTCTGGGTGATCTGGGCGTTCATCGCCGGCCTTCCAGTTCTGCCGAAGTGTACAGGGGGACGAAGTCGCTGATATCGGCGCGCGTGCCCGAGGCCTCGACCGTGCCGCCGGCAAGTGCGGCGGAGAACTCGGTCTGGCCGGTCACGATCTCCAACCACACCTGCGCCGAGGTTTCGACGACGTTGGGCGGTGTGCCGCGGGTGTGCCGGGGGCCGGGGATGCACTGGGTGACGCCGAAGGGCGGGACCCGAACCTCGACGCTGTTGCCCTCTGCCCGCGAAGCCAGCTCCTCGAGTGTGAATCTCACCGCGGTGGCCAGGGTCGACCGATCTGCCGGTGCCGCGTCGGCGTCCGAATGCGCCGCCCACATCTCGAGGGCGTTGCGACCCTCGTCGGGGTCGATCCTTCTGCGAATGGCCATCAGTGACTCTCCCTCTTACCTGATCTTCGCTACATCTTCACCCACGACGACCTGTCCGACAACCGCCGTCCGCCCCTCGGAATCGACGCCGCCGGTGACGGGGTCTGTGATCGCCTCGATCACCTCGTCGAGGAGGTCCTCGCTGATCTCCGGAAGGGCCCCTGCCCTGCGCAGCAGGGTCAGGGCCACGAGTCCCGTCGCCCGGGAGGACCCGTCGAGGCATTTCAGCGCCACCGAGTACCCGGATTCCGTGGCCATGACGATGACGCCTTCGGCCCCACCCTTGGCGAAGACGCCGAGGCGATCGATGACGGTCGTGTTCGGCCTGCCGTGTCCTTCGATCGCCCAGGGTTCGGCGAAGACGGCGTCCATGAGGATGCGCGCCTCGGCGGCGTACGAGTGGTGATCCCTCGCCGAGGCTGTCGTCGAGTTCGCGTCGACCGGGTCGACGTCGGCTGTGGCTGCCTCGGTGCTGCCCAGCCGGACCACACGACCGATCGCCCGCGCCAGACCGACCAGACTGAGTGCGAACACCGGGGCACCGCAGCCATCGGTGCCCACGGCTGCCGGCGTCTCGCCGGCGAAGGTCGCGACCACCTCGGCGATCTTGGCCTGCACCGGATGGGTGGGGTCGAGGTAGCTTCCGGTATCGGCACCGATGGCCGTGGCGGCCATGAGGAACGCGGCATGCTTGCCTGAACAGTTGAAGTACAGGGGCGACTTCGGGTCGCCGGCACCGGATTCCTGCAGACTCCTACGGAAGGTGCCATCGGCCGGGTGTGCGGACGGGCACTGCAGGTCCTCCGGGCTCAGATCCACGGATGCGAGCATTCCGGCAACCGCCTCGGCGTGGCCGGCTTCGCATTTATGGGACGCGGTCGACAGAGCCGCCCAGGTGCCGCTGACATCCGCGCCGAGATTCATTGCGGCGATGGCTTGGAGGGGCTTGAGACTTGACCGCGTGAACACTGGAACTTCGGGCGCACCCAGGCTGATCAGGGGCGATCCGCTCGGATCGAGGACGACGGCGGAACCGATATGGCGGGATTCTTCGAAACCGCTGCGCATGACTGTGGCCAATTCGACAGCCTCGGCGGAAGTGAAAGTGGAAGGAGTCACGCACCCAAGCCTACGACCTTATAGGCTGGAGGGGTGAAGGTTCTTGTCATCGGTTCGGGCTCCCGCGAACACGCCCTCGTCCTTGCTCTCAGTCGCGACCCTCAGGTCGACGCCGTCATCGCCGCACCCGGCAACCCGGGAATTGCGGCGATCGCGCACACCGAAGCCGTGGATATGAACGACTCCGCAGCGGTCACCGCATTGGCGGAGACGCTCGACGTCGACCTCGTCGTCATCGGCCCGGAAGCACCACTGGTCGCCGGGGTCTCAGACGCCCTGCGTGAGGCCTCGTTCCCTGTCTTCGGGCCCAGCTCCGAGGCTGCCGTGCTCGAGGGCTCGAAGTCGTTCGCGAAGGAGGTCATGGAGACAGCGGACGTGCCCACCGCACGCACCGTGGTCGCCTACACCGCCGACGAGGCGGCCGCAGCCCTCGACGGCTTCGGCGCACCGTACGTGGTCAAGGCCGATGGTCTGGCCGCCGGCAAGGGCGTCGTTGTCACCTCGGACCGCAGTGAGGCCCTGACTCACGCCAGCTCCTGCCTCGAGGTCTCCGATCGGGTCGTCATCGAGGACTACCTCGACGGCCCCGAGGTCTCCCTCTTCGTCCTCTGCGACGGGCAGCACACCCTGCCCCTGGCTCCTGCACAGGACTTCAAGCGCATCGGCGATGGTGACACGGGGCCCAACACCGGCGGCATGGGCGCCTACTCGCCGCTGCCCTGGATCCCGGCCGGCACCGTCGACGAGATCGTGTCCACCGTCGCCCAGCCGGTCGTCGACGAGATGACGCGTCGCGGCACCCCATTCGTCGGCCTCCTCTACTGCGGACTCGCCCTGACTTCGACGGGCCTGCGGGTCGTGGAGTTCAATGTGCGCTTCGGCGATCCCGAAACCCAGTCCGTGCTCGCTCGACTGCGCAGCCCGCTGGGTCAGACCATGCTGGCAGCTGCCGAGGGTCGCCTCGACGAGGTGGGCGAACTCGAATGGGATCCGCGCTCCTCGGTGACCGTGGTCATGGCCGCCGAGAACTACCCGAACACTCCGCGCACGGGCGACATCATCCGCGGCCTCAACACCGCCGACGGACTCGAAGACGTCCACATCCTCCACGCCGGGACCGCCCGAGCCCCCGACACAGGTGCCGGATTCGCCCCCGAGGACATCGTCATCTCCGAGGACGTCGCCGACACCGGTGACATCGTCACCGCCGGCGGTCGTGTGCTCTCCATCGTCTCGCTGGGCTCCAGCCTCGACGAGGCACGAGCCACGGCCTATGCCGCAGTCTCAGAGGTCACATGGGACGGCGAACAGCATCGGACCGACATCGCCGAGGCGGCTGCCCGTGGGCAGATCACCGTGGCCGACATCTACCCGGCCCCGGAGGAAGCGGCTGCTGTCACACCCTCAAGCGTGCAGTCAGACGCCGAGCCGACTCTGCCGTTCTCGGACGGGGAACCAGCATCCGCCTCGGCGGGGCTCGATTCCAACGCCCCCGAGCTTCCGGGCTGGAGGCACGTGTACTCGGGTAAGGTCCGCGACCTCTACATTCCCGACACGGCCACCGATGCCGCCTCGGCCGAGCAGCTGCTCATGGTCGCCTCGGACCGCATCTCCGCCTATGACTGGGTCCTCGACTCCGAGATTCCCGACAAGGGCAAGGTGCTGACCGGGCTGAGCCTGTGGTGGTTCGACCAGCTCTCCGAGGTCATCGGCAACCATGTCATCAGCTCCGAGGCGCCCGAGGCCGTGCGCGGCCGCGGTCTCATCGTCAAGAACCTGTCGATGCTGCCCATCGAATGCGTGGCCCGCGGCTACCTCACCGGCTCCGGCATGTCCGACTACAAGGCCACCGGCTCCGTGTGCGGCATCCAGCTGCCCGCCGGCCTCATCGAAGCCGACCGCTTGGAACCCGCGATCTTCACGCCCGCGACCAAGGCAGAACTCGGCGACCACGACGAGAACGTCAGCTTCGACCAGGCCGCTGAGGCCATCGGCACTGAGGCCGCCGAGAAGGCCCGTGACCTGACCATCGAGATCTACCAGCGGGCCGAGGCGATCGCCCGTGAGCGCGGCATCATCCTCGCCGACACGAAGTTCGAGTTCGGCACGCTGCCCGATGGGACGATGGTCCTCGGCGATGAGGTGCTCACCCCGGATTCGTCTCGTTTCTGGGATGCTGAGACCTACGAGGCAGGCAAGGCGCAGGCGAGTTTCGACAAGCAGTTCGTCCGCGACTGGCTGACGAAGGAGTCCGGCTGGGACATGTCCTCGGACACTCCCCCACCGGCACTGCCCGCCGAGGTGGTCGAGAAGACCCGCGCCCGCTACATCGAGGCCTTCGAGAAGCTGACCGGGCAGAAGTTCCCCCGCTGAGGCTGGCCACAGCCTCACCGCCTCACAGCAACAACGCCGCACCGCCGAGACCACGCCGCACACACAGTGGTCTCGGCGGTGCGGCGTTGTGTCGGCGCTGAAGTGCGTCAGGACCTCGCTGAGGGCGCGTCCTGAATTCACGGAGCAGTCGAGTCCCTCTGCCAGCTGACCACGAGCGACACACCGACGAATAGCGCAAGCAGCGACACTGATTCAGCAAGCACTGATCAAGGAATCGACAGTTTTCTTGCGAGCATTCGTCTCATACAACGGAATCGGTGGAATTGGCCACCGCAGTCGATTAGGGTGGATCCAACGGTGACGGGCGACACATATTGTCGTCTGAACCACACACTGACGCGCAACCCGGTTGGAAGTGACACTATGCATTACTGGAACGGCAGCTAACACGAAGGCAGCGGCGACTCCTTCACCCTCGTCAATCCCGCCACGGGTGAGACCACCGGAGAGTACACGCTCGCGAACGCCGCCGATGTCGACCGGGCAGTCGCCTCGGCGAAGGCCGCCTACCCGGCCTTCAAAGCCTTGACTCCTGGTGAGCGCGCTGAACTGATGCTCGGGCTGGCAACGCAGCTCGAGGCTCGTGCCGATGAGCTTGCCGAACTCGAATCGCAGCAGACCGGCAAGTCGATTCGCCTGGCCAAGGAATTCGATGTGCCGGGCTCGATCGACAACGCGAAGTTCTTCGCCGGCGCCGCCCGGCAGCTCACCGGCTTAGCCGCCGGCACCTATTGGGAGAAGTCGACGTCGATGACCCGGCGCGAACCCCTCGGCGTCGTCGGCTCGATCGCCCCGTGGAACTACCCGCTGCAGATGGCCGCGTGGAAGATCTTCCCCGCCGTCGCCGCCGGCAATACGATCGTGCTCAAGACCTCGGAGATGACTCCTGGGACTTCGCTCATCCTCGCCGAGGCGGCCACCGCCGCAGGCTTCGCCCCCGGAGTCATCAACGTCATCGCCGGTGACGGGCTCGAAGCCGGGGAAGCGCTCATCACTCACCCGGACGTCGTCATGTCCTCATTCACCGGGTCAACCAAGGTGGGCCGGCGCATCATGGAACTCGCCGCGGCCAAGGGCTCCCGAGTCCACCTCGAGCTCGGCGGCAAAGCCCCGTTCGTGGTCTTCGATGACGCCGACATCGAGGCTGCTGCCCGCGGTGCCGTGGCCGGGTCGCTCATCAACTCCGGCCAGGACTGCACCGCGGCGACTCGAGCCATCGTCGCCCGCGAACACTTCGAGACCTTCACTGCTCGGGTCACCGAACTCATGGAAGGTGTTCGCGTCGGCAACCCCGCCGATCCCGTCACCGACATGGGCTCCCTCATCTCACTGACCCACCGGTCACGGGTCACCGACATGGTCGATCGCGCCCGTGAAGCCGGGGCCAGGATCCACTGCGGCGGACAGGTGCCCACGCACAACCACCTCGGTGAGGCTCTGCCCGGGGACACGGACTCAACGGCATACTATGCGCCGACGCTCATCAGCGGAATCGACACCGACGCCGAGGTGTGGCGCGAGGAGATCTTCGGACCCGTCCTCGTCGCGGTGCCTTTCGACACCGATGACGAAGCCATCGAACTGGCCAACGACACCCCCTACGGGTTGGCGGCGAGCGCCTGGACGACGACAACGAACCGGACGCTGCGCGCGGCTGCCGACATCGAAGCCGGGTGCGTGTGGATCAACGAGCACATCCCGATCGTCTCCGACATGCCCCATGGCGGGTACAAGGCCTCCGGGTTCGGCAAGGACATGAGTCAGTACTCGTTCGATGAGTACACGCAGGTCAAGCACGTGTTCATCGACCAGCACGAGGATCCGCACCACGAATGGCAGGACACCGTCTTCACGTCCTGAAACTCTGCGAGGCGCGTCCTGCGCGCTTGGCCCCACCTTCGACAAGGAAGTCTGGAGGAACATGAACCTCGACATTCTCGACGTCAGCATCTTCGACGGTCACGCCGTCCTGCCGGCGAATCGCATCAGCATCCGCGGCGGAATCATCACCGAGATCGGCACCGGCGAGGCCACAGACCCTGCCGAACGCACCATCACGGCCACGGGGCAGCTGGTCACGCCCGGGTTCGTCGACGCCCATGTGCACACAACCTTCGGCGGGCAGGAGTCTCTGGCCTGCGATCTCAGCGAAGCTGAAGATCTCGAGGCCTCGCTCGAGGTGATCCGCGACTATGTGGCCGCGAGTGCCACCAGCGCGACAGGCGACAGCTGGATCACGGGAGGCGGGTGGTCGATGGCCGACTTCCCCGGAGGCGCACCGTCCGCCGCGATTCTCGACGAGCTGAGTCCGGACCGGCCCATCATCCTGCTCAGCGCAGACCATCACTCGGCGTGGGTGAATTCGAAGGCCATGGACCTCGCCGGTCTCGATGCCTCCACACCTGCCCCGCCCGGGGGCGTGATCGAGAAGGACGAAGCAGGAACACCGACCGGGTGTCTGCACGAATCTGCCATGGATCTCGTCTCCGCCCAGGTCCCGGCCGCCACCGACGCTGAGATCCGCGCGGGGCTGCTCGCCGGGCAGTCCTTCCTGCACAGGCTCGGCGTCACCGCGTGGATGGACGCCATCGTCGGCGACTATTCCGGCCACCGCTCCCCCTTCGACGCCTACGTCGAAGCTGAGGACACCGGGGATCTGTCCGCCGAGGTGGTCGGCAGCCTGTGGTGGCCCCGTGACGTTGAGGACATCGATGTCCAAGTCGAGGCCCTGCTCGAACAGCGACGAACGGAGGGGAAATTTCGCACCACCTCGGTGAAGTTCATGCTCGACTGCGCGCCTACACCTCCGGTTCCGCGCACCTGCTGCGCTCGCACACCAACGGG
>JAKDSA010000052.1 GCA_030457025.1 Brevibacterium sp. | reverse complement strand
CTCCGGCTCGGCCCCCGGCTTCTACTCCGCAGCGGACGCTGGCTCTGTGTGGTTCGCGCCTACTCTGCAGCGGCCTCCGGTTCGGACATCTGTGCGTCGGCCTCGGGGTCGTCGAAGCTGCGGACCGTTCGCTTGAAGCCGCGAGTCAGCACGGCCAGGTAGATGACGCCGATGGCCAGCCAGACTGCACCGCCGACGAGCGCAGTCTCGTGCAGGCTCACCCACAGGACGCCGGTCAGTATCGCGCCGATCGAGGGCATCACCACGTATGTGAACGCAGACTTGAAGTCCACGACCTGCTTGGTGCGGAACGCGAAGTGTGCGATGACCGTGAGGTTGACGAAGGTGAACGCGATGAGTGCGCCGAAGTTGATCAGCGCAGAGATGAACTCGAGGCTGAACGACATCGCGAACAGGCACACCGCGCCGACCAGGATGATGTTGAACATCGGAGTGTGCGTCTTCGGATGGATGTAGCCGAAGGCCTTGCGCGGCAACACGCCGTTGCGCCCCATCACCAACATCATGCGGGCGACCGACGCGTGGGAGGCCAGGCCCGAGGCGATCGTGGCGGCGAAGGCCGCGGCGAGGAAGAAGCCCATGAAGACTGGTCCTCCGGTGAGGAGGCCGATCTCCGGCAGCGGATCATCGACGACGCTGAACTGCGAGTTGTCGGGGAAGAGCTGCTGAGCGAAATAGCTGGCGACGAGGAAGATCGTGCCACCGGCGAGCACTGTGAGCAGAATGGCCTTGGGCATGAGGTTCACATGCTTGGCCTCGTTCGTGTACATCGTCACAGCGTCGAAGCCGATGAAGGAGAAGCAGACCACGGTGGCGCCGGTGAGCAGCGCGGACATGTGCACGCCTTCGTGTACGAAGGGCTCGGGGCTGAATACGATTCCCGATCCTTCGCCGTTGGTCAGGTTGACGATGGCGATGACGCAGAAGAGGGCGACCATGGTGACGGCGAAGACCAAGAGCACGGCATTGAAGTTGGCTGTCCCGCGCATGGACGTGGTGACGATGCCGGTCATGATCACCGTGTAGAGGACGACCCACACCCAGGCAGGGGCATCGGGGACGAGCGATTCCATATACAGCCGCGCGATGAGGCAGTTGACCATCGGCAGCAGCAGGTAGTCCATGAGCGAGGTCCAGCCGACGAGGAAGCCGAGTCCGGGGCTCATGGTTTCGCGGGTGTACGTATAGGCCGAACCCGCGGTGGGGAAGACCTTGACCATCTTTCCGTAGCTGAAGGCCGTGAACACCATGACGATGAGAGCGATGAGGTACGCAGCCGGCACCGCACCATCGGTTTCGCCCGACACGATCCCGAACGTATCGAAGACCACCGTCGGCGTCATATATCCGAGTCCGAGCCCGACGATGGACCACAGCCCGAGGTTGCGTTTCAGTGAGCCTGACGCAGCCATATCAATCCTCTCCAGTGAGTCTTGCCAGATATCGAGGCGATTGCACCCGACCCTGCATTCGCACAGACACAGAAGTGATCTGCGCCATAGACACTAACCCTGAGGCAACCGAAAACGCAATCAATTCCACGAACTGAAACGAAAATGTCACCCGGACCGGATAACGAGCAACGAATCCAGTAGGGTCGGGTGCTGATTGCCAGCCGCGGCCCTGCACCGCACCCGCACCCTCGGCGAGGTGGCCCTTGCGAGCGCAGTCGCAGTCCGTCCGAGCCAGTAACAGTCCGTCCGCCCGCAGCGCCAGTCTGTCCGAGCGGTGCCGTCCCCATGGCGCCGCTCTTGTGTGCAGAGGCGGCCATCCCGCCTATCGAACGACTTTTCAGTAACTGCCCAAAGAGAGTAAGTTGAGCGGCAATGGCAATGTGGGCCCACGTACGAGGGCCTCGATGGTTCGGCCCGGGTGGGCTCGCCCATGATGCTCGACGAAGAGAGGCATTCTCAGCAATGGCGATTGAAACGCTCAGCTCAGCACAGTCGGCCGCGTGGAAGGACAGGGTCCTGCCCGCAGTGGAGAAGGTCGCCGAGGGTGTGTGGGCGATCCCGGTCCCGATCCCGAACAACCCGCTCGTCTACACCTACTGCTACGGAATCGCCGACGGTTCCGGCCTGATCCTCATCGATCCCGGTTGGGACGGCAAGGACCAATACCTGGCGCTCACCTCGGCGCTGGAATCGCTGGGATTCACCGTGGCGAATGTGCACGGCATCGCCATCACCCACTACCACCGTGACCACATCGGACTGGTTCCGGCTCTGCTGCACAAGAACCCCGATATGTGGGTGGCTATGCACGGCGAGGACCTGCGCTCGATCAAGCAGTTCTTCTCGCAGAGCGTTGACCTGGGCACCGGGGTCGACCCGAGCATCAACATCGCCCGCGCCTACGGAGTGCCCGAAGACCGTTGGGCCGAAGTCGAGAGTCTCCAGGTCAGCGGCAAGAACGGCAGCAAGAACGCCAAGGGCAGCGCGGGTTCCAAGAACGATTTCGCACTGCTGATGAGCAGCATGCCCGAGACCGTCACCATCCTCGACGACGGATCCCAGCTGCCCATGGAGTCCGGTGCGCTGCGGGCATTGTGGACCCCGGGGCACACCTACGGACATTCGGTCTTCGTCCGCGATGAGGATCAGCTGCTGTTCTCCGGCGACCACGTGCTGCCGACGATCACCCCGAACATCGGGCTCGACAGCGGCGCGATCACGCACAGCCTCGGCGACTATCTCGGCTCCCTGGACAAGATCGGAAACCTGGACGCCGACGTGTCCGTCCTCCCGGCGCACGGCTTCCGCTTCCACGGTCTCCACGACCGCAGACGCGAACTCATCGACCATCATCGTCAGCGCCTGAACGAGATCACCGAGCGCATGGAAGCCACCGACGACCACAGCGTCTACTCGATCGCGCAGGGCCTGCACTGGTCGCGAGGGTTCGACTCGCTGCGCAACTTCAATCTGTTCGCCGCCTTGGCCGAAACCGCCGCCCATATGCACTATCTGGACATCGACCTGGGGGTGGGGTCGCTCGTTCCCCAGGGATGAGAGAATCAGGTCCACACGAGTTGAGGAGTCGCCAGTGAGCACCGATTACGTTCCTGCCGCCGAGGTCAGGCCTGAGGTCTTCACCTCCCGCGCCGCTGACCACATCCAACGCGGTGCTCAGCGAGGGCGCGAGCTGCGCACGGGCATCGACTCCGCGATCGCCGGCTATCGCCGTTACTTCGAATTCCTGTCCATCGCCGAGGCGGACGTCCGTGCCGCTGCCTCCGCGAGCCACGCACGACTCCAGGGGTGGTCGCCGGAAGCCGCCGAGGAGGTCGCCGCCGTGGCCGAAGCCGCCGGGGTCTCCATCGACGAGCTCACGGAAGTCATCGCCCGCACGGAGATCATGACCCTGGCGCCCGCCGCGGCGACCGAATGCTCGACCGTGAGCTTCACCCGCCCCGGAGCCTCGATCGCGGCCCAGAACTGGGATTGGGCAGCCGACTTCTCGACACTCTGGCACATCAATGACAGCGGCTCTGTGCCCGGCCAGCTGCGCCACGTGGGCATCGCCGAATACGGGATGCTCGGCAAGATCGGGCTCAATGAGGCCGGAGTCGGCGTTCTGCTCAACATCCTCAAACACGAGGGCGACGGGCCCGGGGGAGTACCCATCCACATGATCCTCGAACGCGTCCTGTCGAAGGCGACGACCATGGATGAGGCGCTGGAGATCATCCACTCGGCGCAGGCCTCGTCCTCGTCGATCATCACGGTGGTCACCGCCGACGAAGTGGTTCAGGTCGAGATCGCCAACTCGAAGAAGCGCGAACGTCGAGCCGGGAGCTCGTGTGAGTCCCCGCGCGCAGAATCCAGCTCAGGGTTCCTGCTCCACACGAACCACTTCCTGCACCACGACCTCGTGCCCGGCGGCCTCGAACTCAACGCGACGTCGACCTCGCGAGCACGCCTGGCCCACCTCGAAGGGCGAACCGAGGAATGCCCCAGCCGAGCTGAAGATCACTCCGGTGGGACTGAAGATCACTCCGGTCGAGGTGGAAGATCCGGCGAGCCCGAGTCGACGGCCGACCTCATCGACCTTCTGACCACAGGGCCGGGGGAGGCTCCAGTGTCGTGCACACCCGCACCCGGTGCTGCCTATGGGGACCGGTCGGCGACTCTGGTGACTGTGCAGATCGATCCGGCTCGCAGGCAGATCGACCTGGCTCCCGGTTCACCAGCAGACGGGATGGACCGCAACCGCCGCTATCGGCTCTGAGCTGCCTCTTCGTTCGCGGTCTCTTCCTCACGCATCGAGATGACCGTATCGAGTCCTGCTGCGATCGAATTCGGGTCCTCGAGCGCTGTCTGAGTCAGACGCCAGGGAACCATGTCGAGGTTCTGGTCGCCGATGATGAACCGGATGAAGGGCTGCCGGCTGCGGGGGTCGTCGGCTTCGAGGTTCGCGCCGTAGCGCCACTGGCCGAATCCGATCCGCCGGATCGTCTCACCGATGAAGCGCATCGCTCCGGCGACGAACGGGGTCTCCTCCTCGCTCATCATCTCATCGCGCGAGTCGTAGCGAACCTTGATCTGCCTGCCGAGCCGGGCCAGACTTTCGCGCTCGTAGGACCACGAAGAGGGATCGGCCTGCTCCTGCGTCCAGGCTGCGATGCCCGGTTCCACGGTGCCGATGAAGCGAGAGAGGAATTCGACCTCTTCCTCGCTGGAGTTCTCGGCGGTGAGCACCCCCATCGCCAGCCCGGTGCAGTTGCGCCTGGGTGAGCCGTCGCCGCCCAGGTTCTCGCGGGCCTTGTCGAGGACGGCCGTGAAGACCTCAGCGGTGCGGGCGTCGACCGCGGCGAGGATGATCGCCAGGATGGGGATGGGTTCGCCCTTCAGCGGGCCCTCTTCGGTGTCGGGTCGGATGAACGGCATTCCGTTGCCGGTCTCTTCGTCGTGGTCCCAGCCGCCACCGATCGCGCGGAGGTAGGTCTCGCCGAGGTAGCGGATGAGACCTTCGACGAACCTGCGGTTCTCCGGGTCGATCACCTCGTCGGGGGAGGAGAAGCGGGAGAGGGTGAAGAGTTCGAGCATCGGCAGGGATTTGGGGCCGAAGTCCTTGGGGAACTTCACCGTGGCCCCGTCTTCGTTGTCGAAGGTCTCCGGCAGGTCGGCGAGGACGAACGCGCCGAGGCGGACATCCATGTTGTTGATGAAGGCGTAATATTCGCGCTGTAGTTCATTCACGCCAACTACCTTAGTGCCTGCGGGCTGGTCCTGGGCGTCGAAGACGAGCCTAGGGCTTCTGAGAGAAGTCGAGGAGCCGACTGAGTATGCGCACCATCTGGGTCGAGTCGATCTTGACGACCTCATGAAGCTTCTTACCCGCAGCTGCTCGCAGTGATGCCTGCGAATGGACGGCGGTGAGTGCTTCTATGAGGTCTTTGAGCGGAATAGTCGAGGCGGCTTCCGCGAAGCCGATGGCGTTTTCGATCAGCGATTGGATCCGCTGGCCCTGGAACGAATTCAGTTCCGCATACCTGGGGTAGAGGCCAGGCGTGCGCAGACAATACAGCTCGATCTCATGCTCGGCGATCACCTCGGCGGCGGTGACCTTCTTCTGACTGAATGTGTCGTCGATGAACTCCGTGAGGAAGTCCTCGATGTTCTCAGGGCCGCTGCTGTTGAGGCGATCACGCCAGCGCTCAATGGTGGCGTCGAGCATGTCGAGATCGTGGGAGGTCCGCTGTTCGATCGTGGCCAGAACCAGGTCGTCGCGGCTGGAGAAGTTCGAGTAGAAGGCTCCTCGGGTGAACCCGGCGGCTTCGCAGATCTCCTCGATCGAAGCCCCGTCTATGCCCTTGACGGCGAACACAGAGACACCCGCCTCCACGAGTGTGCTGCGGGTCTGTTTTCTGCGGGCGCTGAGATTGTCTGTGTTCATCGGCATTTCGTCGTTGTGGTTGGGGCTGTCGCGGAGTCGTCGTGGTGGGAGTGCATCGGTGTCGGCCTGGGCATCCAATGAGAATCTTCACGAATCTCCTGATGCATTTGCGCTGAGGGCATTGAGTCAACAACAATACAATACTGTATCCAATACACTTTTGTATCGAGGTTTTCGTGTCAACATTCCTGTATGCACTGGGTCGTCGTGCCTACCGCACGCCCTTCCGATTCATCGCCCTGTGGCTGGTGATCTTCGGGCTCGTCGGTGCCGGCGTCGCGGCGTTTGCGAAGGATTTCGACGATGACTTCACTCTTCCCGGCTCCGAGGCCCAGGTCGCACTCGACTCGATGCGTGCCACTTTCCCCGAAGCCTCGGGGGTCGCCGCCGACGTCATCGTCGTCGCCGACGATGGCGACTCGGTCGAGGACTCCACATACAAGGACGAGATCGAGAAGGAAGTCGACCGGCTCGAAGGCCTCCCGCACGTCGACGCTGTGACCTCGCCGTTCGACGAGATGGTCGAAGGCACCATCAGCGAAGACGAGTCGGCCGCGATGATCACCGTCCAGTACGACGGCACCCAGGAGGAGGTCGGTGAGGCCGCTCCCGACCAGCTCCTCGACGAACTGGATCCGCTCCGCGACGCTCTGCCCGACGGCTCCCAGGTCGAAGGCGGCGGCGAACTCTTCCAGATCACCGGTGTCTCGATCTCCTGGGTCGAGGGCATCGGCGTCGTCATCGCGTTCATCGTCCTGCTGCTGACTCTCGGGTCCTTCCGCGCGGCCGGCATGCCCCTGATCACGGCGCTCATCGGTGTCGGCATCTCCGTGCTCCTGGTCGTGGGGTCCACGGCTTTCGGCGCGGTCAACTCCTCCTCGATCATGTTGGCGCTGATGTTGGGCCTGGCCGTGGGCATCGACTACGCCCTGTTCATCGTCTCCCGGGCCCGGGCGCTTCTGGCCGAGGGCCACGACCCGCTTGAGGCGACCGGACGCGCCGTCGCCACTGCCGGGTCGGCCGTCGTCTTCGCGGGCATGACCGTGATGATCGCACTGCTCGGCCTGTCCCTGGCCGGCATCCCGTTCCTCACCGTGATGGGCATCGGCGCCTCGGGCTCGGTCGTCATCGCCGTGCTGATCTCGCTGACGATGGTTCCGGCGCTGCTGGGTCTGGTCAAGGCCAAGATCACGCCCAAGCCCACGAAGCGCTACCGCAAGGCCTTCGCGACTGCTGAGAAGAGGGCGCTGGCACGCCAGGATTCCACCGCCGAGGTGGCGCCGGGGCCAGCAACGACCGATCCCGCGGCGCCTGGTTCCGGTGCGAACGACGTCGGCGCGGATCGTGACTCGATCGCCGCCGAGGCGCAGGAGACCGCCGGTGAGCCGTACCCGCCGACGATCATGAACAAGTTCTTCGCCGGCTGGCTGCGCGTGGTGACGAAGATTCCGCTGCTGACAGTCGTCATCATCGTGGGCGGACTCGCCCTGTTCGCCATCCCCGCCTCCAACCTCCAGCTGTCCCTGCCGACCGCAGGCAGCCAGGAGGAGGGCACCCCCGCCCGGACCACCTACGACCTCATCGACAAGCACTTCGGTCCCGGCTTCAACGGGCCGCTGGTCATGACCAGCGAGATCGTGACCTCCGATGATCCGCTCGGCGACGTTGAGAAGATCGAGAATGAGATCGAAGACGTCCAGGGCGTCGATCAGGTCGTCCTGGCCACCCCGAACCGGGATGCGACCACGGCTCTGTTCCAGATCATCCCCACCACCAGCTCCGAGGACCCGGCGACTCTCGACACCGTCGACCGGCTCCGGGACCTGAGCGCGGACATCGAGGACGAGGACGGATTCGAAACCGCGGTCACCGGCGCCACAGCGATCCAGATCGACGTCTCCGACCAACTCGGCAAGGCGCTGGTGCCCTTCGGCATCTTCGTCGTCGGACTCTCGATCATCCTGCTGATGATGGTCTTCCGCTCGATCGCTGTACCGATCAAGGCCACCGGCGGCTTCCTCCTGTCCGTCTTCGCGTCCTTCGGCACCGTGGTCCTCGTCTTCCACGACGGGCTCTTCGCAGGAGCCATGGGCATCAACTCGACAGGGCCGGTGATCAGCTTCCTGCCGATCATCCTCATGGGCATCCTGTTCGGGCTGGCCATGGACTACGAGGTCTTCCTCGTCTCGGGCATGCGCGAGGCCTATGTCCACGGTGCAACTGCACGAGACGCGATCAAGGCCGGCTTCGCGTCCTCTGCCCGAGTGGTCTCGGCCGCGGCGATCATCATGTTCTCCGTCTTCGCCGCCTTCGTCCCTGCGGGCGAACCGATCATCAAATCGATCGCCCTCGCGTTGGCCTCAGGCATCTTCGTCGACGCCTTCCTCGTGCGCATGTCCTTGGTGCCTGCCATCATGCAGATGCTCGGGGACAAGGCCTGGTGGCTGCCGAAGTGGCTCGACCGGATCCTGCCCAGGCTCGACGTCGAGGGCGAGGGACTGGCCCACGAGGTCGCTCTGCGCGATTGGCCGGAACCGAACTCCGACTACCGGGTCTACGGCCGCGGCATCGCAGTACGTTCGGGCAAGCGCGGATTCGCCCAGGTCGACATCTCCCTCTCACCGGGCCAGATCCTCGTCGCCAGCGGTCAGGCCCGCACGGCCCTCCTGCTCGCTCTCTCCGGTCGTGTGGGACTGACAGGAGGTGAGATGAAGATCGGAGACAATGTCCTGCCCGAACATGCCGGCAGGGTCCGTCGCACGGTTCCGTACTTCGACCTCGGCGCGGGCGGGCTGCCCGGTGCACGTGAGATCTCACGACTGCGCACCTCGGCGCCGGATCTGCTCATCATCAGCGAAGCGGACGGAATGGCCGGCGAGGATGGTCAGGAGCTGCGCGAACTGATCTTCGATCTGCAGACCGAGGGCACGACAATCGTGCTGGGCCTGCCCGACGGCGACGTCACCGGGATCCTGTCCCCGAACACGAACTACCTCCACCTCGACCTCGATGAGGCCAAGCCCGAGTCCGAGCGTGGAACCGACAACGACAACGGCGGCGTGCAAGCCCACGCGGCCGGTCACAGCGAAATGGAAGGCGTGCAGTCGTGAGACTCGAACGTGCGAACTCGAAACGGCCCGTGACCTGGCTGTCCCTCCTCGGCCTGGTGCTCATCCCGATCATCGTGGCCGCCGGATTCATCCTGGCCACGTTCAACAGCACCGACCGCCTCGACACGATCGAGGCCGCGATCGTCAACAATGACGACGGCGCGAAGGTTGACGGTGAGACCGTGCCGATCGGTCGGCAGCTGACCAGTGGACTCGTGGGTGAAGAGGACAAGAACATCCACTGGGTCATCACCGACGAGGACGATGCCGAGGAAGGCATGTCAGATGGGACCTACGCCGCGACCCTGACGATCCCCGAGGGATTCTCCCGGGCCGTGACCTCGGTCGACGATGCGAAGTCCGCCACCCAGACGCAGCTCGACGTGGATGTCTCCGGGGTCGCTCCGGCCGCCGACACTCAGATCGCGCAGTCCGTGGCCGGAGTGGCACGCACGACCTTCAACACGCAGATGACCGAGACCTACCTCGACAATATCTACCTCGGCTTCAATGACATGAGCGACCAGATGAAGGACCTCGGGGACGCCGCCGGTGAGCTCGATGAGGGTGGCCAGAATCTGGCGAAGGGTGTGAAGAAGTCCGCGAGTGGTGCGGGTGAACTCTCCGAGGGGATGCAGCAGCTCGACTCATCGGGCGCCGAACTCAGCAAGGGCGCCGGTGATCTGTCGAAGGGGGCCGGTGATCTGTCGAAGGGAACGTCCGAGCTCTCGGGCGGCCTGCAGGAGATGAAGAAGCAGACCGCGGACCTGCCGGAGAGCACGCAGAAGCTCGCTGACGGCGCCGATGAGCTCTCCGGAGGAGTCGACGAGTACACGAAGTCCATCGATGAGATCATCAAGGGCTTCGCCGGTTCCGGTGACTCGGGCTCCGGCGGAGGCATCGACGACCTCGTCAAGGGCGGCAAGGACCTCGACAAGGGCGCTGAAGGCGTCTCCGAGGGGGCCGAGGGGCTGTCATCGGGGCTCGGCCAGTACCGTGACGGTCTCCAGGAGGGTGCCGACCAGGCCGATAAGCTCGCCAAGAACGTCACCGGCCTTGATGACCTGGTCGCTGCTGGCATGATGTCCCAGGACGAGGCAGACAAAGCGAAGGCCGAACTCTGCCAGCCAGGCACGCCCGACAAGGTCTGCCAGGGCATGGAACAGGCCTACGCCCAGGGTCTGCTGAACGGCACCTCGGGCGGGCTGAACAGTGCCGTCGACGGTCTCGAGGAGAAGAAGGACGGGCAGTCGCTGCTCGGCGGTGCGGACAAGCTCGCCGATGGTGCCGGTGAACTCAGTGACGGTATGAGTAAGTTCGTCAAGGGCCTCGAAGACGGGCTCGGCAAACTCACCGACGGGATGGAAGACATCTCGAAGAACGCCCCGAAGCTGCTCGAAGCATCGAAGGGCCTGCGTGAGGGCGCCTCCGGTGTCGCCGAAGGCAACCAGCAGCTCGCCGACGGGATGCCCGCACTGGCCGATGGAGTCTCACAGTCGGCCGACGGTGCGAGTCAGCTCGACGATGGCGCCGACCAGCTCTCGGGCGGGTTGAGCGACTTCTCGGCCGGTCTCGACAAGTACACCACCGGTGTCTCCGATGCGGCCACCGGCACCTCCGACCTCGCAGCGGGACTGGATACTCTGTCCGAGGGTGCGGACGAATATTCGAAGGGCGTCGGCAAATTCGCCGACGGTGTGAAGGAGGGCGCGGACGAAGTGCCCTCCTATTCGGCTCCGGAGCGTGACAAGCTCTCCACTGTCGCTTCGGAGAACATCAAGGCGCCGAGCTCCGACTCCGGCACGGACAACGTGCTGCAGGGGTCGACGCTTGCGTTGCTCATCATGCTCGCCCTGTGGGTCGGCGGACTCGTCACCTACACGGTGCTCAAACCGATCCCGGCCTCGACCCTGCTGTCGACGAAGTCTTCGTTCGCCGTCTGGCTGCGCGGTTTGGTGCCGGGTGTGCTCGTGGGTCTGCTGCAGGCGTTGGTGCTGTCGATTCTGGCGGTGAGCGTGCTGGACATCGATGCGATCCAAGGCTTCGACATCGCGGTCCTGACATTCGTCTCTGCGCTGGTGTTCATGGTGCTCAACTTCGCTCTGGTGGCATGGTTCGGCGGCGTGGGCAGGTTCCTGTCCGTGATCGCGGTGGTCCTGGCCGTGGCTGGTCGGACGATCGGCGCGGTGCCGGGCTTCTTCGACTTCGTCGCTCCGATCCTGCCGCTGACGCCGGCGATGAATGGCTTCGCAGCGATCGCTGCGGGAACGACGGGTGTGGGAGCCGCCTACGGTGGCCTGCTGGCCTGGGCGATCATCGGAGTCGTGATGTCCCTGCTCGCGATCGCGCGTGCTAGGACCACGAAACCCGCAGCCGCCCTCGAGATGGCTGACGCGTAGGGGAGACCTGTGTATTCGGAGAAGCAGCTCGATCGAAGTTTCAGGGCCCTGCTTTAAAGTCGAGCTCTGAAACTTCGATCGAGCTGTCAGTGTTCTCCCGACTGTCCGTGGGCGCTGAATCCCGTCCGGGGGCCGCTGGCCTGCGGAGGCCTGCTGTCGAGGTCAGGCTGAGTTGGTTGCAAGCAGCTCAGCCTGACTCAGAGTGGACAGTCGCGCAACGTCGAAGCACTTAGCACCCAGCGCATTCAGACCCGCAGCGTCGAAGCGCTCAGGGCACTTCAGGGCGCCCAGAGTAGCGCAACATCGGGGCATTTTGAGCCCGTGCGAGCCTCAGACGAGGTCGAGGATCGCCGCGGCGGCGGCGTGGGAATCAGCCAGCGTGGCAGCGTTCGTGTTCGGGTTCGCTGCGATCGCCAGACCCCACTGGACGGAGGAGAGCTGGATGGACAGCGCGAACCGGCGGGGGTGCACGGTGCCGTCGACATCGATCGTGCGGTAGGGCCGCTGCGTGAGCGCCAGACCGTTGAGGAATTTCTCGCGACCATCGTCCAAGGTCAGACGTGCGGGTGTGAGTTGGCCGCGTTCGACCATCCCGTGCACCAGCACATCCGCGGCCCGGGACACCGCGTTCGTCGGTGAAGCCGCATCGATGACGACGCTTCCTGTGATCCGGCCCTCCACCTGCGCCGAGGTGACTGTGAAGATCTGCGGCAACGGGTCCCCGCTCACGAATGCACTGCTGCCGCCCGGCGGTGCGCCGTCCCCAGATGTTGGTGCGGCGGCGTCCGCGGACGTCGGTGCGCCGTCCCCAGATGTTGGTGCGGCGTCCGCGTCCTTCGACGGGACGACGTTCGGATTCGCCTCAATGCGCATATCCGGGCCGATGAACTCGACAAGGCCCGCTTCGGCCAGTGCGAGGAGCTCAGCGATGCGCTGTGGGGGAGGCCCATCGCAGATGCCGGAGACGAAGCTTTCGAACCAGCCGCAGATCTCCATGTCGATGCTGACGCGGTCGATGTGACCGGCGACGATGAGCTCCTTGAGCAGCAGACGAGCCTGCCAGAGCACTGTGAATAGCGACTTTTCGGCGCTGCTTTCGGGCCCGGCGAGGGAATCGTGGAGGTCGGTGCGGAGGAAGTCGAGCATCCATTCGTGCAGCGAGTTCGACTCCCGGGCCCCGCGGCTGTCGAACTGTCGTCCCTCGAGTGGGTTGAGCAGTTCGTGCAGAGACATGCGATGAGCGGGGTCAGGGACGAGGCTCTCCTCGATCTCCGACCAGGCGAAGGCCTCACGCGTGACACGGCCCTGGCGAGCAGCCTCGGCATCCGCCGTCCTTGTGCGTGCCTGAGAGCGCGCCTCGGATGACTCGTGCGACTCCGGGTGGGTCTCCTGCCAGGTGCGTCTGGTCAGGTGTCGGGACACCGCCTCGGCGATGGCTTCACGCAGCTGTCCCGGGTCCCCTGCGAAAGCGGCGGGCCTGATCCGGGCCAGGGTGCTGTAGTAGGCAAGACGCAGGTCGGCCAGGATGAGCGGCCACAGCTGGTCGTTGAATCTCGCACCCGCCTTGCGCTCGCCGTCGAGGCCCTCGAGGCCGGCCAGCAGAGCGATGTTGTCTTTGGTGAAGTAGCGCAGGGGCCAGGGGGAGCGCGGGTGTGCCGGGCAGATGGGCTTGCTGCGGTAGGGGACGCCACGGCGGGAGCCGAGCAGCAGGCGCGGTTCCTCACCGCTGCGCACATACCGGAGTTCGCCGGGGACGTCGAGATCCGGTTCGAATCGGCCCCCACGTTCGTGCGTGAACAGCGTCTGCAGGTCGAAGTAGTTCAGGCCCATGCCACGGACGATGACACGACTGCCGGGGGCAACCTCGGCGACAGGAGCGTCCGCCGGCAGCCCCTGGGGGATGTAGCGCCCGCCGCTCCGCTGTGCGAAGGCCGCGAGCCGGGCACGTTCCTCGGTCTGTGCACTGGGGATGTGGCCGACGGCGAGGACGACGGCGGAGGTGATGATGGTGGTTCCGTCTTCACAGCGGACCAGCTGCGGCGGCACACGTTCGGGATCCGTGGGGGTGTGGCCCAGAGGCTCGACCGGAGGGAGATCGATGACGGATTCGACCTTCGTCAGGTGCTCGACGATCTCGACGAAGTCAGGGGCGGTGTCGCGGACGCGAGCATAGGCGTCGCGCAGATAGCGGCCGTAGAGACGCCGGCTGGGGAACGTCGCATCGACGGGGTCGGTCCCGCCTCCATCGCGGTACCACTGCGCCATATCGGGGCCGAAGTGACTGGCTGCTGCGTCGGAACCGAGTTCATCGCCTGCGGCGTCAGCGGAGAGGAAGGAGCAGCTGGAGTCGGGGAAGACCGTCTGCTCGGCGATCGTCGTGTTCATCAGCAGGGTCTCTGGCTGGTCCGTTCGCCAGATGATCCCCGCCCCTGGCGGGTAGGGATCGATGAGGTGGACGACGATGGTGGGTGGGGCGTCAGTGCCCGCGAAGCGTTCGGCGGTGAGAGCGACGAGCCTTTCGAGGACCGAGAGTCCACGGGGCCCGGCGCCGATGATCGCGACGGAATGGTCCTGCGCGTCGAGACCGTCTGCAAGACCGTCTGCGCCGGCAGCGTTCGCCTCAGCGAAGCTGCTGGATTCTGTCCAAGCTGCGGCTGCGTTCACCCTTCATCTCCGGCCCCCGGGCCCGGGTAGCCGGGGACTTCATCGCCGGGTTTGAAGCCCTTCGGGTAGCACTTGCCCTGAGCGTTGGGCTCGCCCGGCTTGCTCTCCTCGCCGCCGTCCTTGCTGCCGTCCACGGCAGGCTGTTCGCTGGAGGACTCGTCTGTGGGCTCTTCCTCGGCGGAGGCGGAGTCCTCGGCCTGATCCGCGCCCGCATCGTTGGTCGGTTTGGGAGTCTCCTCACCATTGGATGCACCCTTGACCTCGCCGAGAATCCACTCGTGGAGCTTGTCGTAGTCGGGGTCGTAGGTGGGGGTGACATCGTTGTTGATCTGCACCGTCGTGACCTCGCCCTTCTGCATGGCCAGAGCGAGTTCGATGAAGGCCGGAACCTCGTTCTGCGGAATCGAGGTGGCGATGTTCCGCGTCGCCGAGTTCGCGAGTTTCGGGTAGGCCGTGGCGAGCTCCCGCGGATCGATCTGATCGAGGGTGGTCTTGATCATGCGCTGCTGGCGGCACATGCGGTCGTAGTTGTCGCTGCCTTCGCGGGAACGCACGTACCAGAGTGCGTCCTTGCCCTTCAGCGTCTGAGGACCCGGATCGACCCAGCCGTAGACCTCGTTCGGGACTCCGGACATGGACTTTCCGCCACCCATCGGAATGGGGCGTTCGACGTCGATCTTCACCCCGCCGATGGCATCGACGACGTCTTCGAATCCGGCCATGTCGACGGATGCCCAGTAGTCGAGGCCGAGGCCGAGCGAGCCTTCCACTGCCTGCATCGTGGCGAACATGCCCGGTTCCAGGCCGTGTGAGTCGCCGATGGTGTCCTTGTTCTGTTCGCCCCACTGCCAGACGGAATTGATGAGGTCGACCGAGGACTGGCCGGTGGGTCGGAATCCGTCCGGCCATCTCTTGTCCAGTTCGCTTCCTTCGGGGAAGATCGGGAACGCGAGGTTGCGCGGCACGGAGATCAGCGCAGCATTGCCCGTCTTCGTGTCGATCGAGGCGACGAGCATGGTGTCGGGACGCGTGCCCTCACGGTCATCACCGTTGTCGCGGCCCATCAGGAAAACGTTGATGTAGGGCTTGTCGGCCCACAGCTCTTCGGCGGACTTGGAATCTCCTGTGCTGTCGCCGAACAGGGTCGAGACCGTATTTCCTTGAACTTGGGCGTAGACAGACCCGATGCCGAAGGGGATGCCGATGATGAGTGCCAGAGAGACGACGAGAACACCGGCCATCTTGTTCTGCCACGGGGCATAGCGGTGCCCAGTGCGCAGCCCGAAGTGGGACACCACGATCACGAGGATCCAGATCACGCCGATGATGGCGAGGGCGATAGCGAGGAAGGTCAGCAGCGACGGGCTCGACACGACTGTGCCGAATGCGCGGACCGGTCCTTTGATGAGGACGTAGAGGAGGGCGATGACGAAAGTGAGGACGAATCCGCCGAGCAGGATGAAGCCCAAGGGCCGGAATCGTGTGCGCAGCAGACCGATGCCCGGAAGCAGAGTGCTCAGTGACGTCCAGCCGACGAGGCTGGGGAATGCTTCTCCGACTCGTGAGGAATGGCGTCGTGCGCGTGCGGTTTCGGTCGCGGCTGTCGCCTCGTCTCCTCGGCGGTCTCGTCTCCTCGGCGCTGCGCCGGCATCGTCAGCGGATCTTCCCGTCGATTCCCTCGCCGAGGCGGGGCTGCGATCCCGTGCGCCGGTGGGCTGGGCAGCATCGTCGGGTGCCGGTTCCGGTGTGGCTGAGGTCTGCTGTGGTGTGCTGGCCTGGTGCTCCTGGGCATCGGCGGCTGATGCCGCGCCTGTTGCGTAGGCTCCGCTGGCTCCTGCGGCCCGAAGCATCCGTGCTTCGCGGCGAGTGCGCGGTGCTACCGGACGAGGCGTCGGTGCCTTCGACTGGTGCTGCGTGGAGTTCGACTGCGCGGAGTTCGATTGCTGGGAATCGGGCTGTTGCGAGGCGGAGGACGGACGTTGTGTGTGGGAGGGGTTCTGCGAGTTCTGAGACTGGGGTGAAGCCCGTTGTGAGTTCGACGAGGGGCGCAGTGAGGACGAGCCATCGTCGCTGGCTGTAGCATCACCGCGGAATCGAGGACGAGAAGATGCGCGGAGACGGTGACCAGCGGGGCGAGAATTGGGGTCGTTCCCATTCGGCCCATGCTTGTCAGGGGGAATCTCTGGCAAGTTCTTAACTCCTCGTCGATTACGTCTCGTGCTGTGTGCGTTGCTCATGATGCTGACCATCGGAGCGCATTACGATCGATGTCATCGCAGAGGACACTTCCGTAGCATCGTTCTCGAACCCGTCAGAGCGCAAACCGCAGAGCACTTCAGAACGATTTTACGCCCGTAGATTGATGAATGCTGGAATTCGCGTGTGTGCGAGCAGGGGAGCCTGGCCGCCATCCCTGTTTTTCCGGTGATCCGACTCTAGCGGGTTTATGATCAAGGCCACTCTTGGCGTGCACGCTTTGCTCTTCGCCGCTAGTTTCGCATAGGCTGTTCTCCGTAGTGCGAACTGCGGATTCGACGCCCTCTTCATCGAGTGGTATCGAGTCGATAAATGGAGTCGTGGCTGAGCGGCCGAAAGCGTCACCCTGCTAAGGTGAAGTCCCTTGAACTGGGGACCGAGGGTTCAAATCCCTCCGACTCCGCGTTGTGAAAGACCCCCGTCTGACCAGTGAAACACTGGGCAGGCGGGGTTTTGTCTGTTCACGCATTCTGAGCTGCAACCCTCAACTCGTTCACATCCACTCCCTGGTGTGATCGTTCGTGGTCCTCTAGGCTCAGGATTGTCAGTCAATCCTGAGTTGTCTGACCTTCGAACCAATGAGGGAGCCATGCCATGAGAATCTTGCTCGTCGGCGCCGGAGGGCATGTCGGAGGAGTCGCCCGGGCCGAATTCGAATCCAGAGGTCATGAGGTTATCGCAGTCTCGCGATCGACCGATCCTGGAGTTGACACCTCGGACCCCGAATCGATATCCGCGTTGCTCAAAGCGGTTGGGCGAATTGATGCCATCGTCGTCGCGGTGGGATCCGCGGCGTTCAAGCCGGTCACCGAGCTCACGCGTGAGGATTATACGGAGGCCTTCATCTCCAAGGCCCTGGGGCAGGTGGAATTCGTCACGCAGGGCCTCGACTATCTCAATGACGGTGGTTCGATCACGGTGACCACTGGTGTGCTCAGTCGAGAGCCCGTGCCGACGGCAGCAGCGGCGGCATTGGTCAACGGCGCTGTCGAATCATTCGTCATCTCGGCCGCGCCGGAGCTTCCTCGGGGAATCCGGATCAATGCAGTCAGCCCCAATGTGCTGGCGAACTCTCCTCACTTTCACGACGCATTCGCGGGAATGGTGCCGGTCACCGACGAGCAGGTTGCGGCAGCCTTCGTGCGCTCCGTGGAAGGAAACGTCACCGGCAGAGTCCTTGCTGTCTGACCCAGCCTGCCAACCTGACTGAACTCGTGAACCGATAGTGATTAGGGGCGCCGGAGTGGACTCATCGAAATCAGCGAAAAACGACATGGGACGCACACTGGCACGCACGTCGATGTCGGACACCTCGCAGGATTCCTCCGCGAGCACGGTACGAACTCCTGCATCCAATACGGAGCGCCGGCAGCGTGTCGTGGATGAGATCAAGCGACGGATCGTCCTCGGCGAGATCCGGCCCGGCCAGCGCATCATCGAGGCAGAACTCACCGCTTCTCTCGCAGTCAGCCGTCCAACTGCTCGCGAGGCTCTCAATCAGATGGCGAGAGACGGTTTTCTCATCCAGGAGGCCTATCGCGGCCTTCGGGTTGCCGATGTCGAGCCCGATTCTCTGCTCGAGATCGCTCGTGTCCGGGTTGCGCTCGACACCGAGGCCATCAGAGAGATCCTTGCCGATGCCTCCGGTGGTCGGATGAAGGTTTTGGAGGGCGCCTGGCGCACGTTCGAGAAGGCGACCGCCGGATCGGATCCGCTCGCCCTGCACGAGGCGCATGTTCAATTCCATCGAGGGATCTGGGAGGCCGCGGACAACTACCTGCTCATGCGCATCTGGCCGGTGATGGAAGCGCAGATGACCATCGTTCTCGCATATGACCAATTCACCCGGACGAACCCCGCGCGTGCTCATGCCATTCATGCGGCGCTGATGCGCGCGATCCGCACGGGCGATTCTGCGCAGATCCGGACTGCTCTGGATGTTCACACCATGGACAGCGCTCAGGAGCTTGCACTGCTGACCCCAGGCTTGAGCGACTGACCCCCGGCTTGAGCGACTGAC
>JAKDSA010000139.1 GCA_030457025.1 Brevibacterium sp. | reverse complement strand
CGCAGTCTTCGTCGACCGTGCAATCCTCGTCGACCCCGCAGTCCCCGTCGTCTGCTGACTCCTCGTCGACCCCGCAGTCCCCGTCACCTGCCGCGAAGCGTCCACCGATCGTCCCTCTTTTCGTTCTCGGCTTCCTCCTCATGGCGGGCCTGCGCACCTTCGGTCTGCTGCCAGAGTTCGCAGTCTCCGGTCTCGGTTGGATTCAGACCGTGTGCCTGGCCATGGCGATGTTCGCCCTGGGCCGGGGGGTGCAGTGGCGGTCACTGCGCAACCTCGGCGCCGGTCCGATCGGCCTGGCGGCGACGACGACTCTCATCGTTACCGTGATCGGTCTCGGCGGTGCTCTGCTCCTGACCTGAGATGAGATCGCCTGCCGCACAGACGCAGACCTCGCTACGATGATCCCGAAGTCGAAACGAGGCCAGGCCGAGTCGAACCAGGGCACAGCCGAAAGGTGCTGAGATGGACGCGATGAGTGAGGGAATGAAGGCGAAGGCGGTAATCGTCGGCAGCGGGGTGATGGGGGCGTCAATCGCCTTCTCATTGGCCAAACGCGGATACGCGGTCGCTGTCGTCGACAAGAAATCGGGACCGGCCCAAGGCTCGACCGGAGCCACTAGCGCGATCGTCCGCTTCACCTATTCACTGCGGGACACCATCGCGCTGGCCTGGGAATCGAAGCACCTGTGGGAAAATCTGCGCGACCTTGTCGAAGCACCCGAGTCGGAGCCCGTCGCGGACTTCATCCGCACCGGCATGGTCGTCATCGACATTCCCGGACTGATCCCGGCCAATGTCCGCACCGACTTCGACGACCTGGCGATCCCCTATGCCGAATGGGACGCGACCGACCTCGCCCGTGAGCTGCCCGGCGTAGACACATCGAACCACTACCCGCCTGTGCGCCCCGACGATCCGGCGTTCCTCGACGAGAGCGACGAGCCCGCGACAGCGCTGTACACTCCCGACGGCGGGTACATCTCCGACCCCGTACTGGCCACAGAGAACTTTGTCCGCGCCGCCAAACGACATGGCGCCCAGTTCCTCTACAACGCCGAAGTCGTCGGCCTGCAGCACAGCGCCTCCGATGCGAACCGCGACGGTCCGGGTGCCCACCGCGAAGAGAGCTGCACCGACGGACCGAGTCCGGCTTGGGCCATCAGCCTCGCCGACGGCCGCGTTCTCGACGCCGACGTCGTCGTGAATGCGGCAGGGCCCTGGTCCTCGAGTCTCAACGAGCTCGCCGGCGTCGGATCGGATCACGGAATCTCGCTGACTCCCCTGCGCCAAGAGGTCCACACCCTGCCGGCGGAATCGACCGTCATCCGCAGCGACGGCTCCCCCATCCCCGCGATCCTGGACGCCGGCGTCGGAACCTATCTGCGCGCCGAGGTGGGCGGGCAGCTGCTCATCGGAGGCACAGAGCCCGAGTGCGACGAATTGGAATGGATCGACGACCCTGATGCCGTATCGTCGAGCGTTTGTCCCGAGCAGTTCGAGACTCAGGCGCTGCGAGCGGCCAAACGCTTCAACGACATCACGATCCCGAACCGGGCCCGCGGAGTCGTCGGCGTCTACGATGCCTCAACCGACTGGACTCCCATCTACGACCGCTCCGCGGTCGACGGCTTCTATCTGGCGGTCGGCACGAGCGGCAACCAGTTCAAGAATGCGCCGATGGTCGGCGAGCTCATGGCGGGCCTCATCGACGCCGTCGAGAACGGCCATGACCACGACGATGATCCCGTCCAAATTCCGCTGGAATGCACGGGACGAACACTGAATCTGGGAACTTTCTCGCGTCTGCGGTCCCCGGCGGGAACCAGCGGAAACGTCATGGGCTGAGCTCACCGAAACCCTGCTGATTCCGACCTCGCCGAGCACGGCCGAATACACTCAAGTGCCGATAGACGGGAAAAGTCGGCCGCTGTCGTGGAAGCAACCTTGCCTGCCTCCATTGAGGTGGTAGTGTCACTCAGCGAATCAGCCACTTTCGCTCAGCGATATTTCAGCCTTATTGGGGACCCCATGCTCGTACAGATCATTGCGCTGTCGATCTTCATCGCACTCTTCGCCATCGGCGCGATCCGCGGTGTGCAGATCGGTGTGCTCATGCTCGTCGGCGCAGCCGGAACCGGTCTGTTCCTGACCGACATGACCGTCGATGACATCATCGCCGAATTCCCGCTGTCCATCATGATCCTGCTGGCCGGGGTCACCTACTTCTTCGCAATCGCGCAGGAGAACGGGACCGTCGACAAGATCATCGACTGGGCGCTGGAGAAGGTCGGCTCATCTGCGGTCCTGTTGCCGGCCGTCTTCTTCATCATCACCGCGTGCATCGCTGCCATGGGCGCACCTCTGGCCGGCCTGGTCATGATGCCCGTGGGCATGCAGGTGGCCCGCAAGTACGGAGTCGACTACGCGCTGATGGGCCTGGCGATCTGCTTCGCCATCGGTGCCGGTGGGTTCGCCCCGACCAGCCTCTACGGCATCGTCACCTACAGCACTGCCCATGATGCGGGAATCGACCTGTCCCCGTTCCTGCTCTTCGGCCTCGCCGTCGTCGTCTACCTCGTGATGCTCACCGTCGCCTACTTCATGTTCGGACGCTCGCTCTTCGGCAAGAAGTCGGCCACGGCCGCGGCAGGCTCCGCACACTCAGGTGCGCACACCGACGGGATGGTTGAGTTCGGAGCCACCGGCGGAGGTGACGGTTCGACGATCACCCGCGGATCCGCCTCGGCGACCAAGGTGGCCTTCGGTGAGGACGACGAGGACGAAGCGCTCTTCGACTCCTCCAGCTCCTCGGCGAGCACCGAATCGGGGCCCTTCTCATTCGTGCAGATCCTCACCGTCATCCTTATGGTCGGCCTCATCGGCTCGGTCGTCGTCCTGGCCGCGTTCGGCAAGGAACCGGACATCGGACTGCTGTGCTTCCTCTTCGGTGCGATCCTCTCGCTGGCCGACCCCAAGACCGGCAAGGCCGCGCTGCCCAAGATCGACTGGTCGACCGTCCTCCTCGTGGGCGGTATCATCACCTTCGTCGGTGTGCTGCAGACCATGGGCGCCGTCGACCTCCTGGGTGAGGGCGCCGAGGCGATCGGTTCGCCGCTCATCGCCGCCCTCGTGCTCTGCGTGGTGGGCGGACTGGTCTCCGCGTTCGCATCGACAACCGGGATCCTCGCCGCACTCGTGCCTCTGGCGCTGCCCCTCATCGCTGCCGGCGGAGTCCCCGGGTGGGCTCTCATCGCGGCGCTGGGTGTGTGCTCGGCCGTCGTCGACGTCTCCCCGTTCTCGACGCTGGGCGCCACGGTTGTGGCCACCGCCCCCGGCGACCACAAAGCACGGCTGACGCGCATCCTCGTGAAGTTCGGCATGTCGATGGTCATCATCGGGCCCATCGTCCTCGTCGGCGGGCTCGTCGTGCCGGCCATGATCTTCTGATGCGCCCGAAGGCGAACCTCACCGCAGCTCTTTGACCAGAAGGACGAACTCGAGGTCATCGACCAGAGGCACACCGAAGCGGTCGTCGCCGTAGGGGAAGGGCTCGACTTCGCCGGTGCGTTCGTAACCGCGGCGCTCGTAGTAGGAGATGAGCTCGACCCGTTTGTTGATGACGCTCATCCGCAGTGAGTGAGCCCTCCAGCGTTCGACCACCCACGCCTCGGCGAGGTTCATCAATGCCGATCCCACGCCCTGGCCCTGTCCCAGCGGGGAGACCGCGAGCACACCGAGGTAGGCGATTCCGTCGACGGGTTCACGCAGGTAGACGCTGCCCACGGCCTGGCCCTCGGCCGACCGGACCAGAATCATCGACGCATCGGGTTCTCCGAGCATTTCGCGAGCCATATCGGCATCGAGTCGCTGACCGCTGAGCAGACCCGCCTCGGTGGTCCACCCCTGCTTCGAGGGTTCACCACGGTAGGCGGAGGCGACGAGCTCGACATAGTCGTCGATGTCATCGAGGCCGAGTTCACTGACTTCGAAGCCTGCTTCGTGCAGGATCAGCGTATGAGCATCGACCATGGTAGCCGGGGCGTGAGAAGACATGGGTCGACTCCTTGAGACTGGTGGGCCGTCGCCGTGAACGACCGTAAGAACGGGTTGCTCAACAGGTTAGTGCCTCGGTGGCGAACCCAACTATAGTTTCATGTATCAGGACTGACTCATTCGTGTACTGGAATGGGCACACCCACTTCTTCTCTTCCGCGCGCAAGGAGCGTTCATGGACCTCGAGATCTCCGGCGAGACCTTCACCTTTGCCCAGGACACCGAAACTTCCCGCTTCACCCTCAGCCACGACGGCACGATCATCGGCCTCGTCGACTACATCGACCGCGAGGCGAGCCCGGATGAGACCACTGACTCCGCCGTGCGCACCTTCACCCACACCGAGGTGTCTCCCACGTTCGGTGGACGTGGGCTCGCCGCGCACTTGGTGCGCTTCGCCTTGGAGACCAGCGCCGAGGCGGACCTGAAGTTCCGTACGACCTGCTCCTACGTGATGGAGTTCTTCCGGAAGAATCCCGAGTTCGAAGAGCTGCGAGCCTGAATTCACTTCGCGCCGGGCGACGGAGCCGACGCAATGCCTGCCGATGGGACAGCCTCGGCGGGTGGGTCAGTCGCGGTCCTTGCCGAGGGGACGAACTTCAGCACGCAGCCGACCCAGACCGTCGCGGCCACGACGATGACTGCGATGCCGGCCCACAGCAGACCGGGGTCGGCGACCGCCAGCTGTGGAATCTCCCTGCTCGGAATGATCGCGGCGAAGGTGCCGGCAGTCAGCGCACCGAGCCACGATCCGACCATCATCCCGATGTGCCTGCGGACGTCTCCCCGACGTATCGCAATGACTCCGAGAGTCGTGGTCCCGAAGGTGAAGATCGCGAGCGCATGGAAGACCGTGAAGCCGCCGCTGAGGGTGTAGATGAACATGCCGCTCACGCACACGAGATACATGAGAATGACCCACGATCTCCCGATCCATCGGTGCTTGAGATCCTTGGTTCTGCGGATGATCTGTATCGGCGCCACGAGCACAACACCGGAGGCCGCCAGCGCGTGGATTGCTGTGAACATCGTTGTCATAGGCTTAAGATAGTTCCACTCACCAACGGCGGCAACGTAGATAGCAGAAGCCGAACTGCTATCCAACTCAGGCGCCGCCCACGCTGCTGTCCGAGCCGCACAAGCTGTCCAAGCCGAACGAGGGGTTCCGATGAAGCTCAGCGCTTTGGCCCGCGAGACCGGAGCCTCGACCGCCAGCATCAAGTACTACATCCACGTCGGCATCCTTCCCTCCGGCCGGAAACGCAATGCGACCACCGCCGACTATTCTCAGGCCCACATCGATCGCCTCGCACTCATCATCTGGCTGCGACGGGAGCTCGGCACCCCGATCGACTCCATCAGCGCACTGACTCGGACCATCGACGACAAGGCATTGGAGACCATCGAGCTGATGGGAATCTGCCAGAGAGTCGCCCTGGAAGCGAGCAACGTTCTGATATCTGCCCAGCCTGCACAGTCGCCGGCTCCGATAGCCTGCCCCACCGACCACGAGCGGTCATCCGACGTCTCCAGCCCAGCACCCGACGTCTCCGTCCCAGCATCCGATGTCCCCGAGCCATCATCGATCGAGAACGATATCCGT
>JAKDSA010000138.1 GCA_030457025.1 Brevibacterium sp. | reverse complement strand
TTGGCCATGGCCACGGAAGCGCCTTGGAGCTCGCCGTCCTTTTCGAAGCTGTACGGTGCTTCACCGGCGAAGCCGACGGTGATCTTGCCGGCGTCGACGGCCTTCTGGAGTGTGCTTTTGTCGGAATCGCTTCCGCTGCAGGCACCGAGGGTGAGTGTCAGCGCGAGGATTGAGGTTGCGGCGGCTAGCCCCTTGACGGCTTTCATAGCTGTCCCTTTCTTAGTACGTCGACACATCTTCGTGGCATGCGTCTCAAGAACACTATTCAATACTTTTGCTGTCCGGATGTCACACTGTCAGACAACGTTATATGATCGTGATATGCCTCAACCCCTCACTTCGGAGCTCCCGGTCCTGCGTAAGGTCGTCCGATCCTCGACGATCGACCTCATCTCCGACCAGATCCGCAACGCCATCTACAGCGGTTCACTGGCCCCGGGGCAGTCCATCAACGAGGTCCGCACCGCAGAGCTCCTCGACGTCTCCAGGCCTTCACTGCGGGAGTCTCTGCAACGCCTCGTCAGTGAAGGAGTGATGACCCACGCACCCGGCCGCGGAGTCTGGGTCAAACGGATGAGACCCGATGACATCGACGACGTCTATGCGGTCCGCGAAGCCATCGAGGCGCAGGCCGTGAAGATCGTCATCCGGTCGAGCAAGCCGATTGCACGCATCCACCAGTCGCTGGACAGACTCGAGCACGCGATCGAGGAGAATGCTGCGCGAATCATCGGCGACGCCGACCTCGACTTCCACCACTCGATCGTCGCCTGCTCCGGGTCGATCCGGCTCTCGGACCTGATGAAGGTCTCGATGGTCCACACCCGACTGCTCTCGCTCTCCGACCCGCGCGGATACGAGGTCAGATGCGACCTCATCGAAACGCACAGGCAACTGACGGAGGCGATCGCATCCGGGAACGAAGCACGGTCCTTAACGATCGTGGGCAAGGTCATGGCCGGAGCCGCTGCTCGGCTGCACAACCCCCTGACAGAACCCGAGGCCGTCATCGTCAAGGCCGACGATCGCGAGTCTCCCATCGACGACCAATGGTCGCAGCTGCGGGATACGATGAGGTCATGAAGGTAGTCTGCCCCGGGTCCTATGATCCGATCACTATGGGTCATCTCGATGTCATCGCCCGCAGCGCCCGCCTGTTCGACGAGGTGGTCGTGGCCGTCGTCCACAATCCCAAGAAATCCGGTCGCTTCGATCCTCAGGCGCGCGCCGAACTCATTCGCCGCTGCTTGGACGAGGACGAGCGGACCCGAGGGGCGAAGAACGTCACGATCGACACCGTCGCCGGGGGTCTCCTCGTCGACTACTGCACCTCCATCGGCGCCCCAGCCGTGGTCAAGGGGCTGCGCTCGGGCACGGATTTCGCCTACGAGCTTCCGATGGCGCTGATGAACAAACATCTGAGCGAGCTGGAGACGATCTTCGTTCCCGGCAATCCCGAGTACGAACACGTTTCGTCCTCACTCATCAAGGAAGTCCACGCCGGCGGGGGAGACATCGAAGGCCTGGTGCCCAGCGCAGTGCTGACCGCACTGAACTCCGGCGACTGAGGCATGCCGATTCCCTCTTCCTCCTCCCGGGCATGGTTTCTGGGCCTGATCTTCCACACCGTGATCGCTCATGCCACCTACAACGGCGTGCGCGTCCTCATCTCTTACCGGACCCTGGAATTGGGTGGCAGCGGAGTCGTCCTCGGTCTCATGACCGCCTGCTATTCCCTCGTGCCGCTGCTCACAGCACTCCTCGTCGGGCGGCTCGTCGACCGCGGGTACGCCACCGCTGTGCTGTGGACGGGAACGATTCTCTCGATCCTGCCCGTCGGTCTCGCCGCGATGGCGCCCAACCTCGGCGTGCTCCTCATCGCCACGATGTGCCTGGGCCTCGGGCAGCTGCTGACCACGGTGGCATCGCAGGCGCTGATCCCGCAGAGTTTCCCGGCCTCGGCCCTGACCTCGAAGTTCGGTTACCTCACCCTCGGAGTCTCGATCGGACAGACGATCGGTCTGCCCGTGGCCGGTGCCGTCGCCGGAGCGACCGACGGTGCACCGCAGATCGTCGATGCCCTGTGGTTCATGACAGCGGTCTCCGCGCTGACGCTGGTCGCGGCTGTCATCGTCATGCTCCGCGGTCGGACTCCTCACGTCTCCCGCGCCGAGGCGGCCAAGGACGCCCGTACGCCCTTGACGCTGCTGTCGATCCGGGGAATGAAACCCGCGATCCTCGCTTCGATGACCACCCTGGCCGCGGTCGACCTCATGACCGCGTATCTGCCGCTCATCGGTCAGCAGAACGGGCTGTCGGTGACGACCGTGACCTGGCTGCTCACCCTGCGCACGCTGGCCTCGGTGGTCTCACGACTCATCATCGGACAGCTCACCCGCAAGTGGCGCAATCTCTCGCTCCTGTGGACCGCCTCGGCGCTGGCAGGGGTCTGCATCATACTCATCCCTGTCTTCACCCAACCGTGGACGCTGGCGATCCTGCTGCTCATCTCAGGGTTCTGCTTCGGCCTCACACAGCCGTTGACGATGACCTGGGTCTCGACCCTGTCGGACCCGGCCAACCGGGCCGCAGTTCTGTCGATCCGCCTGGCCGGCAACCGACTCAGTCAGGTGGCGATCCCCTCGGCGGCGTCCCTGCTCACCCTGATCGCACCGTCGGGCATCGTCTTCACGATCTCCGGGGCACTGCTGTTGGCCGCAGGCGGGGTGACGCTGCGCAATCAGCACGAGAAGTGGTGACCAGGAACACCCGCAGGGCGTCAGGACCTCGATTGGCAATGGTGGGCGATGATGACTAGAATGGTGACTCGCGTGTGAACGCAGGAGTAAGCATCCTCAATCACGAAAAGGAGGAGTGAGCATGAAGAAGAAGTCTGAGTTCATCTACGATCTCAGGTCGATGGGATTGCTCGGTCATCCTGGTGAATGGGAACGGGTGAACACCACCCTGTCTGCTCCGGCGGATCTCAAGATCGAAGTGATCGGGGTCGCAGAAGGTTCACCACTGACACTCGAGCTGATGTTCGAAAGCGTGTCGGAGGGAATCTACGTGTCGGGCACAGTCTCGGCAGTGGCCCGCGGTGAGGACGCGAGGACTCTCGACGAAATCGAGTTGCCGATAGATGTCGACATCCAAGAGATGTACGTCTATGAGCAGGCCGAGGGCGACGAGGATTCCTATGTCATCGACCGCGATCAGCTCGACCTCGAGCCCGCGATCAGAGACGCTGTTGTGATGGCTCTGCCCTTCAGTCCTTCCGAGGACAGAAGCGAAGAGTTCAGCTTCACTCTGGGTGAGGACCTTGAGGTCGACGACAGCGAATCGGATTCGCCGTTCGCATCATTGAAGAGTTTGTTGGATGAGAAGAAAGAGAGCTAGACGTGGCTGTTCCAAAGCGTAAATTGTCGCGCAGCAACACCCGCCACCGTCGTTCGCAGTGGAAGGCCCAGGCACCTACCCTGGTCAAGACTGTGGAGAACGGTCGCGTTGTGTACTCGCGCCCTCACCAGGCCAAAGTTGTCGAAGACGCAGCCGGCACCCCGCTGTTCCTTGAATACAAGGGACGCAAGGTCGCTGACGTCTGACCTGTGGACACTGACACCACAGCGCAACTGCAGGAAAGTCTCGGGATCGATATTGATCCCGAGACTTTTCGTCTCGCCCTGACCCACCGCTCCTACGCCTTCGAAGCCGGCGGGATCCCCACGAACGAGCGGCTCGAATTCCTCGGCGACTCCGTCCTGGGGCTTGTGGCCACCGAATCGCTGTACTACGACAATCCCGATCTGGCCGAAGGCTCACTGGCCAAGATGCGCTCCGCCGTGGTCAACACCAAAGCCTTGGCGTCGATTGCGCGCCAGCATGACATCGGTCCCCACATCCTCCTGGGCAAGGGCGAAGAGCTCACCGGCGGTCGCGACAAGGATTCGATCCTCGCCGACACCGTCGAAGCCCTGATCGGCGCGACCTTCGTCGCTCGCGGACGTGAAGCCGCCTTCGCCTTCGTCCACAGCCTCATTGACGGGATGCTCTGCGATGCTGTGAATCTCGGCGCCGGAATGGACTTCAAGACGACCCTGCAGGAAGCAGCGGCCGATCTGGACCTGGGCGCCGTGAGCTACGAGATCGTCTCCTCGGGACCCGATCACGCCATGGTCTTCACCGCCACAGCACTCCTGGGCGCCAACGGCTGGGGCTCCGGCGACGGATCCTCGAAGAAGAACGCCGAAGCGGCGGCCGCGGAAGTCGCCGTCAAGGCCATCCGCACCATCTACCCGGACTACACGCGCTGAATAGTCTCATGCTGAGGTGTTTCTGATGCCCGAGCTTCCAGAGGTCGAAAGTGTGCGGCTCGGCGTCCATGAATGGACTGCCGGGGCCACGATCACCGGCGCCGAGGTAATCGACCCCCGAATACTCGGCACGACGTCCCAGCGTCGCATCGACGCTTCCGCAGCCGACGGGTTCGTCGCAGCGGTGTCCGGGCGGCGAATCATCTGTGCCGAACGTCGAGGCAAATTCATGTGGCTGACCCTGGGGGAGGACCTCGATGCTGGTCCGGCTGCCGAGCCAGCTGCCCCCGAACTCAGCCTGCTCGTTCACCTCGGCATGAGCGGACAGCTGCGCGTGCACGATGCCGCTGACGAGATCCACAAGCATACCCGGGCGATCCTCCGCCTCGGGCGGGGGAGCGAGACCCTCCAGCTGCGTTTCATCGACCAACGGATCTTCGGCCACCTCGGCGTCCAGCCCCTGGTGCACGCCTATGGTCGGCTCGTGCCCGCCTCGGCGAATCACATTGCAGCCGATCCTCTGGAACCGGCCTTCGAACCCGGCCTCGCTCTCGAACAGCTCTCGCGCAAGCGGACGGTGGTCAAATCAGCGCTGCTCGACCAGTCCCTGGTCAGCGGTATCGGCAACATCTATGCCGATGAAGCACTCTTCAGGGCAGGAATCCACCCTCTGGCAATCCCCGCCCGCACTCGCAAGTCCCGACTCGCCGCCGTCCTCGACTCCGCGTCGCGGGTGATGAGCGATGCGCTGGCCGTCGGTGGGACCAGCTTCGACGCGCTCTACGTCAACGTCAACGGCGAATCCGGCTACTTCGACCGTGCCCTGCTCGTATACGGGCGCAGCGGCCAAGAATGTGTGCGCTGCGGGACCGAGATCGAAAAGATGACCATCGGCGGCCGCGGCAGCCACTTCTGCCCGAACTGCCAGAAGCCGCCGCGCTACCGCTGATGATGCCAGGTTCGCTGCCTGTGCCCACCCATCCCACGCATCAGCGCTGGTAACCAGTCGAGAACGTGGACCAGGCGTGGTTGAAGAGTCGAACGACCTCGTCCTCGCTGAGGTCCTGGATGCCGGGTAGAAGAAGGAACGGCTGGTCGAAGCGCAGATAAGGGCGGGGACCGAGTCGCAACTTCCAATCGCCCGGCTGGGCACGCACCCGGGCCTGAGCACGCTGCGTGAGCGGCATTACCGTGCATCGGCCCCCGATGTCGTTCTTCACCGGCACATAGCGGCGTTCGGGGGCACGAAGATCTACCCAAGGTATGGGGCCGATGCCGCGCAGGGAAACCCCGAGAGCATCTAGGCGCACGGGCAGTTCCTCGGAGCCGATGCGCTCATGCCAGAGCTGGCCCA
>JAKDSA010000051.1 GCA_030457025.1 Brevibacterium sp. | reverse complement strand
GCGATCTTCACCGATCTCGACGCCCACACGCTTGATCCTGCACGTCCGCGGGCGCAGAAGATCGGCGTCTTCGCCGGACGCATCATCGGCTTCGACGAAGAACTCGACGGCGTCACTGCGGATCGGGTCGAATCGTTGGGCGGGGCCACGGTGCTGCCCGGCTTCAACGACGTCCACTGCCACACCGCATGGTTCGGGCTCACCCTGGCCTCGATCGACGTCACCGCCCTGCCGGGGGGTCTGCCCGATGTCTATGCCGCGCTCGAGAAGGCGGCCGCGACAACGCCGTCGGGCGAGTGGATCAACGCCACCGGCTACGCCCACCGCGACTACGACGGGCAGTACCCCGAGCTCTCCCGCCTCGATGAGATCACCGGCGACCGCCCGCTGTTCATGCGCCAGACCTCCGGGCATGCGGCGATCGTCAACACCGCGGCGATGAAGCGGGCCCGCATCCTCGAACCTGGGTTCAGCGATCCTGTCGGCGGCAAGGTCGTCACCGATGCAGCTGGCCGACCCACGGGCCTGCTCGAGGAGACCGCGCAGGGGCTCGTCCAGGACCTCATCCGCCCCTACTCGCTGGACACGATCGTCGAAGCCATCGACCTCGCGACCGCATACTATGCGAAGGAGGGCATCACCTCCTTCGGCGACTGCGGCATCGCGTACGGGTGGATCGGCCATTCCCCCATCGAGATCACCGCCTATCTGCGCGCCCGCGAAGAAGGCAAGCTGCGTGCCCGCGCCCAGCTCCTGCCCCAGGCCGACGGTCTTCACGAGATCGCGGCGAACTCCGCCGACGGCTTCGGGATCGGCCTCGATGCAGGAGTGCGGACCGGCCTCGGCGATGAATTCATTTCGTTGGGCCCGGTGAAGTTCTTCATGGACGGCGCGCTCAGCGGAGAGACCGCTGCTCTGCGCGAGAACTACGAGGGCAAGGATCATCCCGGCTATCTGCAGGACGACGCCGAGGTGCTGCGCAAGCAGATTCTCGACACCTACGCCTCCGGGTGGTCCGTCGCGGTTCATGCCATCGGCGATGCGGCCGTGGATGCGGCCCTGGCCAACATCGTCGATGCCCAGGCCAGGCACGGGCGCCGGGCAGTGCCCAACCGGATCGAGCACGCGGCCCTCGTCCACGACGAGCACCTGACCACGCTGGCCGACAACGGCATCGTCGTCACCCCGCAGGCGGCATTCGCCGAAGGGATCGGCGACGGAATGAACGCATCACTGGGCCCCGAACGCCGGTCGCTGATCTACCGTGCGAAGTCCTTCGTCGATGCGGGTGTGCAACTCGCCGGCAGCTCGGACCGTCCCTGCGCCGACGGCAATGTGCTGCGCGGCATCGAGGCCTACGTGACCCGGAAGACCCGCGACGGCGACATCATGGGCTCGGCTGAGGAATGCCTGAGTGCCGACGAGGCGATCGCCGCCTACACCTCGGTCGCGGCCGAGGCCTCCGGGCAGGGTGCTGACAAGGGAACCCTGTCACGCGGCAAGCTCGCGGACTTCGTGGCCCTCGATGCCCACCCCGCCGAGGTGGCCCCAAACCAGATCGCACAGATCGGAGTCCGTGCCACCGTCCTCGGCGGCAGGTTCACCCACGACGCCCGCTAAACCTCCCTGACGTCACTAATTGCGCCCGGCGCCGGGCGCAATTAGTGACGTCGGGTATTTTCAGCGGGAGAAGTCGAGGTCGGTGAGGACCTTCTCGAAGACGCCCAGGCCGGTTTCCAGGTCCTCTTCGCTGATGTTGATCGGTGGGACTACATGGAGGCGGTGGTAGTTGTTGAAGGGCACCACTCCGTGTTCCTTCAGCGCGGACACCACCGAGGCGACCTCGGGTGAGCCTCCGCCGTATGGGGCCAACGGTTCGCGCGTTTCTTTGTCCCAGACGAGTTCGATCGCCCAGAACGCGCCAACTCCGCGGACCTCGCCGACGTGCTTCGAGTTCTCCGCGATCTGGCGAAGCCTGGGCCCGATGATCTCGGTACCGATGCGCTCGGCGTGTTCGATCATGCCTTCGGAATCCATCGCCTTCAGCGTGGCCACGGCCGCGGCACAGGCCAGTGGGTGGCCGGAGTAGGTGAGCCCACCAGGGTAGGCCTTCTGCGCGAATGAGCCGTAGATCGCGTCGTCCATGATCACTCCGCCCAGGGGCACGTAGCCGGAGTTCACGCCCTTGGCGAAGGTGATGATGTCGGGCACCACGTCGAAGTGTTCGAAGGCGAACCATCTGCCGCTGCGACCGAACCCGGCCATCACCTCGTCGGCGATGTAGATGATGTCGTGCTTGTCGCACAGTGCCCGCACGCCCTGCATGTAGTCGCTGCCGGGGAGCATGATGCCGGCGGTGCCGGGGATGGTCTCGAGGATGAGCGCGGCTATCGTCGACGGGCCCTCGAGTTCGATGGTGCGCTCGAGGTGGCGCAGCGCCCGCTCGGTCTCCTCCGCCTCGGTGGTGGCAGAGAATTCCGACCGGTAGAGAAAGGGCCCGAAGAAGTGGACGACTCCGGAGTCACCGCGGTCGTTGGACCAGCGGCGCGGGTCGCCGGTGACGTTGACGGCGGTCTCGGTGCCGCCGTGATACGAACGGTAACGGGAGAGGACCTTGTGTTTGCCGGTGTGCAGCCTGGCCATGCGGATCGCGTGCTCGTTGGCGTCGGCTCCGCCGTTGGTGAAGAACACGTGGTCAAGGCCTGCAGGGGTCCGGTCTGTGATGAGTCGCGCGGCCTCCGACCGGGCAGCGTTGACGTGGGCGGGGCTGATCGTACACAGCAGGTCGGCCTGGTCCTTGATGGCGGCCACGACCTTCGGATGCTGGTGCCCGATGTTGGTGTTGACCAACTGGGAGGAGAAGTCGAGGAAGGATTGCCCTTCCCCGTCGACGATGTGCGAACCCTGTGCCCGGGAGACGGTCATCGGATCGATGAGTTCCTGGGCCGACCACGAGTGGAAGACGTGCGCCCGATCGAGTTCGTAGGCCTTGGCCGATTCTTTTTTGATCGCTGAGATTTCAGCGTCGCTGAGCTGCTGCACAACACATCACCCTTTCACCATTGTTCAGGCAATCGCCACGCGACTTCCACGTCGCGTCACCGCGCGCGTTGCGCGCTTGTCCGCTCATCGTAGATCAGATTCCGACGATTGCCGAGACCGTTCGCGGCCGTGGCATTGGGTAGAGTGATCGGCATGCCTTACCGCACCATCGCCGCCCCCACCGAAGCCGAGATCGAGATCAAGAAGTCACGCTTCATTGGGTTCGTCGCACCGGTCGCCGACGAGGCAGAGGCCAGGGAAGTCATCGCCGAGCGCAGGAACGCTCATCCGAAGGCGCGCCATCACTGCACGGCGTTCGTCCTCGATCCCGATTCGCGCACACAGCGGTTCAGCGATGACGGTGAACCGGCGGGCACGGCCGGGGCACCGATCCTCGACGTCGTGACCGGTCATGGGCTGACCTTCGTCGTCGCGGTCGTGACCAGGTATTTCGGGGGAACTCTGCTGGGTGCGGGAGGACTCGTCCGCGCTTACGGCCAGGCCACCTCGGCGGCGTTGGATGCGGCTCACGTCGTGACGAAGCATGAACTGGTGCCTGTGCGCGCCGACGTCGACTACGCCCAGGCCAATGCCCTGGAGCGGGCGGCTGGGAACCGCGGATGGACGACGCGAGCTCAGTACGGCGCGCAGGTGGAGGTCGATATGATGACCCCCGTCGCCGAGGTGGACGCTGCCCTGGCGATGTACGCAGACATCACCGCCGGACAGGCAGAACCGTCCGTCGGTGATGTCGAATGGGTGTGATCAGTGCCGGACGCTTCAGTCCAGCGTTGCGATCTTCCCGACCTGAGCGTTGGTCAACATGACGAGATCTTCGGGTCGGATCTCGATCTCGAGGCCGCGCCGACCTGCGGAGACGAAGACCGAGGAGTGCTCGAGCGCAGTGCGGTCGATGACGACCGGAACAGCATGGCGCTGGCCGAACGGGGAAACCCCACCGACCGGGTAGCCGGTGCGACGCTCGGTCTCGGCCACGCCCGCCAACTGAGCCTTCTTCGCTCCGCGTGCGGAGGACAGGCCCTTGAGGTCAAGCTGCCCGGATACGGGAACCAGAGCGGTGACGGGTGCGCCGTCGACCTGGATCATGAGGGTCTTGAACACCTGGTCGGAGCCGACGCCGAGCTTATCGGCGGCCTCTGACCCGTAACGGCGGGTCCTCGGATCGTGATCGAAGCTGTGCAGGGTGTAATCGATGCCTGCCAGGTTGAGTACGCGGACGGCCGGGGTAGCCGCGCTTGTCGGTTTGGATGCCACTGTCATATGGGGGTCGTGCCTCCTGCCCGTAAATCGGCGGGGACACGCGGAACATTTCTGTCCGGGGGCTGTTGACCCCTGTGTTCCCGCGTCGATACGGACGGAATGTTGTATCGAGTGCTGATGGGTACCCGCCCACAATAAGCGAAGTCGCGGCTCAAGCGCCAATCAATGACACACACTGAAGTGACAGATACCACCTACGACCTGGGGTGACGCCGGTGCTCACGGTCGACTGCGGAGGTTGAAGAGCTCAGCCCCAGCCGATCTCGTGGAGACGCTCGTCATCGATTCCGTAGAAGTGCGCGATCTCGTGAACGATCGTGATGACGATCTCGCTTCGCAGGTGGTCACGATCGTCGGCGAAGGCAATGAGGTTGTCACGGTAGAGGAAGATGTTGTCCGGCAGCTCGAGCCCGGAGTTGCCGCGCTCCCCCACAGGCGTCCCGTCGTAGAGTCCCAGCAGATGCGTGTTCCCATCCTCGGGCCGGTCTTCGACGAAGAGGGCAACATTGTCGAGCTCGTCGGTCACGCCCGCCGGAAGCTGGTCGAGTGCCTCATCGAGGATGACTTCGAACTCTTCTGCACTGAGGTCTTCCATGCCGCCAGCCTAACGGGGTGACCTTCGGGCGCGCTGAGGGCGTTGGCGGTGTCGGCACGGGGCGGCTGACTGAGGGGCTCGGCGGAGCGGGAGACAGCCGCAGAATCGGTGTGACCGAGGACACTCGATATCGTTTTGCATTCTCCGAAACGGTTGGGATAAGCTTAACGTCGTTGCCCCGGGGGAATCCGAGGACAACCTGGGCCCCCATCGTCTAGAGGCCTAGGACACCGCCCTTTCACGGCGGCGACACGGGTTCGAATCCCGTTGGGGGTACGGTGTAGGATTGGAAAGTCCGACACCACAACGGATAGAATAGTTACACCAGTTAGGCCCTGTAGCGCAGTTGGTTAGCGCGCCGCCCTGTCACGGCGGAGGTCGCCGGTTCGAGTCCGGTCAGGGTCGCGGAGCACAAAGGCTCTTCTTCGGAAGGGCCTTTGTTTCTCTCAGCGTACTTCGGTATGTTGTCGGCCTGGCTCTGTAGCTCAGTTGGTAGAGCGTTCGACTGAAAATCGAAAGGTCACCGGATCGACGCCGGTCGGAGCCACCAAGCAACGAAAACCCTCGCCGCGGCGGGGGTTTTCGTGTGTCCGCAGCCCGTTCTGTCGGCGTCCCCTCCCGCAAATACCCAAAGGAACCATGCGCACTCCCCTGCTTCTCCCACTCCTCGTCTCACTTACCCTGCTCGCCGGCTGCCAAGGCGGATCGGGCTCAGGCTCTGCCGACAGCGGCGCAGACGAGGCTGGTTCAGCTTCGGCCGATAAGAGCAGCGGCTCCAGCAAAGGCGGCTCAAGCGAAGACGACGACGGCCTGATCCGTGACGCGCACCGGCTTAAGAGTGATGAGGAGTGCGGGTCCGACGCCACCTGCAGCCGAAGCGTGCTGGGCCAGCTCGTCGACGAACTCAAACTCAAGTGTGAAGAACCCACCCTGGGCGACTCTTGGACGTACGTCTACCTCGAAAACACCAGCCGCCCCTCGACCGAGACCGCAGAATGCCGCGAGCCTCTGGTCATGCTGGAAGCACCGATCGATGACTCCGGCACCGCCGTCGACTGGTCCATCGACGAGGAAACTGGCGGCGACTTCTACCACCCGGATTTCGACTCCCTGGTCAACGGAGCCTCCGGCACGGTCACCATGGTGACCGGCGAACATGACGGACACCCATGGAGAGCCGTCGGCGAGCATCGCCTGGTGGAGAAATTGGCGAAACTGCCGGGCACCGAGTCACTGCCGATCGGTGAACCCTGAGACCTGAGCATTGACGCCTGCCATGCTCTTCGGGCCGACCCATAGGGGTACTGCAATATTTGAGGCACCCACATGGATCAGACGCTCACCAACATTGAGAAGGATCTCGGAGCGGAGGCCTGGATGCGGATTCAGCGCACATCGACAGCTCACTCACCGTCACTCACAGGACCGGCTCTCCCGGACAGCCGCACTCGCCGGATTCGCTCATCGGCTTTGCGGTCCGGCCTGACGCCAACAGGGAACCCTCTGTGATTGCAAACACGTGTACTGTACAGTAACTTTGGTTCAACGAACTCACCGTTGAGACCACATGATGCAAAGGAGCAACCACATGAAACGTGGAACACAGATCGCCGGTGCACGGGTGCTGATCACCGGTGCAGGCAGCGGAATCGGACGCCTGATGGCCCTCGACGCCGCGGCACGTGGAGCCGCAGAGGTTCTGATCTGGGATCTCTCGGCTGAAAGCGGAAAGCGCGTTGCCGATGAGATCGCGGCGACCGGATCGCACGCCCGCTCGTTCACGGTCAACGTGGCCGACTCCGACCAGGTTGCCCTCATCGCAGAGGACACCGGACCAGTCGACGTCCTCGTCAACTGCGCTGGAATCGTCACCGGCAAGAAGCTGCTGGACGCAGATGAGGATGCCATCCGACGCGTCTACGACGTCAACGTCCTCGCCTTGTACTGGACGACACGTGCCTTCCTGCCCGGAATGCTCGAACGTGACCGCGGCAGCGTGGTCACCATCTCCAGCGCCGCAGGATTCACCGGTGTGGCCAAGCAGACCGACTACTCAGCCAGCAAATTCGCCGCGCTGGGCTTCACCGAGTCCCTGCGGAACGAGCTGCGCACCGACGGCAGCAACATCGGAACTCTCGTCGTGTGCCCGTTCTACATCAACACCGGCATGTTCGAAGGCGTCACCACGAAGTTCCCCCGCCTTCTGCCCATCCTCGAGGAGAACCACGTCGCCTCCAATGTCCTCGACTCCATCGAATCCGGGCGCGAACAGCTCGTCATGCCCTCACTGGTCCGCCTGCTGCCGGCCATGCGATTACTGCCGACACGGACCTTCGACCGAGTGCTGGACTTCCTCGGGGTCAACAAGACCATGGACCACTTCACCGGCCGCCGGCCCGTGTCTCCAGAGCCGAACACTGCTTCGCCGGCCGCCGAGCTGAATTCCGTCGAAGGCGCCGCCACGCACCCCTGACGAGGGACACGGCCTCCTCCTCTCATTGCCCCACGCCTGCTGGGTGGACAATGAGAGGAGGAGCAGCGTCACGATGGCCGCTTGCACAGCGACGCTGAGCAGAAGAGCCTGAGCAGGAGAGGCCGAGCATCAGAGCCTGCCCGGAAGGAGGACGCGATGGCCGTCACTGACCTGGTCCTCGAAGGCGGAGGAGCGAAACTGCCCGGACTCGTCGGTGCGGTCAATGCGCTGACCTCGGCCGACTATTCCATCCACCGCATCGCCGAAACCTCAGCCGGCGCAATCGTGGGCGCACTGACCACCGCGGGCATTCCGCCGGAGAGCCTCATCGAGACGGTCCTGGGCAAGGACTTCACCGACTTCGAAGATCTCAACCCGGCCTCCGGCCTCGTGCCGTGGCTCGGGAAGATCCAGGGGCTGCTGTTCCACAAGGGCATGTACCTGGGCACCGCACTCCACGACTTCCTTGACGACATCCTCACCTCACAGGGCATCCGCACCTGGGGAGACCTCCGCCTGGACGACCCCGACAGCGCGCTCCCCCCGGAGCGGCAGTACCGGCTCGTCGTCATCGTCTCCGACGTCTCCCGCGGCCGAATGCTGCGACTGCCCTGGGATTACCAATCGGCTCTCGGTGTCAACCCGGATTCTCAGTCGGTCGCCGAGGCGGTCTGCGCCTCTGCCGCGACGCCGTTCTTCTTCCGGCCCCGATCACTGCCAGCGGATCCGAGTGTGGCCGGCGGTGACTCGGTGCTCGGTGCCGACGGCGGTCTGCTGTCGAACTTCCCCGTCGGCATCTTCGACCGCAAAGATGAGAAGCCTGCCCGCTGGCCGACTTTGGGCGTGATGCTCTCGGCCAGGGAGACGGCCGAAACCCAATGGCGGCCCAACGCGAACACGTATCAGTACGCGGTCTCGCTCCTGTCGACCATGATCAACGCCCACGACCGGCGCCATATCGACGAGCCCTCCGTCACCGATCGCACGATCTTCGTCGACACCGCCGACCACAGCAGCACCGACTTCGCTCTGACGCGGACCGACAAGCTCGACCTCATCGACTCGGGCGACACCGCAGCCATGGAGTTCCTGAGCACATGGGACTGGCAGACGTGGAAGGAACGCTACGACCGACGGTGACCGCAGCGACGTCCACGACACCGACGAGAGCCAGAACACCTGTGCACAGACCTCTGCTCGTGCAACAATGTGGGCATCGACAGGCACACACATCGACCACCACCGAAGGAGCGAGCATGAGCGACAATCCCAACGATCCGAGACAGTGGCAGGACGAACCTGCGATGGGTGAACCTGAGATGGATGACCCCACCCTCGACGAGCCCACAGCCGACGAGCTGGACGATCCTGAACTCAGTGCCGCCGAGGCCGAAGCCGATGACGTCGACATGGAACTCGACGCCGACGCCGAACCCGATGCGGCATCCGCACCATCGGTCGAGCCCGGAGCAGACGGCCCCGAGGGCACCGGCATCGAAGGCGCCGACGACGCTCTCCTCGAGGATGCCGATGAGGACGAGCTCGATTCCCCGGACAGTCCCGATGAGTTCTCCACGGAATCCGCGACAGCCGCCGAATTGGGCAACCGGCCCGGCGATGAGATGGTCACCGCAGACGAGGACGAGGATGAAGTCGCCGAACTGGCCGGCGATGACCTCGATGTCGACGCTCTCGCCGATGACGGGGTCGAAGAGGTCGCCGTCATCGACGGCATGCCCGAGGTCATCGACGACAACTACGACGAAGACTGAGCAGTGGATCGTTCGGAGAACGCCAGGTAGGACAGCACGTTCGCTGTCTGAGCCGGGCGGTCTCCGGCCAGCCCTTCCAACGACTGCACCGCTGCTGAGATCGCCGTTCGATACAGCAGGGAACCCGTGCTGATCCGTGCCGCACCTGCCCCGGCCAACTGACTGCGTGAGAATCGTGGACTGGCCAGCACGTTGACCGGCAGCGGGCAGGCGTCGACGATCCGGGTGATGACATCCAAGTCGAGATCCCCGGGGACGAAGATCCCATCGGCCCCGGAGTCGGCATAGCGCCGCATCCGCTCAAGGGTGTCGCCGAGGTTGTCCTCCCCGGTCCAGTACGTGTCGATCCGGGCATTGACGAACAGATCCGGGAACGCGTCCTTGATCGCTCTCACCTTGCCGGCGAGCGCCTCCGGTGCGGCGAGGCGACCGCGAGCGGAATCCTCGATGTTGATCCCGTTGACCGCGAGTGTGTCGTCCTGCCGATTTGAAAGACTCCCCCGCAGTATTTCGACGACAGCCACCGGGTCGTCACCGTACCCATCCTCGAAGTCGCAGGTGAGCAGTGTTTCCGGCAGTGCCCGTCTCATGTTTCCGACCAGATCGGCCGTTGCGGTCAGCGTTGCGCGGTCCTCATCGGCGGCGCCGATGCCGGCGGCCACACCAAGACTGGTCGTGCCGATGGCCGGGTGACCCGCCTCGGCGAACAATCGGCCACTCGCGACGTCCCAGGCGCAGGGCAGGACGAACGGCTCCCCCGGCCGGTGCAGTTGGTGGAAGGCATTCATAGCTGTGTCACCTCTGTGGCAAGTATCCAGTCGAGGCGGTCCCGACCGGTTGGTGTGAGTGTGAGTGCTCGACTGTTCTGAGGCCGGACGATCCACTGACGGTCGATGTGAACTCGTCCTGGTCGGCACCGATTCCGGGTAGCTCCTGCTCATGCCCCCATGCTAGGCCTCTCAGAGTTCGGCACGTTCCGAACAGTGGCTGATCTGCTGCCGCCGGCTCACGCCCCGCAAGCCTGGTCGCATAAGGTGGGGACTGATGTAGAGGCCGTGAACGCAGAGGAGCAGCCATGACAGACATGACGGTGGAGGACTCGGCGGCAGACCGGCTCGAATCCGCGTTGTCGGGGCGCATCGATCCTTCATCGGTTGATGCGATCGCCACTCTGGCCCACCAGGTCCCTGCCCCGGAACTGACTCGCCTCGTCCACACGAGCACGCCCCTCCAATCGGCCGTCCTCTTCCGTGTCCTCGATAAGGACCGGGCGCTCACCGTCTTCGAGAACCTCACACCCGGCTACCAAGCCGAGCTGGTCCAGAACCTGCGCGAACCTGAGGTCGCTGACATCGTCGAGGGCCTCGACCCCGACGACCGGGCCGAACTCTTCGGCGAACTTCCCGCCAACGTGGCCCGCAGGCTCATGAGCGGACTCGACGCAGAAGAACGGGAGATGACGACCGCGGTCCTCGGCTACCCGAAGTCCGCGATCGGCCGCTACATGTCACCGGAGGTGCTCAGCCTCCACGATGATTGGACCGCCGCCGAGGCGATGGAGGTCGTGCGCGCACGCATCGACGGCCCCGAGACCGTTTATCTGCTGCCCGTCGTCGGCCCCGGCCGCGTGCTCCTGGGCGTCATTTCGCTGCGCAACCTCATTGCCGCAGAGCCTTCGACTCCGCTGAGCGAGATGGTGCGGGAGTCGATCACCACACACGCGCTCACCAATCGTGAGACGGCCTCCCGTGAGTTCCTCTCCCACCGCCTCATCGCGATGCCGGTCGTCGACGAAGAGGAACGTCTCGTCGGGATTCTGACTATGGACGACGTGCTCGACATCGTCGACGAAGAGGACGCCGAAGACATCGCCCGCTCCAGCGGTTCCGAACCCTTGGACCGCTCCTACCTCTCGTCGACGATCTTTCGCCTGGTCAAGAGCCGCATCGTCTGGCTGCTCGTCCTCGCAGTCTCCGCGATTCTCACCGTTCAGGTCCTCGAAGTCTATGAGGATCGCCTCGACAAAGTCGTCATCCTCGCCCTGTTCATCCCGCTGCTGACAGGCACGGGAGGCAACACCGGCAATCAGGCTGCAACGACCGTGACCCGCGCATTGGCCGTGGGCGAGGTGAGGATCCGCGATCTCGGGAAGGTCATCTGGCGCGAGCTGCGGGTCGGGGCACTCCTGGGTGCTGTGCTCGGTCTCTTGGGATTCGTCGTTGCCGGCCTGGTCTACGGCGTGGCGATCGGACTGGTCATCGGGCTCACCCTGCTGTCCGTGTGCATCATGGCCGCAACCGTGGGCGGACTGATGCCGATCATCGCGAAGCGAGTCGGAGCCGACCCTGCTGTGTTCTCCAACCCGTTCATCTCCACGTTCTGCGATGCCACGGGCCTCATCATCTACTTCTCGATCGCGACGGCGGTGCTGGGGCTCAGTTGAGGGCTGGGTCCAGGCCGACCAGGCCGACCAGGCCTCAGGCCGACCAGGCGGCCCACAGCTGGGCATAACGGCCACCGGCAGCGACCAATTCCTCGTGCGTTCCCTCTTCGACGATCTTTCCGTGTTCCATGACGAGGACGCGGTCCGCGGTCTCGGCCTGGCTGAGGCGGTGAGCGACGACGAGTGCTCCGCGCCCGTCCAAGGCGGCCCTGGCAGATTGTTCGAGGGCGTGGGCTCCGGCAGATCCCGCTTCGGCGGTCGCCTCGTCGAGGATGCCGAAGTACGGGTCGGCGAGCACCAGCCGGGCCAGGGCGATCGACTGCTCCTGGACGGCGGTGAGCCTGGCCCCGCCGTCGCCGACTCCGGTGGCCAACCCTCGGGAGAGTTCGGCGACCCAGTCGGCACCGACCGTGTCCAGAGCGGCAGTGATCTGCTCGTCCGTCGCATCCGGGACCGGCAGAGCCACATTCTCGCGCAGGGTTCCGTTGAAGGTGTGGACCTCCTGGGCGACCATCGTGATGTGCGAGCGCAGGACCGATTCTGGCAGTTTGGTCAGTGACTTTGGCTGGTTCGCTTCCCTCGCCGAGGCGGCTGTGGTCATTGCGAGTCCGGCCCGTCCGTGGGTGGGTGCGGAGAGGCCGGCCGCGATCCGTGCGAGTGTGGACTTCCCGGCCCCCGTGGTGCCGACGACGGCGACGACCTCGCCGGGTTCGAGTCGAAGGCTCACGCCCTTGAGGACGTGGTTGCTCGGCTCCGGGTCCTCATCGTAGGTGAACCACAGGTCCTCAAGGACCAGGGCCGGACGGTCGATGCTGATGTCGGCCGACCGCCTCGGCGAGGTTGCTGCCTCATCGATGACGCCGACCATACGAGTCAGCGAGGCACCTGCTGATTGGATCTGGTCGAAGAGCCCGACGAGGGCGCCGATGGGGTTGAACAGGCGGTGGAAGACCAGGGCCGCGGTGGTCACGGCGCCGGCGGTGGTCTCGCCGAAGTAGACCAGAGCGAATCCGGCGATGAGGAGCAGGGAGAGGACGACGGCCTCGGCGCGGTTGTTGCGTGAGAAGGCGCGGGTGAGGAAACTGAACACGCCGATCGACAGATCGCGGGCCTGCCCGGAAGCGGAGTCGATGCGAGCCAGCTCCCCGGACTCGGCCCGGTAGGCACGCAGGGTTCGAGCACCGGTGAGACCGCCCAGCAGGCGTCCTGCGCGACGACCGAACGCGGCGCGCTCCTCCTTGTAGATCGGCTCCGACCGGGGCAGATACCAGCGCAGCGTGAGCCAGTACATCGGCAGCGCGACGAGCCCGACGATGCCCAGCCGCCAATCGATCGCGGCCAGCCCGGCCGCGGAGACGATGACGATGAGCAGTGATTCCACGACGAGCGGAAGCACCTGCGCGGCTGCCTCACTGATCTTGCGGGAGTCGTCGGCGACGCGGGATACCAGGTCGCCGGTGCCGGTGGATTCGACGCGCTGTGATTCGAGGGTGAGCGCGGATTCGACGACCTGTGTGCGCAGGTCACCGACGACGGGCATCGCGATATGGGCCAGCGCCCACGCCCCGATCCAGGTGCCCAGCGCCATGATCACACCGGCAATGGCCACGGCGATCGCGCTTTCGATGACGAGGTCAGAACCTGCCCCAGCGGGGAGTTCGTCCACAAGACGGCCGATCGCCCAGGGTCCGACGAGGCCGGCACCAGCATTCGCCATGCCAGCGACGATGAGGATGATGAGCCAACCCCACCTGGCGCGCAGCGACGGAGCCAGATGGGCGAAAGAACGGCGCCTGGTGGCGATGGACAGTGTGGTCTGAGAAGTCTGCTCCGGGGTCGCACTCATCGGGTCACCGCGTTTCGGTAGGCCGTGGCGGAGATGCGGTCGACAGATTCGTCGGTGGAGGTGTTGCTCGCGGATTCGTCTGCGGCGGCGAGGAGGTCGGCATGCTTTCCAATCAGGGCCGGACCTGTGGCCGGGACGAACACAACGGAATCGGCTACGGCGAGGAACGCCGGGGAGCTGGTGGCGATGAGGGTGGCTGCATCCTCGCGCGAGCTGCGCAGGTCCTGGAGTCCGGTTGCGATCCGCGCTTCGGTGACGGCATCGACCGCGGTGGTCGGTTCGTGGAGGACGAGGAACTGGGGGTCGGCGTGCAGAGCTCGGGCCAGCGCCACTCGCTGGCGCTGTCCTCCGGAGAGGTTGCCGCCGAGCTCCTGGATTCGGTGGTCGAGTCCGGCGTCGACGAGACCAAGGAGCTCATCGGCACCCGAGGCGGCCAGCACCTCGGCGGTCACTGGGACATCATCGGCGCCGAGGATCATCGTAATGTTGGAGCGAATCGTTCCCTCGAACAGGTCGACCGTGTGGGGTGAGACGATCATCTGCCCGACTCCGGTGCCTCGCGCATGGCCGGCCAGGGCGGCGATCAGTGCGGTCTCCGCCTCGGGTTGCTCGGTGACGATGCAGGTCAGCGAACCGAAGGTTGTGGTGAAGTCGACCGTGCGGTCCTCGCCCACGCTCCAGTCGCGGATACTGATCGCCTCCTTGGTGATGGCGACGGTCGGTGCGGTGGCCTGGCTGTCTGCGGTCGCTGCGGCCGTCGGTGCCGCATCCTCGCCGTCGATGTCGGTCAGGAGCTGGGAGATCCGCTGAGCGGCACCATGGGATTGGGCGAAGAGACCGACGATCTCTGCCAGGGCTCGCATCGGTTCGGTGAGGAATGCGGTCATACCGAGGATGCCGATGAGCGCACCGACGCTCATCTGTCCCTCGATGAGGCGCAGACCGGCGACGATGAGGACGATCGCGAGCACGACCGACATGACCAGGGCCCCGAGACCGGCGAGTCGTCCGGTCCGCTCGCCGGTGGCGATGCCGGCTGTGGCAGCTTCGTCCGAGGTGTGACGGTAGCGGCTCACAGCCCAGGGTTCTCCGCCCATGGCCTTGATCACGCGCAGGCCGTGCATGAGGTCGGAGGCTGACCTTCCTGCTCGTGCCACGGCTTCGAGCTGTGCACTGGCCTTCGTGGACACGGACCGTCCGGGCAGAGCCACGATGATGAGGCCGATGGGTACGGCGATGAGGACGACGAGGCCGGTCACAGGGTCGGCGATGAGGAGGAAGACGGCGGCCGTGATCATGCCCAGCACCGAGGCGATTCCCCGCCCCAATTGGGCGAAGGACTGTGCCGCCGTGTCCGCATCCGCCGAGGCGATTGACAGCACCTCACCGGAAGCGCGGTCCGGAGGGAGGTTTGCCGAGGTGAGCGCGGCGTGGGTGATCTCGACGCGCAGGGCGTGCGCCTCGTGTTCGCGGGCAGAATTGCACAGTCGTGCGCCGAAGCGGTAGCCGAGGCTGAGCACGGTGAACAGCAGGCCGATGCCAATGATGGACACGATGAGCATCGGGAGGGACAGCGGGATGATCGCGACGTCGACGACGATGCCGATGGCGACCGGAACGAGCGCTTCACAGACCTGCCACAGCGACATCGTGATAACGCCGGGAAGCAGGAGGCCGAGGCGTCGACGGGCGGCTCTGCGGAGGAGAATCGAACCTGATGAGGGAGTCTGCGGCACGAAGGCTACCCTAACATTTTGCGAGGAGCCGTGGAGGCCCTCACTTGGGCTTACGATAGGTTCCATGGGCACCAGGCTCGATGACAACATTTCATCCGCGGCCGACCGCACCATCGTCATCACCGGTGGCAACAGCGGAATCGGCCGGGCGGCAGCATCCATGCTCGCAGGCATGGACGCTCGAGTGGTGCTTGCCGTGCGCGATCTGGGCAAGGGGCGGGCTGCGGCCGAGTCGATGCGTGGAATCGTCGATGTGCAACGTCTCGATCTTGCCGACCTCGGCTCTGTGAAAGCGTTTGCCGAGAATTTCACCGACCCGATCGACATCCTCATCAACAATGCCGGGATCATGGTCCCTCCCCTCGGGCGGACCGCTGACGGGTTCGAACTGCAGTTTGGGACGAACCACCTCGGACATTTCGCCCTCACCAATCTGCTGCTCGGCCAGATCCGCGACCGCGTCGTCACTGTCTCCTCGATCGGGCACCGTTCGGGGACGATCGACTTCGATGATCTCAATTGGGAGCGCAAGCCCTACAAACCCATGGCCGCCTACGGTCAGTCGAAGCTCGCCAACTTGCTCTTCACCTCCGAACTCCAGAGACGGTTCTCCGACGCCTCGTCATCGGTCATCGCGACCGCGGCCCATCCGGGGCTGGCGGCGACGAACCTGTACAAGCGCGAGGGCAGCCGCGTATTCGCTTCCGTCACCGAGGCCGTGATCGGTCTGATCTCGCAGAACGAGCAGCAGGGCGCTTTGCCGACACTGTGCGCGGCCACAGCGGATATCCCGGGCAACAGCTATGTCGGCCCCCGACGCCTCAAGGAGACCACGGGACAGCCGACGCTCGTCGACCGTTCTGATGAGGCCAAGGACGCCGAGGTTGCGCGTCGCCTGTGGATGGTGTCGGAGGAGCTGACCGGTGTGGAGTTTCCCGAGATGTGACAATCGGTGCGGATCGTGTGTACTTCATGGAGCAGTGTTGGATGGGTCACGTGGCGCGATACGGCAGCGACCTTGAGGAGTGAGCAGAACCGAACTCGGGCGACAGACTACGGTGGCATCATGACTGCTTTGCGCAATGTCCACATAGTCGATGCGGACCATACGAAAGACGAAGAACTCGTCGACGTCGAGTTCGCGGACACGATCACCTCGATCCGTCCCGTGGCCGAACCTGATGTTGAAACCGCACGATTCCTGGTCCCCGGACTCATCGACACCCACGTCCACCTCGGCGAACGCGAACGACTGGTCACGGCACTGAATTCGGGTCTGACCACCGTGGTCGAGTTGGGCACACATCCGGATTCGCTCGTCGAAGAATTCCGGGCCGACGACGAGCTGCCGACGATCCTCAGTGCGGGATCCGCCGCCTCGGCGCCGGGAAGCACTCAGATCGAGATGATGGGCTTCCCAAAGGAATCCGGGGTGAGTGACCCTGCCGATGCCGAACGATTCCTCGACTGGCGAGTCGAGAACGGCTCTGACCTCATCAAGATCATCGCCGAGGACCCGGCCGCCACCGAGGCCCCCGCACTCTCGCACGGATGGAGGAACAGGGCACCATCGTCTCTCCGACGCTCGTAATGATGCGCGCCATCGTCGACGCACGCTTCGGCGACCAGGCCGATGCCGCCTTCGGCACCGGCCTCGACAATGTCCGCGCCATGATCGAGGCAGGAATCACCGTCACCGCGGGCACGGATGCGAACGAGACCCCGTTCGCTCCGGTCCTGCACGGCCCCTCACTGCACGACGAGATCGACTACCTCATCGACGCCGGAATGACGACCGCCGAGGCGATTCGTGCGGCCACGACCTCAGCCGCCGAGGCGCACGGCCTGGGTGATCGCGGCCGGATCGTCGAGGGTGCCCGTGCCGAGGTGTGGGTGGTGGGGGTCTCGAAGCACCGTCCCTGACCTCGCCCGTTTACCGGAAAGCCTGCTCACCCGTGATGTGACGGCCCAGGATGAGAGTGTGGACCTCATCCGTGCCTTCGTAGGTGCGCACCGATTCGAGGTTGTTCGCGTGCCGCAGCGGTGAGTACTCGAGCGTGATGCCGTTGCCGCCGAGCATGGCACGGGCCTCCCTGCAGATAGTGATGGCCTCGCGGCAGTTGTTGAGTTTGCCGACCGAGATCTGGATCGGGTCGAGCGTGCCTGCATCTTTGAGGCGACCGGTCTGCACGGCCACGAGGATACCCTTCTGGATCTCGAGGACCATGTTCACCAGCTTCTGCTGGGTGATCTGATAGCCGGAGAGCGGTTTGTCGAACTGCATCCTCTCCTGCGCATACTTCAGAGCCACCTCGTAGGAGTCTCTGGCGGCGCCCATCGCGCCCCACATGATTCCGTAGCGTGCCTCGTTGAGGCAGGAGAACGGCCCCTTGAGTCCACGCACATCGGGCAGGACCGCCTCGGCGGGCAGTTGGACATCGACGATGTCGATATCGCACTGGATGGAGGCGCGCATCGACAGCTTCTGTTCGATCGGGGTCGCGGTGAATCCCATGGTGTCGGTGGGGACGAGGAACCCGCGGATGCCTTCGTCGGTCGCGGCCCAGATGACGGCGATATCGGCGATGGAGGCCAAGCCGATCCAGCGCTTGGCTCCATTGAGGGTCCACGAACCGTCGTCATTGCGTGTTGCCGTGGTCGCCATCGATCCCGGGTCGGATCCGGCGGTGGGCTCGGTCAGGCCGAAGCAGCCGATGATCTCGCCCTTGGCCATCCCCGGCAGGTACCGGTTCTTCTGCGCTTCGGAGCCGAATTTGTGGATCGCGGACATCGCCAGCGACCCCTGCACGGAGACGAAGGTCCGTAGTCCCGAGTCGCCAGCTTCGAGTTCCAGTGCGGCGAGGCCGTATTCGACCGCGGAGCGTCCCGGGCAGCCGTAGCCGTGCAGGTGCATGCCCAGTAGCCCGAGGTCGCCCATCTCGGCCACGATCTCGCGGGGGAAGACCGCGTTTTCGTACCAGTCGGCGATGTTCGGGCGGATCCGTGCATCGACGAATCCACGAACCTTATCGCGGAGTTCGATCTCGGTCTCACTGAAGAGGCCGACGAGGTTGAGAAGGTCGGAATTGTCGAGGTCGGCGGCGTCCTGCGTGGTGGCGGTCGTAGTCATTTCAGGCTCCTGTGGTGGCTGGGTGCGGGTGGTCGGCGGCGCCGAGGATATCGTCCGTATCGGCTCCGAGCTCTGGTGGCGCGGAGCGCACGGGTGGGCGGA
>JAKDSA010000010.1 GCA_030457025.1 Brevibacterium sp. | reverse complement strand
CCGACCGTTGCGACGGTGCCCGCTGCTTCCGCAGAGTCCGAGCGAACGTCGGAGTCGTGCACCTCGGCGTTCTCACTGTCCTGGTCCTCATCGTGGTCGAGGTAGGGGATCTCGTCGGTGCGCGATCGCTTCTCCTTCGGAGCCTCAGCTCCGAGGGCGATGCTCGCCGTCAATGTGGGGGAGTGCTCACCCGGTATGACATTGGGGTCGCCGAGATCGAGCTCGCTTTCGCTCATCTCGGACCGCGTTTCGGCGAGAGCATGCCGGAACTCTGCGGCATCGTCGGGACGATCGTTGGGATCCTTCGACGTCGCCCACAGCACCAGAGCATCGAGACGGGGGCTCAGACCCGGGACCTGCTCCGAGGGAGGCGGCACGGAATCGTGGACGTGGCGGTAGGCGACCTGGATCGGAACTTCATCCGTATAGGGCTGCATTCCTGTGAGCATCTCGTAGAACATGATGCCGACGGTGTAGAGGTCGGTTCGGATATCGGCACCCGCACGTGTGACGAGCTCGGGCGCGACATATCCGACGGTCCCGATCAATGTCTTGGTGGTGGTCGCGGTTGTCACAGCGCGTGCCAACCCGAAGTCCGCGAGCTTGACCTGCCCGTCGGTGCCGAGGAGGACGTTGTCGGGTTTGAGATCTCGATGGATGATTCCTGTGGAATGGACAGCTTCGAGCGCGGCGAGGATCGCATCGAGGACGACGATCGCCTGACGAGGAGTGAAGGTCCCCCGATGCTTGAGCTCGCGGCGCAAGGTCACCGACGGCAGGTGCTCCATCACGAGGTAGACGGTGTCGCCGTCGCGGGCCTGATCATGGATGGCGACGAGGTTCGGGTGGGTCAGCCGCCCGGCGTTGATGGCCTCTCGTCGGAACCGTTCGACGAAGGTCTCGTCGCTGATGAGGTGCTCATGCATGACCTTGATGGCGATCTCACGGTCGAGTCGCAGATCGGTGCCGCGGTAGACCATGGCCATCCCACCGCGCGCGATCTTCGCATCGATGCGATACCGGTCATTGAGAATGGTGCCGATGAGCGGATCCGTGCGGGCACTCATAGCGCCTCCTGCATTCGCTGTCGCTGCATTTGAACGGCGCGGACGAAGGCCTTCGTCTCGGGCAGCAGTCCCTCAGATCTCACAGAGTGCAGGTCCTGATAGTAGCCGGCCAGTGCCTCGTTCTCCGACTCTGCTGTTTCGATCAGCCATCCCAGGATGACGGTTCCCGCGACGATGTTGTCGGCCAGATCGAGCAGATCGAGGTTGCGACCGACGATGTCGCTGGCCCACCTGCCCGACCGGGGAGTCACCTGCATGATGCCGATGGCGTTGCCCGCCGAGACCGTGGTGTGCTGAAATCCGGACTCCTGTGCGGCAACAGCCTGCATGAGCGCCGGATCGGCACCGAGCTCCTCGGCGATCGAAGCAACGATGAGCCGTGCCTGCGCAGGGGCGGGATGAGTCCTCCTCAGCAGAGTGAACTTGTTCAGACGGGCGGCTGCGAGCACGTTGGGCCGGATTCCCTCGACCTGAGCGCTCGTGGCGACGCGCGGAATGTCGGTCGGAGGTTCGGGGGCGGTGCGGTGCCGTCTGGCCGCGGAGTCTCTGAGCAGCAGCAGTTCACCGACCTGGAGGAACGAATCGTCGCCCATGGAATTTGCGCGACGCAGCGTGCCGGGCGACATCTGATGGCGCGCGGCGATTCCGGGCAGTGTCTCACCCGGTGCGACGACATGGGAGGGGTCGGTATCGGGCAGGTCGTTCTTCTCAGGCAGAGACAGGACCTGACCCTGATGAAGGTTCTGGCGCGGTGAGATGCGATTGAGTTCGGCCAGGGCGGGCACCGAGACGCCGTGTTTGCTGGCGACTCCGTACAGGGTGTCGCCTTGTCTGGTTTTGTAGGTTCGGCCACCGTGAGTCACCGGAATGGTCTCGCCGTTGGTTCCAGACGTCCACTGGGGTCCTGATGCAGTCGGCGACGGCGCGGGGGAGTGTGTGAATGTGTCGGGGGCGGAGTCCTGGTCTTCGACGTGAGGGGAGGGGCCAGCCGCGGCGACGTCGACGTCAGCATTCTCACGATCCGCGGGGGCGGAGTCGCTGAAGCCCGGGATGGGTCCGGTGGAATTCACCTTCGAAGCAGCACGGATGTCAGGAGCGGCGGTGACGGGCACCTGGGGATTCCGTCGCGTACGTGTCATCTGTCACCTGTTGACTTCATATCGGATGGGGAAGTTTCACACTCCAGAGTATCGAGTGCCCGGCCCGCACCCGAGCATTCGACTCCGCATGGCGAGGTGTTTCTCTGAATTATTGCTAGGCTTGAGGGTGTGAATACGGAAGAACTCGTCCAGGATTGGGCCACACTGCCAGATATTGCGGAGTCGACAGGTCTTGGCATCACCCAGGTGCACAGGCTCATGGAAGACGGTGCGATCTGCGGCTACAAGCACGGCAAGCCGAAGGTGATGAGGGTTCCGACAGCATTCTTCGTCGATGGTGCGGTGCTCAGTCCTTTGAAGGGCACTCTGAGCACACTGCGGGATGCGGGCTTCGACGACCGGGAGTCCATTGACTGGCTGTTCACGCCGGACGACTCCCTGCCCGGCCGCCCCATCGATCTGCTGCGTGCCGGCAATCGTAAAGAGGTCAGGCGCCGGGCACAGGCTCTGGCATTCTAACTCGGCGGTGAGCTGCCTCGGCTCTGGCTGCCTCAGCTCTTCCGATAGCTGAGAGCCTCTGCGAAGCCCGTGAGCTGCCTCTGCGCAGTCGGGCCGATCTTCGTCCGGGCTGTTCGAGCATCAGCATCTGCTGTCGCCCATTCCCGGATCACTGACAGAGCTTCTTCGTGTTTGTCTCGGATCGAGGATTCGACTGCTTCGAGACCGCCTGACTCGGTGAGCATCGATACGCATTCTCCGACTTCGGCATCGGAGAGATTCGGATCTCCCAGACGTACGGCAAGGATCCGAATCTGTTCGGGACTGAGCTTCTTCATGCTCTCGGCAATGAGGACCGTGCGTTTGCCCTCACGGATGTCATCGCCGGCGGGTTTTCCTGTGGCAGCGGGATCGCCGAAGACGCCGAGCACATCGTCGCGCAACTGGAACGCCTGGCCGAGAGGGAGCCCGAACCTGGAGATCTCCTCAAGCTGGTCCTCGTCTGCGCCTCCCAGGGCGGCGCCGAGGAGGAGTGGCTGCTCGACCGAATACTTCGCCGACTTGAAGCTGAGAACCTCCCACGCCCGTTCGCCGATGCGCTCGTCCTCAAGCGGAACCACCTCGGCGAGGACGTCGAGGTACTGGCCGACCATCACATCTCGGCGGAGGGTGGCGCGCAGGCCCCGTGCCAACTGTGTGATGCCCAGCATGGTCTGGGATCTCTCGAAGAGCTCTTCGCTGAGTGCCAGGCAGATGTCTCCGATGACGATGGCGGCGGCTACCCCGAAGGGCTCGGCTGCGCCTTGGTAGCGAAGCTTGGAGTGCTGCGACTCGAACTGCCGGTGCAGTGCGGGTTTGCCGCGTCGTGTGTCGGAATGGTCGATGACATCGTCATGGATGAGTGCAGCCGCGTGGAGCAGTTCGAGTGATCCGGCGGCATCGGCGACACCGTCAGCCAGGGCCCCCCGGGAACTGTCATCGCCGACCGCGAGCTGGAAACCCCACCACAGCAGAACCGGACGGATCTTCTTCCCGCCCTGAGTGAAGTCGAGAAGAGCCCGGCCGATCTCGTCGGCGTCTGGCGAGATCGCGAGGAACTGGGCTGCCTTCGATTCGAGGAAACCTTCGATCCGCGTCGAGACCTGGGCGGCAATGGACTCCGGTGAGTCAAGTGCTGCGATGGTGTTGTTCTGGCGGGAACTCTCTGCGGCCTCCGCACCATCCGTGTCAACCGCGGACGGTTCATCGGCACCCGTCATGGAACGATATTCCCGCCGACTGTCACGATCGAGTTCGCCTTCTCTGAGGGATCCTTGGCGATGGTGACGACGAGCAGGCTCTCATTGTCCTTGTGTCGGAAGTTGACGACCTGGGCGCTCTTCGTCTTGATCTGGTCGCCGTACGTTTCGAATCCGGCCTTCTTGAGAGATTTGGAGTAGTACTTGAGGATGTCCTTCGGCTCGGCCTCAGCGCTCATGACCAGGCTGACCTGCTCAAGCTTTCCTGAGTCAGCTCCGTTCTCGGCCTTCGTGCGAGAGCTCGACAGTACGGTCGAGTCCGGATAGGGCTTGAGGTAGTTCGGCAGGTCTTCGACGTCCGTGGAAGCGGCGTCGGATTTCTTGCTCGGCGATTCGCTGCTTCCGGTCTCCGAACCTGCGGGCGTTGAAGCGGCGGCCGCAGACTGGGTCTCTTCGGCAGTGGACGATCCTTCTGCCGCTTCGTTGACCGGTCCCGAGCATCCTGCGAGGGCGAGAGCGGCGGCGAGGGGCAATGTCATGACAGTGGCGCGCGTTACCATGACTACAGACTACCCGGACTGAGCGGCGGGAGCCGAAAGGAGCCAAGGCAGACACGTGGATGCTCAATGAGTCGTAAACAGCTGGCACGTTCCGGTGGCGATCTGAGCCGTCTCGGGGCGGACGACACCGGTGCCACGATGCTGCACCTCGACATGGATTCGTACTTCGTCTCGGTGGAGCTCCTGAGTCGCCCGGAGCTTCTCGGCCGCCCCGTCATCGTCGGTGGCCGCAGTGGTCGGGGGGTTGTGGTCTCGGCCAGCTACGAGGCTCGTGAGTTCGGTGTCCATGCGGCGATGCCGATGGCGCGGGCAATGTACCTCTGTCCCTTCGCCGAGGTGATTCCCCCTTCTCACGGCCTGTACTCCTCGTATTCCCAGAAGGTCTTCGACTTGGTGGCTGAGGTGACTCCTGATTTCCAGCAGGTCAGTGTCGATGAAGCCTATATCGATGTCTCCGCGGCGGTGCGACGATTGGGATCTCCAGTGCAGATCACTTCCGATCTGAGAGCAGAGATCGAAGCACAGACGGGGCTGAACGCATCTGTGGGGATCGCGGGCAGTCGCGTAGTTGCGAAGCTGGCGTCCACCCGTGCCAAGCCACGCGGTCAGCTGCTGGTTCCTCTGGCCTCGACTCAGGAATTCCTCGATCCGATGCCCATCGAAGCTCTTCCGGGGGTGGGGGAGAAGACGAAGGAAGGGTTCTTCAGGTACGGCATCCGCCTCATCGGCGATCTGGCCGCAGTCGACGAAGCATGGGCAGGCCGGGTCTTCGGCGCTCATGGCCATCATCTGTGGCGCAGTGCCCACGGGGTGGACTCGCATGGAATGGACAGGCAGGTGAAGGACCGGTCGATCAGTGCCGAACACACCTTCGGCGAGGACGTCTGGGAACTGAGTCAGCTTGAGCACGAGCTTCTGAGGTTGGCAGACAAAGTTGCCCACAGGATCCGAGCTGATGGCAAGGTCGCCACCACTTTGGGGCTGAAGTATCGCCTCGCGGACTTCACGACGCTGTCGCGATCGATCACGCTCGATGCTCCGACCGACCTTGCCCGTGAGATCTATGCAGCCCTGCGGCCAGCGATGAGGGACCTGCGGGAGCAGAGAACGAAGGGGGTGCGGCTGCTGGGCATCCGCGCAGCTGGTCTGATGGATTTCGCTGTCAGCGGCAGGCAGCCGAGATTGGATGAGGCGGAGCACTCGGGGAGGGAAGCAGAGGTTGCTCTCGACGATGTGCGGAAGAAGTTCGGGACAGCATCGATCTCACAGGCCTCTTTGCTCAGGAAGCGTCCTGACATTGAGAATACGGGCCCTGACCACGAATAGACGGTGAGGTGCGCCATAGTCTGAGGACGTAGTGGGAATCCGGGCGATGCAATGACCCCGAGATGTTTTTTCGGTGTTCAGAGACTATGATTGTGTCATCAGGCCAGAGTAAGGAAACGGGGGTTCGAGATGCCACTCTCCGATCACGAACAGCAGCTGCTCGATCAGTTGGAGAAGCAGCTGCGCAGTGAAGACCCACGTTTCGCACGCAATATTTCAGAAACCCAGGCAGCAGCCAATGGGCCGGGTTTCTCCGCGAAGCGATTCGTGGTGGGCATTCTGCTGACCTTGGCAGGGCTCGTCGCGACGATCTTCGCCATTTCGATGGTGAACAGCGGCGCGTGGTGGATCGTCCTCGGCGTTGTCGGGTTCGGTTTGATGGTTGTCGGCATGTACTGGGCTTTCAGCCGTCCGCGTCAGATCGGTGACAAAACGAAACGTGCTCAGCCTTCGAACGGTTCCAAATCTGCAGAGAAGGGGCCGTCCGGGTTCATGAACCGCATCGAAGACCGGTGGGAGAAGCGCCAGCGCGGCGAATGATCCACGCGGTTGCCAGGTGAGCCGGTGAGATTGATTCGCCACCGGCTGACCTGAAACTTGATCGTCGCTCGGTGCAGATTCCGTATGGCTATCGTTGACTGCACAATCACACACCAGTGCAGTGAAGCGTCCTCCTCGGTGAGGACGCTTTTTCGTGCCCGACATCGCGCCGGCGCACACGCATGCATCAGTGCGCACACGCGCCGTTGCACACAGACGCCCATCAGCGGTCATGTCGCAACGCCAACCTGCTCTGCGGTCTTCGCCACGGTCCGCAGCTGTGGTTGACCGTGACTGTTGAGAACAGTGAGTGACTGCGGCTGACCGCGACTGCTGCGAACAGTGACTGAGGATGTCCGCGAGGGACCTTGAACGGACGCTGCCCCGGACACTCAGGCATCCGGGGCAGTGACAGTGGTAGCCGATCAGCGCGGCGGATTGAAGATGCTGGCAGGCCAGATTCTGGCAGTGAACCGGTTGCCGGGAGAAGCATTGTCCGCAAGGTCGGTCCTGACCTCATCGATCAGGGCGCTGACCTCTGCTGACGAGATGCTCTTCCCGCTCGCACCGTAGCGGTGCGTTTCAAGAGCGTCGATGAAGGCTGACAGCGCAGTGTCATCGCCCGAGCCGCGTGCCCCCGAAGGTGGGGCCGGGCTGCGCAACGCGGTGAATCCATCACTGGAATCTCTTCGTTGGCCAGATGACGGAGAATCAGGTTCTCCGGAGGAGTCGGCAGGCTCATCGTTGCCGCCCTGGGCTCTGTTTGCCAGCACGAGCTCGTTGAAGCGCAGTGTTCTGCTGGGATCGAGGCTCTGGCCGTAGTCGGTCGACAGCGCTCGCACCTCCGTCCACACCTTTTCGAGCTGCTCAGGGTCTCGGGTGCGCCGATGCCGCAGAACGAGTCTCCACAGCGCAGGAATCGCTGCGAGCAGGAGGATCACAAGCACGATGAGACCGGTCCAGAGGTACGTACCCATATTCGCACCGGTTTGTTCTCCAGCCGCTGCCGTCTCACTTTCGCTGGGGCGCTCCGATTCTGCCGCTTCGGACTCTTGAGCGCCGTCTGTGGGCTCCTCCGGTGGTGACGAAGTCTCCTCGGAATCTCCCTCGGAGTCCTCACTGGTGCTGCCGCTGGCGACCGTCCACTTGGGCGGGGCACCCGCGGGACCGCCCGGAGTGGGCTCGAACCGGACCCATCCGGCTCCCTCAAAGTACAATTCCGGCCACGCGTGCGAGTCCTGCATGCTGACCTCGAAGCTCTCCTCGCCTTCGGTGCCTGCACCGAAGCCGACGCCGATGCGTGCCGGAATACCCATCGTTCGGGCCATGATCGTCATCGCCGACGAGAACTGGACACAGTAGCCCTTCTTGTCGACGAGGAAGTCGGAGATCGCATCTCCGCTGGCCTTCTCTGGAGCATCCAGCGAATACTCGAAGTCGCCGCTCCGGAAATAGGCCTGGAGCAGGACAGCGGCTTCCCACTGGTTGTCCGCATCCGCAGTGACCGTCTCAGCCGTCTCCTTCACACTGGCCGGCAGGCTGGCCGGGACTTCGAGTTCGGTTTCGAAGTCGTCGGCATCCACCGGCGTGGCGCTCTGCAGATCGCTGACGTCAGGCTTGATGGACAGATACTCCATCGTGTAATCCTGCCCGCCTGACTTCTCGCCATTGCCGACGACCGTCAGTGATTTCTCGTCATAGATCCATCGCCGGTCCAGACCGGTCGGCTGGCTCGGGGCGTACGGGGTCGGAAGATACTGCTGATCGTAATCATCAGCGATCGTGACGTCGATGCGCTCTTCGCTGTAGCTTTTGCCCCTCGGGAGCCCCTGCGGCCAGGGCAGGCCCTCGTTCGCGATCGCGAACGGGTCGAGGGGGAACGAAGTCGGCGCCCACGACTGCCCGTCAAAGGAGTTGATCGATGTCAGCCTGATCGGCTGGCCTTCGGACTCCGTTGTCGTGTAGTTGAACAGGGTCGAATCGTCGCGGTCACCGAGATCGGCACGCAGGTCGAGGAACGGGTTCGTCACGGTCAGGTCGCCCTTGTCGCTGGCTGCACGATCGGGCAGGGTCGGAACCGGCGGAAGCAGCACGGGAACCCCGACACCGATTGCAACGGCCACAGCTCCGGCCACGGTCGCGGTCAGACCTCCCCGCCATTTCGCTGCAGGGAGGTAGGGGCTGAGTATGAGGATGAGGAAAGCCGCCAAAATGGCGACGACGTGCCACCATCTCACTTGAATGGGAGCGAAGAAGACCGGGATCATCCACAGCACCAGGAGCAGAACACCGCTGACCTTGGGCGCTCTGAGATCGGAGACGAGCCCGTCGATGAGGATGGTGATCAGCGTGAACGCGATCGTCAGCATCGCGGTGAAGCCAGGGGTGCTGGGCGCGGGGGGAGTCGTGGCGTACAGATCGCTGACTCCCGAGGACAGAAGGTCGATCACGGTGGTGAATGAACTGCCTGTGGGGACGAAGCCGAGGATCAGCGTCGTCGGTGCGCAGAGCACGAGGACCGCGATCAGGCCCACGAGGCACTGTGCGATGACAGCAGCGCCGGTGGCACGAAGAACCGGAACGCTGCGGAAGATCGCGCCGACAAGGACGATGAGGAGGATCGAGATGAGGACAGAGGGCAGCCAGGCGAAGTCGGAGAAGACGGCGGAGAGTCCGATTGCGGCCAATACCATGGCCACGAAAACGGCACAGGCTTCGAGCCAGGCCGGAGAGTGTCTGTCGGGGTTCTCACGTGCATCGGGGTTCATCGCTTCACCCGCTTCGAATCGAATGCGGTCCATGATTCGGGCAGATCCTCACTCAGTCCCACCATCGTCAGGTCGTTGATGTCGTCGAGGCTGCGGATGGTCACCGGAACGCGTCTGGAGAACTGGGCTGCCAGCTCGTTTCCGCGAACGTCGTCGACGGCGCAGATGAGGATGTGGTTGGGGTTGTCGTGGGAGGGCAGTTGCACTCTGCCGGCCTCGACGAGGGCGGTGAGCAATCGCAGTCTGTCGATATCTCGCTGTCCTTTGAACCTGATCTGATGGCCGGGTGCGACGAAGAAGACCTCATAGTCTGCACGCAGGAAGGCTGTCCCGGCCGCAGCCGCTGCGGCAAGGAGGAACTCGATCTCGAGAGCGTCCGGGTGCTCGTCCTCGCCCTTGAGATCAACGACGATGAGTGCGTAGAGCGTCTCCTCATCTGCTTCGTGACGGACCATCAGTTCGCCGGACTTCGCGGTGCTGGGCCAATGGACGTGTCTGAGATCGTCCCCAGGAACGTACTCCCGCGTGTGGAAGTCCCGAGCAGTGTGGCCGGCGCGCACCTTGCCGTCATCCAGACGGGCCGGTCTGATCGCCGAATCGGAGGGAATCCGCGCGGGAAGGATCGGCACGGAGACGGCTACCGGGTATCCGGCGAGCACCTTCTTCTTCCTCGTGACCAGGCCGAAGGGACCCGAAACCGTCATGAGTACGGTTTCGACTCCGCTGAGACCACGGCGATTGGGGGTGAACGACGTCAGGACTGTCTGTGAAGCACCGTGGGCAAGTGGGGGAACTTGTCCGACCGTGGAGTCGCCGAACCCCTCAGCAGCGACGAAGTCGATCGTCGAGGAAGGGATGGCCAGGCGACCTGTGTTTGTCACCAGGGCCTCGACCTCGACCTCTTTCCCCTCGTGGGCCAGCGGGCAGCGCTCTCTGGACTGAGGCAGCGCCACCCTGGGCAGCACCGTCCGCAGCGTGATCGAAACTCGGCGTGTGCCCCAGGTGATCAGCAGCGCCGAGAGGAGGACCAATGCCAGAAGCAGAATTCCGGCAGGCAGCAGCCCGGGGAGCGCAAACCAATAGGCAGTGACGATCAGCGCTGCTCCAGCGAGGACGAAGATGATTCCTGAGGTACTCAGACGCATGTGGTCACTGAACCGTTGAAATGGGCACTCGGGCCAGGAGTCGACCGATCAGTTCGGCTGCCAGCTCGGAGTCGTCGCCATCGCGCGGAATGATCCGGTGGGCGAGGATGTATGGTGCCAGCGCCTGGATGTCGTCCGGGGTCACGAAGGTGCGTCCGGAGAGCGCGGCTCGAGCCTTGGCCGCACGGAGAAGGTGGACACCGCCTCGGGGGGAGCAGCCGAGGAGGATCGCTTCGTCATTGCGGCTGGAGTGGAGGAGGGAGACGATGTATTCGCGCAGCTCTCTGGTGGCACTGACATGCCGGACGATTCCCCGGGCCTGGTTGATCTGTTCGAGGCTGGTCACCGGAGTCGCACTGGAGAGCGGGTCGTGCTCGATCTGGTTGTCGAGGAGGTCGATCTCGTCAGCAGTGTTGGGGTAGCCCAGGGAGATGCGAGTCATGAAGCGGTCGCGCTGTGCTTCGGGAAGCGCGTACGTACCTTCCATGTCGACTGGGTTCTGAGTGGCGACGACGATGAACGGCGAGGGCATCTGGTAGGTCTCGCCGTCGATGGTGGCCTGACCCTCGGCCATGCACTCGAGCATTGCGGACTGAGTCTTGGGCGAGGCGCGGTTGATCTCATCGGCAATGACGATATTGGCGAACACCGGCCCCTGCCGGAACTCGAAGTGTCGGGTCTCCTGGTTGAACAGGTTCACGCCGACAACGTCTGTCGGCAGGAGGTCGGGAGTGAACTGGATGCGTCTGACCGAACCGTCGACAACCTTGCCCATGGCTCGTGCCAACAGGGTCTTGCCGACTCCGGGCACGTCCTCGAGGAGGACATGCCCTCCGGCGAGGAGCGCAACCAGGGACAGCCCGACTGCTTCGTCCTTGCCTTCGAGGACGGCGTTCATCGCCGTGCGTGCCCGTGAGGTCAGTTGCTGCACCCATTCGATGTGCTCGGCACCGATCACGGAATTGGTCTGAGTACCTTCTTGGCTGATCGACATGATCTCATTGTCCCCTATCCCGCCCCCCGCATCCACACAGGCATCGTTCGGCTTCTCGAACGGTCTTTCTGACGGTCGCGAAGCTCGAGACTGAGCCTGGTGTTCCTGCCGCGGTCCTGCATGCCTCGGGCCGACGGCTGTGGCGCCCCTCCCTGCTGCACCGGGCCTCCCCACTTCCCTCCCCACTTTCCTCCCCACTTCGCTCCACAGGAAGCCCCCACTTTCCTCCCCGCGCAGCTCCCGTCCCTCGGCCTTCGGCGGAAAATCAGGGTTTCGGGCCCCTGGCCGCCTCCGTGCATTGAGGTCGCCGAGGCGGCGGGAACACCTCAAATGGGCCAATTATCACCCCTTCCGACGCGCCGCTCGCAAATTTTCCCCACTTTCCTCCACCCGTCTGACCTGGGCTTATATAGGTCGAAAGGGTCTCGATGCGGTAAAGCACTAGATCACGTGGAGGGAAGTGGAGTACTGTGGTTGCTATCGGAGCCAATTGGGTTTCGAAAGGGGTGAGACGACATGTTTTTGGGCACTCATTTGCAGAAGCTCGACGACAAAGGTCGCCTCATCCTGCCCGCAAAGTTCCGGGAGGAGCTTTCGCCCGGTCTCGTATTGACCCGTGGACAGGAGCACTGCCTCACCCTGTTCCCCACCACGGAATTCGAAGCCGAGCATGAGCGAATCCAGAACGCGCCGAAGACGAATAAGGAAGCCCGCGACTACCAGCGTGTCTTCCTGTCGGCGGCCTTTGCGGATCAGCCGGACAAACAGGGACGCATCACGGTCCCGAACATATTGCGGCAGTACGCATCACTTGATCGGGAAGTTGCGGTCATCGGCATGGGCAACCGTGTTGAGATCTGGGATTCACCGACATGGGACGACTATCTGGTCGGCGCTCAGCAGACATTCGCTGAACGTGAGAACGAGGTGATCCCCGGAGTGATCTGATTCTGCTCGGGTTTGATCCTTGCCCGCCGTGTTCGAGTTTCGGGGAACTTCCCCGTTTCCGAAGCTCGGCAGTCCTGACACACTTCCCCGGTGCCAGGGCAGCGGCGGACAAGGTTCTGGCTCCAGCAGTTCACCCCCACGACCACCACCCACGAAGGACTCACCCATGAATGACCAGCACGTACCGGTCCTCCTGGAGCGCGTGGTCGAGCTCATCGAGGTCGGAGTCCAGGCAGCAAGGGACAATGGACACGCTCCGATCGTCGTTGACGGAACCCTGGGGATGGGCGGACATTCCGAGGCCATCCTCACCGCCTTCCCCGACGTCCACCTCGTCGGTGTCGACCGCGACACTCAGGCCATCGACATCGCTGCGAAGAGGCTTGCGCCCTTCTCTGACCGCACCGACATCGTCCATGCCGTCGACGACGAGATCCCAGAGATCCTCGACGACCTCGGTGTCGGCAGCATCAGCGCGGTCCTCCTCGACCTCGGAGTGTCGTCCCTGCAGCTCGACGAGGACGAGCGGGGGTTCTCCTACTCCCGCCAGGCACCCTTGGACATGCGGATGGACCGGACTCAGACCCTGACCGCCGCCGAGGTGCTGGCCACCTATTCTGAAACCGAACTTCGCCGCATCCTCCGTGAGTACGGCGAAGAGAAGATGGCGGGTCGGATCGCGAAGATCATCGTCTCCGACCGCGACCAGACGCCGTGGGAGACCTCCGAGCAGCTCGCGGCGATGTTGGGGCGAGTGCTTCCCCCGACGAGGAAGAAGTCCCACCCCGCAAAGCGGACGTTCCAGGCTCTGCGCATCGAGGTCAACGACGAGCTCGGTGTGCTGAGGACGGCGCTTCCAGAGGCCCTGAAGGCACTGCACCTCGGGGGAGTGGCGGTCATCGAGTCGTACCAGTCCCTTGAGGACACGATCGTGAAGAAGATCTTCCGCTCGGCTGCCACCACCTCGGCGCCGCCGGATATGCCGGTCGTTCCCGAAGAACTCCAGCCGTGGCTGACCGAAATCGTCCGCGGCGCAGAACTGGCCGGCAGCGACGAAGCAGACAGGAATCCTCGCGCCAAGAGCGTGCGGTTGCGTGCAGTACAGAAGATCAGGGAGGCACAATCGTGAGGAACGCTCAAGCGGCTGTCCGCCAGCCACGTGTCACGGAACGGACGCGGCGCCTCGACGAACCCGCAGGCAGTCTGGCCCCGCCGAAGCTCAAGCTGCTCAAATTCGAGCTGCCCAAGGCCCGAGTCCCGTTCTCCATGCTCTGCGTGGCGATCCTCGTCGCCACCCTCGTCGCTGTGCTGCTGCTCAACATCTTCATCTCCCACACCTCGTACCAGATCGACCAGCTCAATACTGAGAAGGAGCAGCTGGCAGAACAGAAGGATCGGCTGATCGAGGACAACTCCTATCGCGAGTCCCCGCAGAACATCTCGATCGCAGCCGAAGAGCTCGGCCTGGTTCGCGACTCCTCGCCCGAGTTCCTCGATGCCGAGACCGGCAAGGTCATCGATGCTCCACCGATCGACGTGAGCGGGGAAAAGAAGCCGACAGTTGTCCCCGCCCCGCGTGCCGATACACGCGAAGACCTCCGACCCAATCTACGATCGGATGAGAAGCTGCCAGTAGTCGGTGGCAGTCCCAGCAAGGACATCGCGGCACCGGCTCAGGAAGCTCCGAAATAGGGCGAGTCCGACAGCCATTCGCCGACAAGCAAGGACCAAGGACAGTGCAATGGGCCCACGAACCACTCGGATGAAGAAGAAGGGCGGACGAGGCAAACCCAGCCTTCGCCTGCGGATGGCACTGATCGCGGGTCTGTCCATCCTGGTTCTCCTCGTCACCTCCGGGCGGCTGATCTCGATCCAGGGCATGGATTCGATGAAACTGGCCGAGAAGGCTCTGTCCAACCGTCTCGTCACCAAAACCCTGCCTGCCGCACGAGGACAGATCCTAGCCTCCGACGGCACGGTCCTCGCCGACACAGTCTCTCGGTATCGGGTCGTCGTGGACCAGCAGAACGTGGCCCAGTACGAGGTCGACGGGGAACTCGTCGGCGCATGGGGAGCTGCCGAAGCTTTGGCCAAACCCCTCGACACGGATCCCGGACTGCTGTATCCGAAACTCGTCGGCGACAAACGCTGGAATCCCGTCGCCAAGGGGCTCACGTCTGAGACGTGGCATGCGGTGAAGGAGCTCAACATCCTCGGCGTCTCAGCGGAGGAATACGCTGTCCGGTCCTACCCCTCAGGTGCGGTGGCCGGGAACCTGGTGGGATTCGTCAGCTCTGACGGTCGGGCTCAGGCGGGACTGGAGAGGGCTTATGACGAACAGCTGAGCGGCCGCGACGGTCAGCAGCAGTATGAACGCGGTGCACGCGGAGAGATCATCCCACTCGGTGACAACAATATACGTGAGGCGGTCGAAGGGAAGGGCCTGCAGACGACGATCGATCCGGCTCTGCAGTACTACGCCCAGCAGGCGATCGAGGAACAGCGGAAGAAGCACGAGGCGGAATCCGCATCAATTGTCATCAAGGACATCAGAACCGGCGAGATCCTCACCGCCGCCGATGCCCCCAGCGTCGACCCCAACTCGCCGGGCAAGGTGGATGGAGACGACCGTGGGTCCCGCATCTTCACCGACGTCTTCGAGCCGGGGTCGACGGCCAAGATGGTCACGGCCGCTGCTCTGCTCGACCAGGGCCTCGTCACCCCCGAACAGGAATTCGCTGTCCCGGACAAATGGAAAGCTCCCAACGGAGAAGAGTTCCGGGACTCGCACCCGCACCCCGATGAGAAGCTGACCTTTGCCGGAATCCTCGCCGAATCCTCGAACACCGGGACCCTCCTGGCAGGGAACGCGCTGACGGTGAAGCAGCGTTACGGCTATCTGAAGAAGTTCGGGTTCGGGTCGACGTCGGGCATCGGCTTCCCTTCTGAGACTGCCGGCATCCTCCACGACTACGAGGATTGGGACGGTCGCACCAAATACACGGTGATGTTCGGGCAGGGTGTGGCAGCGAACGCGCTCCAGACCACCGACGTCATTGCGACCATCGCCAACGGCGGAGTCCACGTTCCCTCGACCCTCGTCGACGGCATGGTCTCCCCGTCTGGGAAGACGATCCCGAAACCGGCAGACGAACCCCATCGAGTCGTCAGCAAGAAGGCTGCTGACCAGACCCTGACCATGCTCGAAGGCGTCGTCGCCGAGGGCACCGGCAAGTCGGCGCAGGTCTCCGGCTACAGGGTCGCAGGCAAGACGGGCACCGCGCAGGCTCCGGCTGCAGAAGGCGGCGGCTACGACGGCTACACGGCCTCATTCGTCGGCGTCCTTCCCGCCGAGGACCCGCAGATCGCGATCTCTGTGACGTTGCAGCGGCCGCGAGACGGCTATTACGGTGGTAGCGCCGCCGCTCCTGTCTTCTCCGACGTCGCCGGCTTCGCCATGCGACATCTCAAGATCCCTCCGTCGACCGCGGATCCCCAGCTACCTGCTCGAGAATGGAAATAATGCGTATCTCACAGCTGTTGCCGGCAGCCCCTGGCACCATCCATGGAGATCCCGACCGCCAGGTCGGAGGAGTCTCTCACGATTCGCGCACGGTATCGCCTGGCGAGCTCTATGCCGCACTGCCGGGGACGAACGTCCATGGAGCGAAGTTCGCACCGGACCTCATCGCCCGGGGGGTCGATGCGATCCTCACCGACGCACGCGGCTGGGAGATGATCACGGAGGGAGTCGACCCGAAGGCCCTCGCCGAGGTGACCGGACTGATCGTGGAGCACCCGCGGTCAGTCCTGGGCTTCGTCTCGGCCGCTGTGTACGGCACCTCGGGGCACCCACAACTGATCGGTGTGACCGGGACCAACGGGAAGACGACGACTACCTATCTCGTCGACGGAATGCTTGAGGCCCTGGGGCATCGCACCGGCGTGATCGGGACTGTGGCGACACTCATCGCCGGCGTGACCGAGCCGAGCGTGCGCACGACGCCCGAGGCGCCCGAGCTCCATGCCCTGTTCGCGAAGATGCGCGCCGCTGACGTCGACACCTGCGCCATGGAGGTGTCCTCGCATGCGCTGAGCCAGCACCGGGTCGACGGAGCGCACTTCGCGGTCTCCGGCTTCACGAACCTCTCCCAAGATCATCTCGACTTCCACAATTCGATGGACGAATACTTCGGCGTCAAAGCCGAGCTGTTCACCCGTGCCTTCTCCGACGCTGCGGTCATCGTCGTCGAAGACAGGTGGGGCGAGAAGATGGTCGAGGCCGCGCAGGTGCCGGTGCGCACCCTGGGACGCGACGATCGCAGCGAACTGCGGATCGAGCACACCCCGGGAGAGTCTGACTTCATCCTCCACCTCGACGGACCCGATGATGAAGGCATCGCTCTGCGCTCTCCGCTGCCGGGTGACTTCAACGTCACGAACACCGCACTGGCTGCAGCTCTGCTGCTCGAAGCCGGAATCACTGCCGCTGACCTCAACGCAATCGGTGACACATTCACCGCTTCGGTTCCGGGCCGGATGGAGATCATCGACGTCAGCGGCCCGCGTGCCGAAGGACAATCGCACCCGGAACACCTGCCCCGTGCGATCGTCGACTACTCACACACCCCTGATGCGATCGAGAAGGCCCTGGAATCACTCCACGCCGACAGCGACGAATTGGTCATCGTCTTCGGTGCCGGCGGCGACCGTGACAGGGGGAAGCGATTCGGGATGGGACAGGCCGCGGCTCGGGGAGCAGATGTGATCGTCCTCACCGACGACAATCCGCGCACTGAGGACTCGAGTTCAATCAGGGCCGCCATCAGAGTGGGCATCGATGCGGAGATCGAGGCTGGGAGCGCACGTGTGAAGAAAGTCATTGAAGTGGCAGAACGAGGGGCCGCCATCGAGGAGGCGATCGCGAGTGCTGAGGCCTCCACAACCGTGCTCATTGCAGGGAAGGGACACGAAACCGGACAATCAGCTGCGGGCGCTGTGACCGACTTCGACGACCGGTCGAAGACACGCTCAGCGCTGAGCGCGCGACTCGAGCGCGTACAAACAGGTAAAGTTCACAGTTGATATGAAGCGACTGACTGCAGCCGAAATCGCAACCGCCGTCTCCGGCGAGTTGTACGGCGTTGACCCCGAGACCAAATTGTCCGCCGGAGTGGTAACCGATTCGAGAGAAGTCGGACCCGGCGATATCTACGTTGCCCGCAGAGGTGAGTCCTTCGACGGCATCGAATTCGCAGCAGCCGCTGTGGAGGCCGGTGCGGCGCTGATCATCGGCGAATCCGTCCCCACCCTCGACGACTCGACGCTGCCGACCGTCCTCGTCTCCGATGCCACGGAGGCACTGGGCCAATTGGCCAAGGCCAATATTGAAGCGCTGCGCGAGGTCGGTGAGATCACGGTCATCGCGATCACCGGTTCGGTCGGCAAGACCACTGTGAAGGATCTGGCCGCCGACCTGCTGGCAGGCGAGGCTGAGACGGTGTGGCCGCCCAATTCCTACAACAACGAGGTCGGCGTACCCCTGACCGCGCTGCGGGCAGGGGAGACCACGCGCTTCCTGGTTCTCGAAATGGGTGCCCGCTCGGTCGGCAACCTTGCCTACCTCACCAGCCTCGTCCGCCCTGACATTGCTGTCGAACTCGCTGTCGGCACTGCACACTCGGGTGTGTTCGGTTCGATCGAGAACACCGCCCGTGCCAAGGCCGAACTCGTTGAGTCGTTGACCACAGGATCCGTCGCGATCCTCAACGCTGATGACTCACGCGTGGCCAAGATGCGTGACGTGCTCTCACCCGAAGTCGACACACTGTGGTTCTCACAGCGGGAATCACTGCCCGAATGGGTCGGGAGTGAGGACTCCGTCGTTCGGGGGACGTCTGTCACGACGGATTCCTCCGGGCATGCCGCCTTCACACTGAACCTGCCGGGAGAAGAGCTGCGGGACGTGCGTTTGGCTTTGATCGGCGAACACCACGTTGGCAATGCGCTTGCTGCGGCAGCCATCGCTCACGCCTGCGGAGTGGGGGTGAAGTCCATCGTGACCACTCTGTCGACCTCCTCGGCAGCGAGTCGCTGGAGGATGGAGCTCATCGACTCTCCATCCGGCGTGACCGTACTCAACGACGCCTACAACGCGAACCCGGAATCCATGCGAGCCTCCCTGAAGACCCTGGCATCGATGGGCCGCGGCGACGAGGACAGCCGCCCGCGTCGGACTTTTGCCGTCCTTGGCGAAATGCTGGAGCTCGGAGACGAATCGATCTCCGCCCATTCCGATATCGGCGAACTCGTGGTGAGGCTGAACATCACTCGCACGATCGTCGTCGGTGAGGGAGCGAAGCCCATCTTCAATGCCGCGAACCTTGAAGGTTCATGGGGCAACGAGGCGGCTTGGGTTGCGACCGCGTCCGAGGCGAAGGATCTGCTGAGCGCAGAACTGGCACCCGGCGACATCGTTCTGTTCAAATCCTCACGAGATGCGGGTCTGCGCTATCTCGGAGATGAAGTCGCCGGTGTATCGGGGGGCCAATGATCGCCGTACTGCTCGCCGCCTGCCTGGCACTGATCCTGACCCTGGTCGGGACACCACTGTTCATCCGCGTCCTGGTCAAACAGGGCTACGGGCAATTCGTCCGTGACGACGGCCCGACCTCGCATGCCACGAAGCGCGGCACCCCGACCATGGGCGGCGTCGTCATCATCGGGGCCGCGATCCTGGCCTACCTGCTCGGACACCTGTTCACGGGGTCCGTCCCAACCGCTTCCGGGCTCCTCGTCCTCTGGCTGGCCGCAGGACTCGGCGTGGTCGGCTTCCTCGACGACTTCATCAAAATCAAGAAGCAGCGCTCCCTCGGCCTGCGGCCACTGCCCAAACTGCTTGGTCAGGGCTTCGTCGGTATCTCCTTCGCGGTTCTGGCACTGCAGTTCCCGAACTCATTCGGTGAGACCCCGGCATCGACGAAGGTCTCGTTCATCCGCGACACCAACCTCGACCTCGCCTTCGGATCCGCAGTGCTCGGTCTCATCCTGTTCGTCATCTGGGCCAACCTCATCGTCACCGCGGTGTCCAATGCGGTGAATCTCACCGACGGCCTCGACGGTTTGGCGGCCGGCGCTTCGGTGGTCGTCTTCGCCGCCTACGTCGTCATCGGCACCTGGCAGTCGACGCAGAACTGCAACCTGATGACGGACGCCACCAATGCCTGCTACTACATGCGCGATCCGCGTGACCTCGCGATGGTCGCGGGCGCCATGGCGGCAGCCTGCTTCGGGTTCCTGTGGTTCAATACCTCGCCCGCGAAGATCTTCATGGGCGACACCGGGTCCCTGGCCATCGGCGGCGCGATCGCCGGTCTGGCGATCATGACACGGACCGAACTGCTCCTCGTCGTCCTCGGCGGGCTCTTCGTCATCATCACACTCTCCGTGATCATCCAGGTCATCTCCTTCAAGACCACAGGCAAGCGGGTCTTCCGAATGGCCCCGCTCCAACATCACTTCGAACTCAAGGGATGGGCAGAAGTCACTATCGTGGTTCGCTTCTGGATCATCGCCGCCCTCTTCGTCATCGCCGGAATCTGTCTCTTCTACGCCGAATGGGTGTCTCGCCTTGGTTGAGAATCCCTTCTCCGATTATCCGAACGCCGAGGCGATACCGGCCGCACTCGTGGGGCCCAGCTCGTCGCTGGAGGGCCTGCGGATCCTCGTCACCGGACTTGGTGTGACAGGCTTCCCCGCAGCCGTCCACCTGGGCGAACGCGGCGCCGACGTCATCCTCGTCGACGGCGATGATCAGGCGGACGTCAGCGAGAAGGCACAGATCCTCGAAGTCTTCGATGTCGACATCCGACGCGGGGCCGAGCATGTCTCGACGCTGCCCGAACAACCGCTCGACCTTGTCGTGACATCACCCGGCTGGCGGCCCGACCACCCGCTGCTTCTCGCTGCCACCGAGGCGGGCGTGCCCGTGATCGGCGAAGTGGAGTTGGCATGGCGGATCCGTGGCACCAACGATGCCAAATGGCTGGCCATCACCGGCACCAACGGCAAGACCACGACGACGACGATGCTCGAATCCATGCTGCTGGCCGAGGGACTGAAGGCGAAGGCCTGCGGAAACATCGGAGCGCCGCTGCTCGAAGCTGTGCTCGAACCCGGGCTCGAGGTTCTGGCGATCGAACTCTCCAGCTTTCAACTCCACTGGCAGTATTCCCTGAGCGCCGATGCCGCCGCGGTGCTCAACATCGCCCCCGACCATCTGGACTGGCACGGCAGCGCCGATGCCTATGAAGCAGACAAGTCCAAGATCTACCATCAGGCGAAGACCGCGTGCATCTACAACGTCGCCGACGAGGTGACCCTGCACATGGTGGAGGATGCCGATGTCGTCGCCGGTGCCAAGGCCATCGGCTTCACCACGGGTATCCCGCGACCGGGAGAGCTGGGCGTGGTCGAGGATATGCTGGTCGATCGAGCCTTCATTCCGCAGCGCTACTCCTCAGCTGCCGAACTCGCTTCCTTGGAAGATGTGGCCGCGGCGACAGGAGTCCCCGGCCAAACACCGGCAGACCATCAGGTCTCGAATGCACTCGCCGCTGCCGCTCTGGCTCGCAGCATCGGAGTACCCGGGCAGGCGATCTCCGAAGGGCTGAAGAAGCACTCACTCGGAGCCCACCGAATGGTCACCGTCGCCGAAAGCAGCGGTGTCCGCTGGGTCGACGATTCGAAGGCGACGAACACCCATGCGGCCAATGCCTCACTCAGCAGCTTCGAGTCGATCGTGTGGATCGCCGGGGGACTGCCCAAGGGAGCGGACTTCACGTCGCTGTTCACCGACCACGGGCACAGGCTCAGGGCACTCGTGCTCATCGGAGCCGACGACGCTGCCTTCCGCGAGGCCATCGCGGCCACCATCCCCGATCTCGACGTCATTCGGATCGAACCTGCACTCGCAGTGGACTCGGGCGTGCCCCGACGCCGTGGGGAGGCTGTGGTTGCTGCCGCCGTGGAAGCAGCCGCAGGCATTGCCCACTCCGGTGATACCGTTCTGCTGGCTCCTTCGGCAGCCAGCATGGACCAGTTCCTCAACTACAACACTCGGGGTGAACTCTTCACCCAGGCTGTCCACGCTCACCTGGGGAGCTGAGATGGGACGGCAGGCAACCGCGAAATCCCCATCCCGCCGTCGTCCGGCCTCGACCAGGTCGGCCGAGGCGGCGGCGAGTCCTGTCAGTGACACGAAGACCAGGGTGAGTAAGACCGCGAAGAAGCCGACCGAGAAGAGTTCGGCGACGGCGAGGGGTTCGGCGACGGCGAGGGGTTCGGCGACCGCGAAGGGTTCGGCGGCCGCGAAGAAGACAGTGCCGAAGAAGTCCGCCGCCACGACTGCAAAACGCAGCAGGAAACGCACAACGAGTGCCCACAGCTCCCAAACGACCCAGGCTCGGAATCAGCCTCGGGCAGGTACTGGTCGGGCTATGCTGTCAACGGTGCGCCGTGAGTTCGCTCGGGTCTCGGCCTACCCGCTCACGACCTATTACCTGATCTTGGTCTCGGTCCTTGCACTGACATGTCTCGGGCTCGTCATGGTCCTCTCTGCCTCTTCGATCACCTCATATGACGGCGGAGAGGGATCATCCTTCGCCTACTTCAACAAGCAGGCAGGGTTCGTTGCGATGGGCATCGTCCTCATGACGGTGGCGACAGTCGTCCCGCTGCACTGGTGGCACAGACTGGCATGGCCCGCGCTGGGCCTCGGGGTCCTCCTGCAGGTGGCTGTCTTCGTCCCCGGGATCGGCAAGGCAACGAAGGGCAATGCCAACTGGATCCAGTTCGGAAGCTTCCAGCTGCAGCCCTCGGAGTTTCTCAAGATTGCCCTGGCTGTGTGGTTGGGCTACGTTCTGGCCAGCAAACACGGAAAGATGACGACCTTCGCCCATGCCATGATCCCTGTCGTCCCGGGCATCGTCATCGCCCTCGGACTTGTCATCGGCGGCAACGACCTCGGCACGGGATTGGTCCTCATGGCCATGGCTCTCGCTTGTCTGTTCATCGGCTTCTTCCCCTGGAAGTACTTCTTCCTGCTCTTCGGGGCGCTTGCTGTCGTTGCCGCGTCCTTCGTCTTCAGCTCGGAGAACCGGCTCCGGCGCATCACTGCAGCGCTCACCGGTCACGTAGATCAGACCGCTTCCGACGTCACAGGTCAGGCTTGGCAGTCCAATCACGGCCTGTTCTCGCTGGCTTCCGGAGGCTGGCTGGGCGTCGGACTGGGCGCCAGCCGAGAGAAATGGTCCTGGCTGCCCGAAGCCCACAATGACTTCATCTTCGCGATCATCGGTGAAGAGCTCGGCCTTCTCGGGTCGCTGGCAGTGATCCTCATGTTCGCAGCTTTGGCCTGCGGGCTGGTCCGGGTGATTCTGCGTTCGAAGTCTAGGTTCATCCAGATCGCCACGGCCGGACTCTTCGCATGGCTGATCGGCCAGGCAGCAATCAACATCTGCGTCGTGACCGGACTTCTGCCGGTCATCGGGCTGCCTCTGCCGTTTGTCTCCTACGGAGGTTCCTCCATCGTCGCTTCTCTGCTGGCGGTCGGGGTGATTCTGTCCTTCGCCAGAACCGAGGACGGAGCGTCAGCCGCCATCAAGGTGCACAAGGACCGAGTGAGATCGTCGTTCGCAGTACTGGCCAGAAAGAGAAAGAAGTGAGATGACGAGCATTCTCCTTGCCGGTGGAGGCACCACCGGCCACATTTCGCCGATGTTGGCGATCGGTCATGAGCTGCGTGAGACCCATACCGATTGGGACATTGTCGCGCTCGGAACCGCAGACGGACTCGAGGCCGACATCGTTCCGCAAGCCGGTTTCGAACTCCTCACCATCGACAAGGTCCCCATGCCGCGATCGATCGGTCCTGCCGCACTGAAGTTTCCCAAGCGATTCGCCGCCAACGTCTCACAGGTCAAGCAGATCATCGCCGATCGAGATGTCAAGGCCGTCGTCGGGGTCGGCGGGTACGTCTGTCCGCCCGCTTTCATTGCGGCCAAACAGGCGAAGATCCCTTTGATCGTCCACGAAGCCAATGCGAAGCCGGGAATGGCGAACCGCCTCGGCGCGGCCCTGACGAAGCAGGGGATGGTCGGGGTCACCTTCCCCGATACGAAGCTGCGCAATTCGGAGTTGGTCGGCATGCCGATGCCGACTGAGATCTCGGAACTCGACCGCAGCGATTCCGCCCAGCGACAGACGTGGCGAGCCGACCTCGGCCTCAGCGATGACAGACCCGTCCTGGTTGTGACCGGCGGTTCCTCTGGGGCGCAGCGCATCAATGATGCATTCCTCGCCGCGGCACCGCTGTGTCAGGAGAGCGGAGTTCAGGTTCTGCACATCACCGGCGCCGGCAAGGATGACGCCCTGCGGGCAGCGGCGGCCCAGCTGCCCGACTACCACGTCGTCGACTACGTCGACGGAATGCACAGGGCCTATGCGGTGGCCGACCTGCTGGTGGCACGGTCCGGAGCCGCGACGGTCTCCGAAGCCACCGTTGTCGGGGTCCCCGCTCTCTACGTGCCTCTGGCCATCGGCAACGGTGAACAGCGCCTCAATGCTGCCGGCAGCGTCAGAGCCGGTGCCTCGCTGCTCGTCGACAACGCGGACTTCACTCATTCGACCGTGACGGATCAGATCCTGCCACTCGTGACCGACCGGGCCCGCTTGGACGCAATGAGCCGAGCGGCCCTTGATCTGCACTATCCGACCGATGCCGCGACCACTATGGCCACAATCGTCACTCACGCGCTGAGAGGTTGAACATGAGCACAGCTGAAATCGTCCCGGCCACAGAGCTGGGCGCCGTCCACTTCATCGGAATCGGCGGATCGGGCATGTCCGGGATCGCGCGGATCATGGTCATGAACGGCGTCACCGTCTCCGGCTCGGACGCGAAGGAATCAGCGGTCGTCGAGGTGCTGCGGACACTGGGCGCCAGGGTCGAGATCGGGCACTCGGCGGACAACCTCGGCGAGGCCGACACCCTGGTCATCTCCTCAGCCATTCGCAAGGACAACCCCGAACTCGTGGAGGCCGAAGCGAAGGGCCTGCGGATCCTGCACCGGTCGGGTGCGTTGGCCTCACTGATGGCCGACAAACGAGCGGTGGCGGTGGCCGGAACCCATGGCAAGACCACTACGACCTCCATGACGACCGTGGCACTGCAGGCCTGCGGTCTCGATCCGTCGTTCGTCATCGGGGGAGTGCTGTCGACCACGGGCACCAACGCCCATCTGGGAACCGGAGACGTCTTCGTCGCGGAAGCGGACGAATCGGACGGTTCGTTCCTGCTCTACGAACCTGCGATCGGCATCCTCACCAACGTCGAGGCAGATCATCTTGACTATTACGGCAGCCCGGAGAAGGTCAGAGAGGCTTTCGTTGAATTCTGCGCCGGCATCGGTGCTGACGGAGGAACCGTCATCGCCTGCGCCGATGACCCGGGTTCGCTCGCTGTCGCCGGACAGGCGCGGGAGCTGGGAACCTCTGTCATCCTCTACGGAACCTCCGAATCCGCCGACATCCGACTGCGCGAACTCCGTTCGGGTCTGGTCTCCGAGTTCGTTCTCGACGTGCCGGGAGAGGTGGAGCCCCTGTCGGTGACGCTGCGGCAGCCAGGCACCCACAACGCGCTCAATGCGACGGCTGCGATCGCTGTTGTCCACAGCCTCGGCGCAGACGTCGCCAAGGCGGCGAGCGGACTCGGAAACTATGGAGGCACTCGACGCCGGTTCGAGGAACGGGGACTCGCCGCCGGTGTCCGGGTCGTCGACGACTACGCGCACCACCCGACGGAGCTGCGGGCAGTGCTGAGCGCCGCACGCGGCGTCGTCACCGAAGGCGGCAGGGTGTGGGCGATCTTCCAGCCGCATCTGTATTCGCGCACGATGGAGTTCCGAGCCGAATTCGGCGAGGCTCTCGGTCTGGCCGACGAGGTGGTCGTTCTTGATGTGTTCCCGGCCCGCGAGGATCCGGTGCCCGGTGTCACCGGTGCGCTGATCTCCGATCGTGTCCCACACGAGCACGTGACCTTCATCGAATCATTCAACGAAGCTGTTCCGTATGTCTCGGCGCGTGTGCGGCCCGGCGACCTCGTGCTCACCCTCGGCGCTGGGGATGTGACGATCCTGGGACCAGAGCTGCTGACCGCGTTGGAGGCCTGAACACAGTGGTGCCGCTTCCCGAACCCCGCACCGATGACAACTCCACTGCGGACCTCACAGGGGTCATCCGCGCACGCCGGAGACAGGTCTGGCGTCATCGTCTCGTATCCATCGGCGTCGTCGCCGCGATCCTCATCATCGCCGCCGTGCTCTGGTTCTCGCCGCTGTTGGCGCTGGGCAAGGTCAGCGTCAAAGGCAGTCAGCTGGTCGACCACGAGCAGGTCTCGGAATCGGTCCTCAAAGCCTACGGCGGCACACCACTGCCACGTGTGCGACCGGGGTCGGTCGAGAAAGGCGTGCTCAACGAATTTCCCCGGACGAAGGAAGCCTCGGTCCACTATTCGGGACCGCGGAGCCTGAGCATCGAAATCACCGATCGGCGCCCCGTCCTGGCGATCACAACGACCGAAGGGTTCCAGCTCTTCGACGAGGAAGCCGTCGATCTGGGCACGGTCGACGATGCACCCAAGGGTGTGACCGTGCTCGAAGAGTCCCATGGTGCGCCCGACCAGAAGACCGTGTCCGCCGTGATCCGTTTCATGGCGGAACTGAAGCCAGAGCTGCGTTCCGACCTGAGCTCGGTTCAGGCGAAGGACGAGAAGAACCTCACCGGGGTCATCGAAACGGGCGAGACGAAGGCGAAGGTGGCCCTCGGTGACAGCACCAGCGCCAATCTGAAGATGCGCACCGCGCTGCAATTGGCAGCTGCGGGCCGCACCGAAATCGACGTATCCGTCCCGTCTGTGCCCGTGACCGACTGAAAACCCGCGAAACCCGGCGGGTTGCCCGTCATTGCTGGCGACACACCGGGGCTGAAGTTTGGCCGATGTCCGACACTCCGGCGAGAATGGTTGAAGTGGTGTTGCCCCGCACAATAACCTCAGGGCAAAGAAGACTTTTCGAATTTGCACGCAGATGATGCGTGGACGATGCGCCGAAAGAGGAACCGACTTGGCTGAATTCCCACAATCCGGAGCGGATATCAAAGTTGCCGGTACCGGCGGCGGCGGTGTCAACGCTGTTCAGAGGATGATCGACGTCGGACTGCGCGGCGTGGAGTTCATCGCGATCAACACGGACGCCCAGGCACTCGTGCTCTCGGATGCCGATGTGAAGCTGGAGATCGGACGCGACCAGACCCGCGGACTCGGTGCCGGTGCTGATCCAGAGATCGGCCGCAAGGCCGCTGACTCCAGCGAGGAAGCCATCCGCGACGCGCTCGAGGGCGCAGACATGGTCTTTGTCACCGCCGGCGAAGGCGGCGGAACAGGCACAGGTGCGGCTCCGGTCGTCGCGCGCGTCGCCCGCTCTCTGGGGGCACTGACGATCGGCGTCGTCACCCGCCCATTCACCTTCGAGGGACGCCGTCGTTCCGCGCAGGCTGAAGCAGGCATCGCCGCACTGCGCGAAGAGGTCGACACCCTCATCGTCATTCCCAATGACCGACTGCTCTCCATCTCCGACCGCAGCGTGTCCGTCGTCGACGCGTTCCGTTCGGCCGATGAGGTCCTGCGCTCGGGTGTTCAGGGCATCACGGATCTCATCTCCGTGCCGGGCCTGATCAACCTCGACTTCGCCGACGTCAAGTCAGTGATGCAGGATGCCGGCACCGCGCTCATGGGCATCGGCGCGGCCACCGGTGACGATCGTGCCGTTCAGGCAGCAGAATCCGCCATTGCCTCGCCACTGCTCGAAGCCAGTATCGACGGCGCCCACGGCGTGCTGTTCTGCATCCAGGGCGGGGCCGACCTCGGCCTGTTCGAGGTCAACGAAGCAGCCCGTCTGGTGCAGGAGGCCGCACACCCCGAAGCCAACATCATCTTCGGCGCCGTCATCGACGACAACATCGGCGACGAATGCCGCGTCACGGTGATCGCCGCAGGGTTCGACAACTCCGTGGCCGGTCAGGAATCAACTGCAGGTGAGGCCGCACCGGCCTCGATCCCGATCGCGACGAGCCCGGCAGAGGTCGACTCCAGGCCATCCGAAGAAGCCGAGCCCGCAGCGGACGTCGTGCCTGAACCTCGCCACGACGAGCATCAGATCCCGACTTCTCTGCCCAACGAGCGCAGCACTTCCAGCCTCGACAACGATCTCGATATCCCGGATTTCCTGAAGTAACATGTTGCACTCGAGGTTCGTCGTCCCCGGAAGGATGAAGGCACATGTGGCCTTCACCGACCGGCACGGCGGCTACTCGAGGGGGGACCTGTCGTCGTTCAACCTCGCGCGACATGTCGGAGACGACGACGAGCTGGTCGCGGCGAACCGGGCTGCTCTGGCTCAGGTTCTCGGGCTGAGCGGTGAGCGGCTGAGCTTCGTGACCCAGGTCCATGGAACCGACGTTCGCATCGTCGGCGGACCGGACCAGCTGCGCGATGCTCCTGTGGAAGCGGACGCGCAGGTCACGACACACTCCGGTATCGGACTGGTCATCATGGTCGCGGACTGCACACCGATCATGCTCGCCGATCCCGAGGCGGGAGTCATCGGCGCGATCCATGCCGGACGTCCCGGCATGGCAGCAGGCGTCGTGCCGGCCACGATAGCCCGCATGAAGGATCTGGGAGCCACGGACATCCATGCGATCATCGGACCGTCCGTGTGTCCACGCTGCTATGAAGTGCCTGCGGCGATGAGAGACGAAATCACTGCGGTCGAACCGGTGGCGGCCTCCGTGTCGGTGACCGGCACCCCTGCTATCGATGTCGCGGGAGCAGCGGCGGAACAGCTGCGCCGGTCTGGCGTGAGCATCGACCACTTCTCCCGCGTGTGCACACGGGAATCCGAGGATCTGTTCTCCTATCGGAGGCAGCGCAGAACAGGCAGATTCGCGGGCGTGGTCTGGCTGCAGGAAGAAAACCCAACGACACACCCATGAGACTCACCCGCCGGGCAGGTCTGTTGAGATAGTTTGGCGGCAGGCGAGGAAGTGCCGAAGGCCGAGGAGTGGAGAAATGTCAGCAATCAAGAAGACGCTGGAATACCTGGGTTTCGTCGAAGAAGATGACGAACCCATCGAACGTCGTGACCGTGAGGTCATCGATACCTATGAGGAGCCCGTCGACGACCATGTCGAGGACGAGGAACGGCCCCCTGCTCAGGTGACGCCGATCCATCCGTCACCGATTCGTCCAGTTGACTCTCCCGCGCCAGGAATCTCCATGAACCGCATCAAGACAATCCATCCCCGCAGCTACAACGACGCCATGGTGATCGGAGCCGCGTTCCGCGAAGGAACGCCGGTGATCATGAATCTGTCCGAAATGGACGAGAACAACTCGAAGCGCCTCGTCGACTTCTCCGCAGGCCTGATCTTCGGCCTGCACGGGTCCATTGAACGCGTGACCAATAAGGTGTTTCTTCTCACGCCGGAGGACATCGAGGTCAGCGGAGAGGGAGAGTCAGATCCGGACACCCAGGCAAGCTTCTTCAACCAGAGCTGAGGAGCGCGAGCTCGCGTCGGATTCATTCTGACCCCATCCTCATCTCATCCTCAGCTCGAGCGTATAGGCTGGACGTCGACAGGCAAGCACCAAAGAAAGGCACGAGGAAAACCACGTGGCCATCATCTTCTACATCCTCAGCATGGCGCTCAGTCTCTACGTCTATGTTCTGCTGGCGCGGGTCGTCCTCGACCTTGTGCAGGCATTCTCGCGCGAATGGAAGCCTGCTGGTTTCTTCCTGATCCTGGCAGAGATCGTGTATACACTCACCGATCCGCCGCTGCGTCTGCTGCGCAAGGTGATTCCGCCCTTGCGGCTGGGGCAGATCTCGCTGGATCTGGGCTTCATCGTGTTGCTGATCGGAATTCAGATCCTCGCTTCATTACTCAGGAGCTTCGCCTACGGCGGTGTCTGAATCTCCTTTCTCCGTCCGACGCACCGCGAATGCGGTTCCGGTGTGACTCAAGGACTGCTGCACGCATCTCGCTGCACGCATCTCCGGGAGTTGCCTGCACTGCTTCTCAGTTCGCTGAACTGTTCGCCGTGTTGCTAGGCTCGATTATTACAACTTCGTCATATGAAGACGCGACACGGCATTTCTGCAGGACAAAACTGCAGGTGTTACGCTAATGTGACGTTGAAGCCGTCTTTAAGGCGGCAGCGTAATGAATGTAGATCGACCAAAGGTGACCTCATGGCGCTCACGCCTGAAGACGTAGTAAACAAGCGGTTCCAGCATGTGAAGTTCCGCGACGGGTACGACCAGGATGAAGTCGACGATTTCCTCGATGAGGTTGTCGTAGAGATCCGCCGTCTCTACCAGGAGAACGACGAACTTCGTCAGAAGCTCTCCACCGCTGAACAGCGCGTCAAGGAGATTGACGCCGGCGGAGGTGCTGCTGCCGCACCCGCTCAGGACATCGACGCCACTCAGGCTATGCCTGCAGCGGTGCCGGCTCCCTCCTCGCAGAAGGATGCCGAGGCACCCATGGAGGAGCAGGCCCCAGACGCTGCCGCTGCAGAGGCTCCCGCCGTTCCGGAATCGACCGAGCAGCCGTCGGCACCCGCGGTCACGGAAGCAGCTCCTGCCCCGCTGGACAACGCATCGAGCGAAGCCGCACCCGCAACCAACAATGCAGCACCGGCTGCTGCTGCCGGTAGCGCCGCAGGCCTCGGCCTCGGCGCCGGCATCGGCAGCGGAGACGGCGACGCCCACGGGCTCATCGCCCTGGCGCAGCGCGTCCACGACGAGCATGTGGCAGAGGGCGAACGCCGCCGCGACGAACTCGTCAAGGGCGCGGAGACCGAAGCCAAGGACATCGTCGGCAAGGCCGAGACGAAGCGCGACGAGACTCTGTCGACCTTGGAATCGCAGAAATCGACCTTGGAGCGGTCCATCGACCAGCTGTCGAACTTCGAGCGTCAGTACCGGACGCGTCTGAAGAGCTACCTCAACGATCAGCTGCGCGATCTCGAGAACTCCACGAGTCTGGCACCGGAGACCCTGGACGGGAACTCCTTCGGTTCGTCGTCGAATCACAAGCTCTGATTCGGCACAGCAGACACTCAAGGTCCGGGAACTCCATGGAGATCCCGGACCTTGTTCGTGTCCGCGTGAGATGGGGCATCGCGTCGGCGCTGACGCCGTCGAGCCTGCAGACAGTGAGTTAGAATGAGCCAAATGAACGATGATGCCACAGAGACGAGACCCCGTCGGCGCAGAATGCTCGGGATGCTGTTCGGCATAGCCACGATCATTCTCGTGGTGGATCAGTTCACGAAGTTCCTTGCGGTCAGGTTCCTAGAGGGGCAGGAACCGGTTCCTGTCATCGGTACTCTGGCCGGATTCAACTTCTACCGGAACCCCGGGGCTGCGCTGGGACTCGGCTCGGGTGTCACCTGGATCTTCCCCCTGATCGCGATCGCCGTTTTCGCGGCGATCATCATGCTGTCGAGGAAGTTGGGCTCCGCAGCATGGGCGATCGGGCTCGGTCTGCTGTTGGGCGGACTGTTCGGCAACCTCGTGGATCGGCTGTTCCGGCAGCCCGGTTTCCTCCATGGGGCCGTTGTCGATTTCATCGACCTGTCATTTTTCATCTGCAATGTCGCCGACATTGCGATATCCGCAGCGGCAGTCACCCTCGTGGTGGCAAGCCTCAGAGGCATTGAACTGGACGGATCGGACTCGAAGCACGCGAGCACGGTCGGAGAGGACACACATGGCTGAACGCTCGATCCTGGTACCCGAGGGCCTGGAGGGCGAGCGGGTGGACTTCGCGCTGTCGAAGCTGCTGGGGCTCTCTCGCACCGCAGCCGCTGACATCTGCGCAGAAGGGGGCGTGCAGCTGTCGGGCCAGGTGGTCGCAAAATCGGACCGCGTCGAAGCCGGGGCGCGCCTGGACATCATGATGCCCGAGCCTCCGCGGCCCTTGGAGGTCGTGGCGGACCCGGTTCCCGGGATGAAGATCGTCCATGATGAGGAGGCCTTCGTCGTCGTCGACAAACCCGTCGGCGTCGCGGCACACCCGGCACTCGGGTGGAAGGGGCGCACCGTCGTGGGCGGGCTCGCCGCCGCCGGCTACAGGATCGCCACCTCGGGAGCGCCCGAAAGGCAGGGGATCGTCCAACGCCTCGACGTCGGCACCTCCGGCCTGATGGTCATCGCCAAAAGCGAATACGCCTACAGCGTGCTCAAGCGCGCATTCAAGGAACGCACCGTGGAGAAGACCTATCACGCGGTCGTTCAAGGACTGCCGGATCCTGTGCTCGGCACGATCGACGCACCCATTGCTCGCAACCCGCGTCATGACGGACTCTATGCCGTCCACAGCGGGGGGAAGAACGCGATCACCCACTACGAGGTCCTCGAGGCGCATCGGCGGGCCTCCCTGGTGGAAGTTCACCTCGAGACCGGGCGAACCCACCAGATTCGCGTTCACTTCTCTGCGCTCAAGCGCCCCTGCGTCGGCGATCTTCCCTACGGGGCCGATCCCGGGCTGGCCAAGGATCTCGGCCTTGAACGTCAGTGGCTGCACGCGGTGAAGCTCGGGTTCCATCATCCCGACTCGAACAAATGGGTCGAATTTGAGAGCGGGTACCCCGAAGACCTGCAGTCCGCGATCGACCGTATTCGCTCGTCCTGATCGACCGTTTGTCGGACGCCGAGGTGGTGGCTGAGCCTCTGCTCGGCGACCTCCCGATGGTCTAAGCTGGGGGTCGCAACAAAGGTCATATCTGAGGGAAGGCTGCCAGTGCCGAAAGACGATTTCGTCCATCTTCACGTCCACACCGAATATTCGATGTTGGACGGGGCCGCTCGACTCACGGACCTGATGGCCGCGACCAAGGCATCCGGGATGTCGGCGCTTGCGACCACAGACCACGGCTACCTCTTCGGAGCCTTCGACTTCTGGTCCCAGGCGACTGCTGCCGGCATCAAACCCATCATCGGCGTCGAAGCCTATGTCACCCCGGGCACGCACCGGAGTGACAAGACGAGGGTGAAATGGCGCACGGACGAGTCGCAGAAGCGCGATGACCTCTCCGGCGGCGGCGCCTACACGCACATGACATTGCTCTCACGCAACAACACGGGCATGCGCAATCTGTTCAAAGCTTCGTCCTACGCCTCCCTCGATTCGGTCTTCAGCAAATGGCCGCGCATCGATCAGGACCTGCTCGAAACCTATTCTGAAGGACTGCTTGCGACCACGGGCTGCCCGTCGGGCGAGATCCAGGTTCGGCTGCGCTTGGGACAGTACGAAGAGGCTAAGGCCGCTGCGGGCAAATACCGTGAGATGTTCGGCAAAGACAACTACTACGTCGAACTCATGGATCACGGCCTTTCCATCGAGAAGCGAGTGACCAAGGACCTGATCCGTCTGTCGAAGGAGATGGACATCCCGCTGGTCGCAACCAACGACCTGCACTATACGCACGAATCCGATGCGAAAGCGCACGAAGCGCTGCTGGCCATCCAATCGGGATCGAAGCTCATCGAGCCCACCTATGACCAGGGCGGCTCCCGCTTCGCGTTCTCCGGCTCGGGCTACTACCTGAAGTCAGCAGCGGAGATGCGCGCACTGTTCTCCGAGTTCCCCGAGGCCTGTGACAATACGCTTGAGATCGCTGAGAAGTGCGAAGTCTCCTTCGATACCTCCGCGAACTACATGCCGAAGTTTCCCTGCCCTCCGGGTGAGGATGAAACCTCCTGGCTGGTCAAAGAGGTCCAGACGGGGCTCGACTATCGGTACCCGGGAGGAATCCCCGACGATGTGCGCAAGCAGGCTGACTACGAGCTTGACATCATCATCTCGATGGGCTTCCCCGGCTACTTCCTCGTCGTCGCCGACTTCATCAACTGGTCCAAGGACAACGGCATCCGTGTCGGCCCGGGACGTGGTTCGGGTGCCGGTTCCATGGTCGCCTATGCGATGCGCATCACCGATCTCGATCCGCTCAAACACGGTCTGTTCTTCGAGCGCTTCCTCAACCCGGACCGTGTGTCCATGCCCGACTTCGACGTCGACTTCGATGATCGTCGCCGCGGCGAGGTCATCGACTATGTGACAAGGAAATACGGCGACGAACGCGTCGCGATGATCGTCACCTACGGCACGATCAAGACGAAGATGGCGCTCAAGGACTCCGCACGAGTTCTCGGCAAGCCCTTCTCGATGGGTGAGCGCCTGACGAAGGCACTGCCACCGGCCGAGATGGCCAAGGACATTCCGCTGGCCGATATCGAGAACACCGAATCGAAGCGCTATAACGAGGCGGGGGAGTTCAGAGCATTCGTCGACTCGGACGCTGAGGCGCGCGAGACCTTTGAGACCGCAAAGGGCATCGAGGGCCTGAAGCGGCAGTGGGGCGTTCACGCAGCCGGAGTGATCATGTCTTCGGATCCGATCATCGACGTCATTCCCATCATGCGCCGTTTCCAGGACGGTCAGGTCATCACCCAGTTCGACTACCCCACCTCTGAGGGGCTCGGATTGATCAAGATGGACTTCCTGGGGCTGCGAAATCTGACGATCATCTCCGACGCGGTGGAGAACATCAAGTCCAACCGCGATGATGATCTCGACCTCGAACACCTCGACCTCGACGATCGAGGCGCCTATGATCTGCTCTCCCGTGGTGACACCCTCGGCGTGTTCCAGCTCGACGGCGGCGGACTGCGCGCCCTGCTGCGGCTGATGAAGCCGGACAACTTCGAAGACATCTCCGCGACGATCGCGCTCTACCGTCCGGGCCCGATGGGTGCCGATTCGCACACCAACTTCGCGCTGCGCAAGAACGGTCTGCAGGACGTCACTCCGATCCACCCGGAACTCGAAGAGCCACTCGAGGACATCCTCGGCACCACCTACGGTCTCATCATCTACCAGGAGCAGGTGATGGCGATCGCGCAGAAGGTCGCCGGCTACTCCCTGGGCCAAGCCGACATTCTGCGTCGTGCCATGGGCAAGAAGAAGAAGTCCGAGCTGGACAAACAGCAGGTGGGCTTCTTCGGCGGGATGAAGGAACGCGGCTTCTCCGAAGCTGCGGCTCAGGCCCTGTGGGACATCCTGCTGCCCTTCTCCGACTACGCCTTCAACAAGGCCCACTCGGCCGCCTACGGTCTCGTGTCCTATTGGACGGCCTTCCTCAAGGCCCACTACACCGCTGAGTACATGGCCGCCCTGCTCACCTCGGTGGGCGACAACAAAGACAAACTCGCAATCTACCTCAACGAGTGCCGACGCCTGGGCATCACGGTGCTGCCGCCCGATGTCAACGATTCGGCTCTGCACTTCACCCCGGTCGGTCAGGACATCCGCTTCGGCATGGGGGCAGTCCGCAACGTCGGCGCCAATGTCGTCGACGGGATCGTCGAGGCCCGTGCTGAGAAGGGGCCCTACACTTCTTTCACGGACTTCCTCGACAAGGTGCCCAGCCATGTCTGCAACAAGCGCACGATCGAATCTCTCATCAAGGCCGGCGGCTTCGACTCCTTGGGCCAGACCCGCAGATCACTCGTCGAAGTCCATGAGGAGGCCGTGGATTCGGTCATCGGAGTCAAACGTCAGGAGGCCAACGGGCAGTTCGACCTGTTCGCCGGACTCGGCGGAGACGATGACGAACCGAGCTTCTCTGTGGCGATTCCCGATCGGCCCGAATGGGAGAAGAAGGAGAAGCTGGCCTTCGAGCGCGATATGATCGGTCTCTACGTCTCCGATCACCCCCTCAACGGTCTCGAAGGTGTCCTCGCGGCAGAGTCGGAGGCTTCCATCGCCGAGGTGGTGGATCCGGAATCCCACCGTCATGACGGTTCGCAGGTCAAGATCTGCGGCATGATCACCCAGGTCACCCGCAAGGTCTCGAAGAACTCGGGCAAACCGTACGCGATCGTGTCCGTCGAGGATCTCAACGCCGAGGTGGAAGTCATGTTCTTCGGTGACACCTACGAACCCGTGGCGAGCCTGCTGGCCACCGACCTGATCATCTCGCTGACCGGCCGGATCCGTCACTCTGACGACAGACCGACTTCGATGATGGCGATGTCGATGACGATTCCCGATGTCACAGACCCGAAGGACCGACCGCTCAATCTGATGCTGCCGATGGAGAAGGCGACGGAGGAGATGGCTTCGAAGCTGCTCCGGGTGCTCGAATCGCACAAGGGGCAGACAGATGTGCACCTGGTCCTGTCACAGCCGGGCAGGCAGACCGTGATGCGCCTGGATCGCACCATCCGAGTGGATCCGAATCCGAGCCTCTACGGCGATCTCAAAGCACTGCTGGGATCTCGCTGCCTGACCGCCTGAGGCACTGTCCGATGCCTCGGCCGGAGACACTGCCTGACTGCCCGACACGGAGGCAGAGGGAAACGGCGAAGGGACGGGGACTAGAATGGTGCGGGTGAACATTCTGGACTTCCGCGGTGAGAGACTGAGCAAGAGATTCCTCAAGCAGAGACTGCCCCGTGCCGCCGAGACGCATGCCGATATCGAACGCCGAGTAGCCGACCTGCTGAGCGAGGTGGCGTCCCGGGGCACTCGCGCAGTGAAGGAATTCACCGCGAGATTCGATTCGGTTGCACTCGAGTCTCTGCGAGTGCCGGTCTCAGAGCTGAAACGTGCCGAGGCCGAGCTGGATCCTGCGGTCAAGGCGGCACTGGTCGAATCGATCTCCCGAGCCAGGAGAGTCGCCCACGATCAGCGCCCCAATGATGCCCGCACTGAGCTGTCCTCCGGGGCGCAGGTGACCACACGTCATCTGCCGATCGAACGGGTCGGCCTCTATGTGCCCGGCGGGCTGGCGGTCTACCCGTCGACCGTCGTGATGAACGTTGTGCCGGCACAGGCGGCAGGTTCTGCCTCGTTGGCGATCGCCAGCCCGCCCCAACGCAACGGCATGCCCCACCCCACGGTGCTCGCGACGGCTCACATCCTGGGCGTCGATGAGGTCTGGGCCATGGGCGGCGCCCAAGCCATCGGGGCTCTGGCCTACGGTCTCGACGATGAGGAGCAGCTGGAGCCGGTCGACCTGATCACGGGCCCGGGCAACGCCTACGTCGCGGCCGCGAAATCGCTGATGCGATCCCAGGTGGGCATCGACGCGGTCGCCGGCCCCACCGAGATCATCATTCTGGCCGATTCGACAGCGGACCCGGCCTTCGTCGCCGCCGATCTCATCAGCCAAGCAGAACACGACGAACTCGCTGCCTCCGTCCTCGTGACCGACTCGACCGAGCTGTCCGAGCGGGTGCAGGCCGAACTTCTCGCTCAGGTCCCTGCCGCAGCCCACGAAGAGCGGATCGACACCGCTCTGTCGGGCCAGCAGTCGGCCATCGTCCTCGTCGACGACCTGGACTCGGGCATCGACGTCGTCAACGGGTACGCCGGAGAACATGTCGAGGTCCACACCGCCGACGCTCATTCGGTTGCCGCACGGATCACGAATGGGGGAGCGGTGTTCGTCGGAGACTGGTCGCCGGTGTCCTTAGGTGACTACTGCGCAGGGTCGAACCACGTTCTGCCCACGATGGGAACAGCCGCCCACGGCTCCGGTCTGGGAGTGCACTCATTCATCAAGGTCAGCCAGGTCATCGATTATGACCGTTCGGCACTGGCCGAGGTGGCCGACCACATCGAGGTGCTGGCGGTCAGCGAACAGCTGCCCGCCCACGGGCGTGCCGTCAGCATCCGGTTCGAGGAGTAGATATGCGTTGTCCATTCTGTCGTGAATCAGATTCCCGGGTCGTCGATTCACGGACCAGCGAAGATGGTGCCGCGATCCGTCGCCGGCGTCAGTGCCGCCACTGCGGGCGCCGATTCACGACGATGGAGGCGACCAGTCTCTCCGTCATCAAACGCTCCGGTGTGACCGAGGAGTTCTCCCGTCAGAAGATCATGTCGGGTGTGCGCAAGGCCTGTCAGGGGCGACCGGTCAACGACGACGATCTGGCGAAGCTGGCCCAGAAGGTCGAAGAGGACATCCGCTCCAAAGGGATCGCTGAGATCGACGCCGACGAGGTGGGCCTGAGCATCCTCGAGCCCCTGCGTGAGCTCGACCAGGTTGCCTACCTGCGATTCGCCAGCGTCTACCAGGGATTCGACTCACTCGAGGACTTCGAGACGGCGATCGATTCTCTGCGTGCGGATGCGGCTCTGAAGTCGGGAGATGTCCGGCAGGCGACGCCCGAAGATTTCCAACCTCAGGAAAATCACCCTAGAAATCTGTGAGCGGAGTACTCCAGCTCACTGATTGTTGTGTAACATTGACAGTGCGCGCTTCTGGCGCGCGGCCGCTTGCGGTTCGGAGGGGAAGCCGAACCGTCAAGCGGCCCTTTAATTTCTCTGCGAAGACAGAAAAGCCTGGTGACAGGCCAGCCGTGCGCACAGGGTCAGGCGCAGAGTGAAATGCAGAATATGACGGAGGGCGCGGCGGAGATGACTCCGCTGCGCCCTCCGTCGGTGTCGCCTCAGGTGACGCCGAGGCGGGGGAGGCATCGTCGAATCAGTCGATGATGAGCTCGCTCAGTTCGGTCGGTGCGGCCGCTAGGATCCGCAAGCGATCCGTGGTGCGCGTCAGCGACACATAGAGAGCACCGACACCGTCCTCATGACCGTCAGGGGCGATCAGTCCTGGTTCGACGATGACGACGGAATCGAACTCAAGGCCCTTCGCCTGCTGCGCAGTGATGACCGCGATCTGATGGTCGAGGCCGATGACCGAACGGCCGATGTCGAAGCCGACGAGCACCTCGGCGACGGAATCGATGAGATCGACAGGTGCGATCACGGCGATCTTGCCGCTCTCGACGGAATCGACCTCATCTCTGACGGTGGGCACAAGAGCATTGACCACTTCCTGAGTCGAAGCGAACGATTCCATCTGCGGGTCGGGACCACCCTGCCGGACGGACTCGACGAGTTCGAGCTGCGGGAAATGTCGGTGCAGGTAGCGGTTGGCCAGGTCCATCACCGACTGGGGTGTCCGGTAGGACACGGTGAGCACCTGCAGAGCGTAGCGATCTCCGACGAACTCAGACAGGATGGAATTCCAGGTCCGGGTGTTGTCCACGTGTGAGGACTGGGCCAGGTCACCCACCACAGTCGCAGACTTCGACGGAACCCGCCGGAAGAGCACCCGCCACTGCATGGGTGAGAGCTCCTGAGCCTCATCGACGACGAGGTGGCCGTACGTCCATTCGCGGTCGTCGAGCGCACGCTCGGCCAAGGTGACGCTCGGACCCTCTTCCTCCCACCTGGCTGCCAGCGTATCGGCATCGATGAGGGCGGAGGTGTCCGTCATATCGAGGACTGCCTCGGCGTACTCACGAGCGGACTCGTCCCGAGCCGCGGTCTGCTGGGGGCTGCTGCCGAGCAGCTCCGCGAGCTCGTCGAGGAGCGGAACGTCCTCAATGGTGAGTGCGGCGTTGGCCGGGCGGATCAGCGTCCTCTGATCCTGTGGCGAGAGCAGGTGCGCGGCAGCGGCCTGCAGTTTGTGCGGTTTGGACAGCAGCGCACGCAGCGCCGCTGCAGGGCTGATCGGGAACCATGCGAGATTGAGAGCGCGGCGCACGTCCACGCTCGAGCGCAGCTCGTCCATCAGCTCCGGCAGCCTCTCACCTGCACCGTCGAGGCCCATCTGGCGTGCCAGGTCCTCTGCGAGGATCTTCAGCAGACCGGAGACGAAGCCGTTCCGGGCAGCATTGTGAGCATCCCCGCTCCGGCGGGCACGATCACGTGCTCCGCGCACGTCTCGGCGGCGCAGCCAGATGGTGTGTGAGCCGACGCGCAGCTCTTCGTCCTGGTCCGGGATCCGCTCGTAGTTGGCGATGTGATTCTTCAGCACCGCAGCCATCTCGGAGCGGCCCTTGATCATTGCCACATGCGTGTCATCGCTCAGCTCGGTCTCGAGACCTGGGTAGAGCTGGCCCGGTGTGAGCAGAAGCGCTCCGGTCTCGCCGAGGCTGGGCAGGACCTTCTCGATGTACTTGAGGAACACAGCGGAGGGCCCGACGAGGAGCACGCCCGATTTGGCGATGCGCTCCCGGTGCCGATAGAGGAGGAAGGCCGCGCGGTGGAGTGCCACCGCCGTCTTGCCCGTTCCCGGTCCTCCCTGGACCACGAGCACACCCTGGAGGGGTTGGCGGATGATGGCATCCTGTTCGGCCTGAATGGTCGCGACGATATCGCCCATGCGACCTGTCCGGTGATTGGTCAGGGCAGCGATCAGCGCGCCCTCGCCCTGCAGGTTCGATCGCTCTGTATCGTCGAGAGCGTCGATGTCGAGCACATCGTCCTCGAGATCTGTCACCGTACGGTTCTTCGTGACCAGGTGCCGCCGCCGGATGACTCCCGCCGGGTTGGCCGCAGTCGACTGGTAGAAGCGCTCCGAAGCCGGTGCACGCCAGTCGATGAGGATCTGCTGGCGGTCGGCATCGGTGAGCCCGATCCGTCCGATGTAGCTGGGCTCCGCATCCGATCGCAGATCGAGACGGCCGAAGCACAGGCCATCCTCGGCGCTGTTGAGCCGAATCAGCTGGTCCTCATACATGGTGGCGAACGCATCCCGTTCACTCCGGTGCTGATGATTGCCGCCGACCTCGGAGATCCTCACTGTGCCCAGTCGGGCAGCAGCCTCATCTCGCAATTCGTCGAGTCGTGCATAGAGCTCGTCAAGCTTGATCTGCTCGACGTTTATTTCTGAAGTCTCGGTCATCTCACCTTCCCAATCGGCATTCCATTATGCCGAACTTTTCTCACCGGGAGTAGTCGGAACCAATGATTCAAGGCTGGTGTGTTCTGTCACAGACCCAGTCTCGACCTCAGGCCGTGTCCCGTCAGGAAGGTCGCCATTGTCGCTGCAGTGCGCAGACTCCTATCGAGCTCGGACACCTGCAGCGGAGAATTGGATGCGATGACGACCACATTGCCGCGTCTGCGGCCCTTGAGGATTCCGGGCTCAGCCGCAGCCGCGACATGGGTGAAGGCAGAGGTCAGCAGCTCCAGCTCGGCTCGCAGGACGCGGTGATCTCCAGCATCCGGGACGTTGGCGATATAGACACCCGAGTCCTTGAGGATGCGTGCGCAGGTGGTGAAGAACTCCGAAGTCTGCAGTGCAGGCGGCACAGAGTCATGGTCGAAGGCGTCACGGATGAGCACGTCGAGGGTATCGGGACGGAACTTCTCGGCTTCGACAGCCCCGTCTCCGGCACGCAGAGCCAGTCCAGGGGCCCGCGGCAGATCGAACCAGGTGCGCGAGTAGTCGAGGAGAACAGGGTCGATATCGATCGCCGTCTGCTTCGAACCCGGGCGCCCAGCATGGAGTGCCCGGGCGAGTGCGCATCCGGCGGCCCCGATGTGGACGGCTCGCAGCGGTCCGGGCGCGAACTGGATCTCGATGATGCGCGACATCCAATCCAGATATTCGAAGTCCAGACGAGTCGGCTCGCTCAAAGTGATCGATGAGGAAGGCACCCCGTTGACATGGAGGACGTAGCTGTCGGCCTCACCGTCAACCTTCTCCAGGCGTGCGGTGCCGGTCGAGATCTCGACGACTTGTGAGCCGGGTGCTGTGTATATCCGTCGTTTCGCCACCCCTCACTTGTATGCCAGTTGAGCCTCGGTGGCAATTCTGCGCGTCATCACGTGGGGATATCGGCCCCCACTCGTGCGCGTTCGAGATGTGGACGCTTGAGGCGTTTCCACATGCGCTGTCGTCACTCTGGTCAATCCGGCGGGGGAGGGCTGAAGTGAAGTCATGCAGACCACAGCGAAGACAGCAGAAGACATCATCGGAATCGTGCCCCATACCCTCGGCTACATTCCACGCGAAAGCCTTGTGGCCATCATCGTGGGAACAGACGAACACGGCACTCAGACGTGTGCCACGACGCTGCGCGTCGACTTCGACCTGGAGAGCGCTGCCCACATCGTGGCTGAGGGCGGGCAGTGGTACAGCGAACTCATCACCGGAGCGTGCACAGCTACGGGGGTGTTCCTCGTCCTCTACGACTCGCAGTACCAGCGCGGCATCCCGGACGCGTCACGAACAGCAGTGGATGAACACGACGACGAGTACCCGCGAGTCCACCGGGAACTCATCCGGGCGGCGATCGACGAGATCGCGTTGTCGCTGGGAGACCGAGGCATCGACACGCTGAGCGCATGGTGGGTCAGTGAGGAACGATTCGGACGCATCGATGACGATGCGCAGATCAGCACCCGGATTGAAGCCGCCGCGACATCGACCTGCGCAACCGAACTCGTCGCGGCAGGCTCCTCCCCTGTGGCATCCCCGCAGGAGCTCGTGGTCAGGCCCGTGTCTGCAGACGAATTCTCGATGAGTCGCAACGGCCACCGCGACATGTGGCTGAGCATCGGCGAAGCCTTCGACATCCTCTCCGAGCTCTACCCGCTGCTCGCCCGACTGCGTGAGGGGGACGAGGGCATCGACCGGGCAGCTGTCTCAGAGCTGATGACGCTGCGCACGGTCATGGCGATCGATGCGATCCTGTGCGAAAAATGGTCTCGGGACGCGCTCGAGATGATCCTCAGCTTCGACCACCCGGACTTCGCGCCCGCTGACATCGAGATGTGCGGTCCCGGGCAGCTGCACCTGCGCGCACAGCGGTACGGAACGTCCCCGCAGGCCGCACAGCAGATGGTGGGGCTCTCTCCCCGTGCGCCTCGCCCCCGCGATGTTCAGTTGGGCATCGAGTTCCTCAAGACCTACATACCACTGGGTCACCCCGATGTCCGCCCCACCGCGTATGCTGTGATCGCATGGTTCGAATGGTCGTTGGGAGGCTCGACCATGGCCGAGCACTACGCGCAGGCAGGTCTTGATCTCGACGCGAACAATGCGATGGCCACCCTGATCCGCAACGCGGTGGAACAGGGGTATCTTCCACGCTGGCTGATGTCAGCGCGCCGCGGCCCCGGATGAGCGATACGATGCGGTGGGAACCCCCAACGAAGAGATCGGGACAGTCCCGAGCCGCCGTCCCGGGCCCAATTCGCCAAGCCGGGAATATCGTGCGAAAATTGGGTGTTGACCCTGTCATAGCATCATGGGCGGACTATGTGTTCCCCTCGGGCCCGAACCTTGGACCTCTTGACATGGGTCTTAGTAATGTCCTGGTGCATTCGAGAAGTTTCAACGCTCGCGAAAGGTGAACACGTGCCGAGAGTCGACAAGGAATCCACGACGGTGACGGAGAAGTCGGAGGAAACGGCTGCCAAGACCTCCACCGCAGGATCCAAGACCACTGCGGCGTCGAAGGGAGCCAAGAGGACGACGAAGACATCGGCTTCAGCAACCGCTGCGGAAACCGGGACCAAGAAGACCACTGCGGCTCGTAAGACGACGGCCGCCAACGGTGCTCCGACGAAGTCGACCGCCGCCAAGGTGGCGAAGACTGCCGGGGCGAAGAACACGACGGCGAAGGCCACCAAGGCCACGGGGACGAAGAAGAAGTCTGACGACGTGCTCGAGACGAGCGAGGCGGTCGAACCGGCAACGGACGCCCTCGGCACCGAGCAGAGTCCGGCTGAGGCCACCGAGACGAAGAACTCCGAGGAGAAGGAGAAGAACGCGGCCGTCACGGAAGCGGGCGGCTTCATCGTCTCCGACGCCGACGAGGAAGATGCTCCTGCACAGCAGGTCGTCTCTGCGGGTGCCACCGCGGACCCTGTCAAGGACTACCTCAAGCAGATCGGCAAGGTCGCACTGCTCAACGCGGCCGAAGAGGTCGATCTGGCCAAACGCATCGAAGCCGGAATGTACGCCGAGCATCTGCTCAACGCCGGTGGCATCGCCGAACCCCGTGAGTCCATGGACTACAAGTGGATCATCCACGACGGGCGGATCGCGAAGAACCACCTCCTTGAGGCAAACCTGCGCCTCGTCGTCTCGCTGGCCAAGCGCTACACCGGCCGCGGCATGCTCTTCCTCGACCTCATCCAGGAGGGCAACCTGGGACTCATCCGTGCGGTCGAGAAATTCGATTACACGAAGGGCTTCAAGTTCTCGACCTACGCCACATGGTGGATCCGTCAGGCCATCACCCGTGCCATGGCCGATCAGGCTCGCACCATTCGCATTCCGGTGCACATGGTCGAGGTCATCAACAAGCTGGCACGAGTCCAGCGTCAGATGCTGCAGGATCTCGGACGCGAGCCCGCCCCGGAAGAGCTTGCCAAGGAACTCGACATGACACCTGAGCGTGTCGTTGAAGTTCAGAAGTACGGCCGCGAACCCATCTCGCTGCACACGCCGCTCGGTGAAGACGGTGACTCGGAGTTCGGTGACCTCATTGAGGACTCCGAAGCAGTCGTACCGTCGGACTCGGTCAGCTTCACCCTGCTGCAGGAACAGCTGCACTCGGTTCTCGACACTCTGTCGGAACGTGAAGCCGGTGTCGTGTCGATGCGCTTCGGGCTCAACGACGGCCAGCCGAAGACCCTGGATGAGATCGGCAAGGTCTATGGAGTCACGCGTGAACGCATCCGCCAGATAGAGTCGAAGACCATGGCGAAGCTGAGGCACCCCTCGCGTTCACAGGTACTGCGCGACTACCTCGACTGAGGCACCTGCCTGCCACGGCTGAGGCTCCTGCTACAGCTGAGGCCCGGAGACATGAGCCGGATGATCGCCTGCGGACGCGAGCTGTCGCGACCGCAGGCGATCTGGCGTTGCAGGGCCGCTGCCGGCCGAGTCGGTTCAGTACCCGCTGACGCCGGCCGAGTCGGTTCAGTACCAGTCGGTGATGCCCTGCATCAAGGCCTCGGCATACTTTCGCTGACCCGATTGCGATTCCATGGTCTTGGCCTCGCTGGGATTGCGCATCTCACCGCATTCGACGATGACGGCAGGCACAGAAGCGTTGTTGAGCCCTGCCAGGTCGGGGCGTCGACTGATCGCGTCCTTCCCATAGGCCTTGTTGGGAGTGAAAGGGCCTGCCATGGCCTGGCTCATCGCGTCGGCGAGGCGGTTCGAGTCGTCCTCGAGCTCGTCTGAACTGCCCGGCTGCGCGACGATGACATGGAATCCCTTGACCTTCGTCGATTCGCTTCCGTTGGCGTGAATGCTGACCATGAGATCGGCGTCGTCGGCAAACGTGCCGCGTTCGTCGACGCAGGGCCCCACCCCTTCGTTGTCATTGCGACTCATGACCACCTCGGCGCCGGCAGCTTCGAGTTCCTGTTCCAGCTTCTGGGCGACGCCCCAGTTGAAATCGGTCTCAGGATAGTCGGAGTCCGTCGCGGTCCCCGTGGTGTTGCACGCTTTGGTCCCGCCGCGCCCATCCGGGACCTGGCGGTTGATCTCGCTCGGGTGGGAGGCGTTTCCTCCGTTGTGTCCAGGGTCAAGGGCGACAGTCCGATCGCTGAGGTCGATGCCAGGCTCTGTCGTCGGGGTGTCCTGAGCGACAGGGCTGGTCGAGTTCGATCTTTCCTCGGGCACCACAGGTGTGGGTGTGTCGGTCGCCGATGGCGGGTTCGCACCGCACGCGGTGAGACCCGGCAGTGCGAGAACCGCGCATAGGAGGGGAGCCAGGAGACTGTGACGAGGAGACATGGTGCCATTGTTCCAGCAAAAAAGCTGAGAATAGTGAGGCTTCAGGCGAATCGAAGCCAGACACGGCTTGCAATGGCAGAGACAGAGTCGGCTGAGGGATTAGAATTTAATCGAACGAGAGGAATTGTGTGGAAGAGGAAAGTTACGGCGCCAGGCATCTGTCCGTGTTGTCGGGTCTCGAAGCGGTGCGCAAACGTCCGGGCATGTACATCGGGACCACTGATTCCCGAGGCCTGATGCACTGCCTGTGGGAGATCATCGACAATGCTGTCGACGAGGCTCTGGGAGACTTCGGAAAGTCGATTGTCATCGAACTCGAACCCGATGGCTCGGTGGCTGTGACCGACAACGGCCGAGGCATCCCCGTCGACGTCGAACCCAAGACGGGGCTGACCGGCGTCGAGGTGGTTCTGACCAAGCTCCATGCCGGTGGCAAGTTCGGCGGCAGCTCCTACGCAGCCTCCGGCGGTCTGCACGGAGTCGGTGCCTCCGTCGTCAATGCACTCTCTGCCCGACTCGATGTCGAAGTCACCCGTGGGTCGAAAGTCCACAAGATGTCCTTCCACCGCGGCGTGCCGGGGCGCTTCGACGATTCTTCCGGCCAGCCCAGTCCCGATAACCCGTTCGAGGAATTCCACGAACCGACCGGACTCGATATCGTCGGCAAAGCGAAGAAGGGAGTCACAGGCACCCGCGTCCAGTACTGGGCCGACCCGCAGATCTTCCTGGCCAAGGCTCAGTTCGACTACCAGCATCTCGTCGAGCGCGCACGCCAGACGGCGTTCCTGGTTCCCGGACTTGAGCTGAGGATCGAAGACCGTCGTGGAGTCGCCCGCGACGAGACCGGAGAGGTCATCGCCGAACGTGTCGAGGTCTTCCGCTTCGACGGCGGCATCACCGAATTCGTCGACCACCTGTCGATCGACCCGCCGATGACAGACACTTGGCGTCTGCAGAACACTGGGAAGTTCAGTGAGACCGTCCCAGTGCTGGACCCCTCGGGGCACTTGGTCTCGAAAGAGGTCGAGCGCGAAGTCGGCGTTGACATCGCCCTGCGCTGGGGGACCGGATACGACACGAAGGTCAAATCCTTCGTCAACGTCGTGTCCACTCCGCACGGAGGAACCCACTTGGCCGGTTTCGAACAGGCCAGTCTGAAGGCGATGCGCAAGGCCGTCGAGGCCAACGCCCGTAAGCTCAAGTTGGGCAAGGACAAGCTCGAGAAGGATGACGTGCTGGCCGGTATGACCGCTGTGGTGACGGTGCAGTTGGCTGAGCCCCAGTTCGAAGGCCAGACCAAGGAGGTCCTGGGAACGGCCGCGGTCAAGCAGATTGTGGCGAAAACGGTCGAGAAGCAGCTTGGTGACATCCTGTCATCGACTAAGCGCGCAGAGAAGCAGCAGGCCGCCGTCCTCATGGAGAAGGTCGTCGCAGAGCTCAAGTCACGTATCTCGGCGCGCACTCACAAAGAGAACCAGCGTCGCAAGACGGCGCTTGAAGCATCGTCCCTGCCGGCCAAGCTCTATGACTGCCGTGACAACGGGGTGGAGAACACAGAACTGTTCATCGTCGAGGGTGACTCGGCGATGGGAACGGCGAAGGCCGCACGCAACTCCGACCATCAGGCGCTGTTTCCGATCCGCGGCAAGATCCTCAATGTGCAGAAAGCATCGTTGTCCGACATGTTGGCCAACGTCGAATGTGCTGCACTGATTCAGGTCATCGGAGCAGGGTCGGGTCGCAGCTTCGACATTGATGTGGCCCGCTATGGTCGTGTCATCATCATGACCGATGCCGACGTCGACGGTGCCCACATCCGCACCCTGCTGCTGACTCTGTTCTTCCGCTACATGAAGCCGCTGGTCGAGCAGGGCCGGGTGTTCGCGGCCGTGCCGCCTCTGCATCGTGTGGAAGTCGTGACGAAGCGGGGAACGCCCAATGACGTCATCTACACGTACTCCGAAGCTGAGCTGCACGCGTTGCTGAAGAAGTTGGAGAAGTCGAAGAAGACGTACAAGGAACCCATCCAGCGCTACAAGGGCCTCGGCGAGATGGACGCCGACCAGTTGGCGGAGACGACGGTGGACCCCAGCATGCGCACCCTGCGCCGGGTCACGATGGCCGACGCCGAGAGGGCGGAGAATACCTTCGAACTCCTGATGGGGTCTTCTGTCGGTCCGCGAAAGGAATTCATCGTCTCGGGAGCCGCAGTTCTCGACGCGGAGCGCATCGACAGCTGAGCAGAGGGCCGGAGCGCTCTGGCAGCTGAGTCTGAGCGCTCCGCTGCCAGGTTGCTCCTGCAGGTCAGAACCTTGACGCCACAGGGGCGAACAGGACCAAGCTGGGCACGAGCAGCAGACCCAGCGCAACGAGAATCGACGTCACGCGCACCGGTACCCGCGCAGGATCCAGAGGCCGTGAGAGGCGGTCGACCCGCTGGGCCGAGAGATCGCTGCGATGCTCAGGACTGATGTCTGCGGCTGCGCGCACGGCCTGCGCCAGAATCGCTGGGTCGATCTGTTCTCGCGCCTGATCATCGGCCATGAGTTCAATCAGACCATTGACGGAGTTGAGGCCGATCGCTGTTGCCGAGAAGAACGGCAGGGCACGGTGCCATGCGGCGAAGGGGATCACAAGGACGTCGTGGCGGAAATCGAGATGCGCCCTCTCATGGGCGATGACAGCTGTGCGCTCGTCCTCACTGAGGACTTCGAGCAGACCGGTTGAGAGCACCGCAGTGCCTTTGCGCGGCCCCTGCGGCAGACAATAGGCCACAGCTTCGTCAGTCGTGATGATCCGCGTATTCGTGTATGTCGATGACGGTTCGCTGAGCAGATGCAGGATCTCGTCATGGCGAATGCGGGTCCTGCGAGCGGAGTAGAACGTCAGGGCGAGGCATCCCAGCAGTCGTCCGATGAGTGCCAGTGCGATGATGAGGAAAATCCAGGCGAAGACGGTGAGCTGAGTGTGCGATTCTCCTCTGAGAAGCTGCCACAGTCCCTCGGGCAAACTGTGCGAGGCCGGGGCCACAGCAAATGCCAGCGCCGTGCCGATGAGGGAGAGGCCACCGGAGAGGCCGACGGCCTGCCACAGAATCACCTGTGAGATGGGGTCTCCCCGAAAACGGGAGAGCGCGGCCGGAACCGGCCACGCTAAGAGAAGCGCAAGTACCGCGAGAATGGAGCCCACGATGCTCATGCTCGGCAATGACCTGATTCAGGAGTTGGTCGAGTGATTGCGTCCCAGCATATTGCGCAGAGCCTTCGTGTCGGCTTCCGAGACGGTACCGAGGAATCGGGCAAGGACGGCTTGGCGGTCCGGGGCCTGTGACAGGACTTCGGTCATCAGCTCTGCGACGTGGTCTTCGCGCGTTGAGACCGCGAGGTAGCGGTGCGGGCGAATGCTGCGGTCGCGAGTGACGAAACCCTTCTTCTCCAGTCGGGTGAGCACAGTGTGGACGGTGGTCAGTGCCAGGTCACGTGCCGCCAGTACATCGCGGAGCTCGGCCGCACTCAAGCCGTCGTCATGTACCCAGATGGCGTCCATGACGCTGCGTTCGAGTTCGCCCAGTGTTCCCACGGTGTCCTTTTTGTTCGAGAAGATGGTTCCAGTTGCTTGTTCATTCTAACTCTACAAGCTGTCGAATTCCATGTGAGATCGACCGGAATCCGCTTCTGCGTCGCTGCGGGGGGGGATCTGCAGGGCTGCGAGGAGGATCTGCAGGGCTGGAGGGGACTTTTGGGCGGTTCGCGGCTGTGTGCGCATATCGGCAGACGGGGGTGAGCGCAGACCCAGTGCCGAAGTGCGTTCTGGTACGGCAGATCTTGGATGGCGAAACTGTATCGTATTCGCTTCTACGCATTGTAGAATTCTACGTACTGTAGAAATAAGTTCTTCCACGAACGGAGTACCCATGGACCTGGATCCGGTTCTCATCGGGCGCTGGCAATTCGGCATCACCACCGTCTATCACTTCTGGATGGTCCCACTTACGCTTGGCCTGGGCATGCTGGTCGCAATCCTGCAGACGATGTACCACCGCACAGGCAACGAGATATACCTGCGCAGCACCAAGTTCTTCGGGAAGCTCTTCCTCATCAACTTCATCATGGGCGTGGCGACCGGTCTGGTCCAGGAATTCCAATTCGGTATGGCCTGGAGCGAATACTCGCGTTTCGTCGGGGACGTCTTCGGCGCGCCGCTGGCGCTGGAGGCTCTGCTCGCGTTCTTCCTCGAGTCCACGTTCCTGGGCCTCTGGATCTTCGGCTGGGGCAGACTGCCGCGTGCAGTCCACCTGGGCAGCCTGTGGTGCGCCGTGATCGGGTCGTGGATCTCCGCCTACTTCATCATCGTCGCGAACTCCTGGATGCAGCATCCGGTCGGCGTCGACATGGTCGACGGCAGGCCGGTGATGACCGATGTGTGGGCGGTGATGACGAACAACACGGCGATCGCCGCCTACACTCACGCGCTGTGCGGAGCACTGGCGGTCGGCGGGGGATTCCTGCTCGGAATCTCCTGGTATCACCTGTACCGCCGACGCAAGGACGGGATTGACACGATCGGTCCCGATGGAAAGGTCGTCGTCGGCTCCGCGCCCGAGGTGCCCGGCAGAGATGCCCTTGACCACCAGGTCTGGATCCGGTCCCTGCGCATCGGTGCGATCGTCGGCATCATCGCATTCGCCGGTGTGGCGATCACCGGCGACATCCAGTCCAAGCTCATGTTCGAACAGCAACCCATGAAGATGGCCTCGGCTGAGGCTGCCTGCCACGACGGCACCGAGTTCTCGGTGCTCACGATCGGAGATCCCTCGTCGAATGACTGCGACGGGGTGGAGAACGTGTTCGAGATCCCGGGGCTGCTCTCCTTCCTGGCCAACGGTGACTTCAACACTCCGGTCCACGGCGTGACGACTCTGCTTCCTGACTATCAGGACAAGTACGGCACCCATCTGCCCGAGGACGAACGCTACGGCCAGCACTCGGGTGAAGAGATCGACTACCAGCCCATCATGATCGTCACCTACTGGGGATTTCGGCTGATGATCGGCTTCGGCATAGTCGCAGCGGGAGTCAGTGCTCTGGGGCTGTGGCTGACCCGCAAGGGCACCGTCCCCGCCTCGGCCTGGCTGATGCGCGGGGCAGCCCTGTCCATCACCGCACCATTCCTGGCGAATTCGGCCGGCTGGATCTTCACGGAGATGGGACGTCAGCCGTTCGTGGTCGCGCCGAACCCCGCACAGCTCGACGGTGTGTACATGTTCACCCAGGCGGCGCTGTCGCCCGAACTCACCCCGGGAATGCTCCTGTTCTCACTGATCAGCCTCAGCCTCGTCTACGGCATTCTCATGGTCGTCGAACTGCGGCTGCTCATCGTCTACATCAGGGGAGGGGTCGCCTCGGCGATGCCTGAGGTCACAAAGACCAACCACACCCCGCGGATCACGAACGACGAAGACGACGTCCTGTCGTTCGCGTACTGAGGAGAAGACACGATGGAAACTCTCGCCACGATCTGGTTCGTCCTCATCATCGTCCTGTGGATGGGGTACCTGTTCCTCGACGGGTTCGACCTCGGAGTCGGAATGCTGATGCCGGTGCTGAGCCGCACCGAACGGCAGAAGCGGGTGCTGCTCAACACGATCGGACCGACATGGGACGGCAACGAAGTGTGGCTGATCACCGCGGCCGGGGCGACCTTCGCCGCCTTCCCACACTGGTACGCCTCCCTGTTCAGCGCCCTCTACATACCCCTGACGCTGTGCCTGCTGGCGTTGATCTTCCGGGCCGTCGCCATCGAATACCGCGGCAAGGGACACAGCCAGGCATGGAAGACCTTCTGGACCTGGGCGATGGCCGTGGGGTCGGCTGGAATCGCGTTCTTCATCGGTGCCATGCTCGCCATCACCTCCAGCGGACTGCCGCTGAACGACAACGGTGACATCGTCGGCGGGGCATTCGCCTGGATGGGATGGCCAGCCGTCTTCGGCGGTCTGGGCGGAGTCGGCTTCGCCCTCGTTCACGGCCTCATCTTTCTGGGCTTGAAAACACAGGGCGACATGCGAGAGAAGGCTCAACGGTGGGCACGGAGGCTGCTGTTGCCCTGCTCGATAGGCTTCCTCGTCTGGTTCGGTCTCTCCATCACCCACCGCCCCTGGCTCAGTGCCGTGGTCGTCGCAGCAGTGATCGCTCTGGGGGCGGCGTACTTCGCTGTGCGTTCCGGGGCGGAGAAGGCGGCCTTCGTTCTGCACGGTCTCTACCTCGTATCCGGGCTCTTCGCTGTGTTCGCCGGAGCCTACCCCAACGTGCTGCCGTCAACACTGGACTCGGCGAACTCGCTGACCATCGCCTCCGCGTCATCATCGGACTACACTCTCACGGTGATGCTGGTGGTGACGGTGATCTGCCTGCCGATCATCATCGGGTACCAGATCTTCAGCTATCGGATGTTCCTGGGCCGGATCGCGGAGACTCACATCCCTGAAGCGCACCGCGTTCCGGTGGCGATCCGATCGTGAAATCACCGCTGCGGATCCTCCTCCAGCTGCCGGGCGGCTATCGCGGATTCTCCCTCTCCCTGTTCAGCGCCCTCGCGCGCGCCGTCGGCATCGTGCTCATCGCTGAGGCCCTGGTGCGGACAATCGTCGGCACGAGCCCCGTTGCAGTGTGGGCGGTGCTGGGACTCCTCGGAGCTGGACTGCGAGGAGCGAGTCTGTGGGCGGACCACAGTCTGGGGACGTCCCTGGCCGCCGACAACAAACAGAGGCTGAGGGCCTCGATTCTGCGGTCGCTGCTCACCGGGCGCGGGCACCCGCGGATGAATACGGCAGTGACCGTCACACGTGGCATCGACGACCTTGACGACTACTTCACGACCGTGGTGCCCGCACTGAGCGCGGCAGCGGTGGTTCCGGTGACGCTGCTTGTCCGCATCGTGTTCACCGATGTCCTCTCAGCGGTCATCATTGCCGCGTGCCTGCCGTTGGTACCGGTCTTCATGATTCTCATCGGTCGATTCACCGAGGAGTCGACCGTCGCGAGCAACACGGCCCTCGAACGTCTGTCCGATCACCTGGCCGAGTTGGCCGAGGGCCTGCCTGTGCTCATCGGCCTCGGGCGGTCCAGGGATCACGCGCGGACACTGCGCGCCCTGGGTGAGAAGTACCACAGCGCCAACCTGGCGACCCTGCGCATCGCATTCCTCTCGAGCCTCGCTCTCGAACTCATCGCTACGATCTCCGTGGCACTGGTCGCCGTTGTCATCGGCCTGCGACTCGTCTCCGGAACCATGGATCTGAGCTCCGGTCTCTTCGTCCTGCTGCTGGCACCGGAATGCTTCATCCCGCTGCGCGAACTCGGTGCCGGCTACCACGCCAGCGAAAACGGTCGTGAGGCACAGGATCGCGCCCACGCGCTGATCGCAAGCATCGACGCTGCGGGCCAGGAGAGGATCGCCTGCCAAGACGCGGCCGGTGACGGGCACAGAGTCATCTATCCGAACCGGACGATGATCGAGTGGAGCGGTGATTTCCCTGTCACGCCCGGCATCACCGCAGTCCGCGGCGCCTCGGGTGCAGGCAAATCGACGATTCTGGCGGCCCTGGCTGGAAATCTCCCGGCCCAGGCCAGAACCACAATGGCCCCGCGCCGTGTGGCATTCGTCGCTCAGGCTCCACGGATCTTCGGTGCGAGTGTCGGAGCCGAACTCGATGTCTACGGTCTCCCGCACTCACAGCAGATGCCGGCCCTCCGCAGAGCCCGCCTGCCCGAGGACTTGGCGCTGTCGACGTCTGCTCTGAGTCCTGGCCAGCTTCGTCGACTCGCCTTCGTCCGGGTGCTGCACCTGATCGACGGCGACGCCGAGGCGCTCGTCCTCGACGAACCGACCGCTCACCTCGATGATGAGAATGCGGAGATCATCATCGGCATGATCGCCGAGGCGGCATCGCGCGTCCGTGTCGTCCTGGCCAGCCATGACGACCGTGTCGCCGCACTGGCCGAGGACGGAATCGTCCCCCGCAAGTCCACCGCCGACACGAGATCGGCAGCGTCATTGCAGGCACAAGCGCAGGGAACCGATCCGCGGACTGATGCTGCAACAGCGGTGGCCGCCGACCCAGCGACGCCTGCCGACCCAGCCATGCCCGCCGACCCAGCCATGCCCGCTGACCCAGCTTCGGTTGGCAGACCGCGGAGCACGGATGCGGTGACCGCGGGCCGTGGCTCGTCAACGAGGGGACAGCAGCGAAGTCTTCGTCGTCGGTGGTCGCTCCTGCGCTCGAGCATGCCCCTTTTCACTCCGAACATGATCATCGCTCTGCTCTCATCCTGCGCCTCCAGCCTGGCAGCGATCGCGCTGACCGCAGTCTCCGCCTGGCTCATCGTCGAGGCCTCCTATCAGCCTCCCATCATGATCCTCTTGGTCGCCATCGTCGGTGTGCGGTTCTTCGGGCTGAGCCGATCAGTGCTGCTCTATCTCAGTCGGCTCAAACTCCACTCGGCAATCTTCGCATCCTTGGGCAGGCTGCGCTCGCGTCTCTGGAGGCACTTCGAAGCAGCCGGCATGGGGGACCGGAAGCTGCTGACCTCTGATGCAGCACTGCGCACCATGGTCTCCGATGCCGATGATGTTCGGGACCTGATTCCGCGGACTCTGTTCCCTCCGGTCGCCTCGGCGCTGGTCTTCGTCGCTGTGCTCATCGCCACCTGGGCTCTCGACCCGACATCGCTGCCGTTGTTCCTGGTCCTCGGCGCGCTCAATCTGGTCCTGTTGCCGGCCGCGGTCATCAGGAGTGAAAGCGGCCTTGCCGACCGCGTCCGAACCGTCCGCAATCGGATCCTCTCAGTCCTGGCACGCGCACTGAATGCCACAACGGACCTGCGGGCGAATCGTGTTGACAACGCGGTTCTCACGGTCCTCAGTCACGAAGAGCAGGAACTGCATCTGGCTCAGCGTCGCTCATCACGGAACTTCGGTGCCGCTCAATTCTGGCTGCAGCTGAGCACCGTGGGCACTGCGGTGCTCATCGCGATGACATCATCGGCGTCGACCGAAGTACTGGCCGTCATCGTCCTCATGGCACTGGGCTCGGCAGACGTCTTCTCACAGTCGCTGCTGGCATTCCGCGCGCTGCCGAGCCTCGGGGTCGTCCTCGACCGGCTCCCCGGTATGTCACCTGCCCAGTCGGGCTGCGCGGCTGACAGCCACAGTCACGAGGGCTCCGCTGAGAGCGCGTTCGATGCGGGCGCGTTCGATGCGGGCGCGTTCACAGTCCTCGAGCTCGAACATATGAGTGTTGGGTGGGACTCCGGCCCCGTCGTCGAGGATGTGGATCTGCGTGCTCAGAGAGGTCGGTGGACCGTCTTGCACGGTGACAGCGGCACCGGAAAGTCGACGACGCTGAGTGTGCTCCTGCGTTTCCTCGACCCATGGTCAGGCACTTACCGAGCCGAAGACGATGCGGGCCGCGAGACGGATGTTCTCGGTCTGGCACCGACGGACCTCGCCGGCAGAATCGCGTGGTGCCCACAGGAGGCACATGTCTTTCGGTCGACTGTGAGAGGCAATCTGGCGATCGCGCGCAGGGAAGCACCCACCACCGAGGAGATGTGTGAAGCACTGACAAGCGCGGGTTTGGGCGAGTGGGCCGATCCGGCCGGCCTCGAACTCTGGGTCGGCGACCACGGAACAGACATCTCCGGCGGGCAGCGTCAGCGGCTGGCCGTGGCCAGGACGATCCTGAGCGGAGCTGAAGTGATCGTGCTGGACGAACCGACGGCGCACCTCGACGATGAGATGGCGCACCTGTTGGTGAACGACCTGCGCAAGAACCTGGACTCACACACTGTTGTGATGGTCACTCATGATCGCAGTCTGATCGCCGACGGCGACCAGCTGGTCGAGTTGGGAGGCGAACTCAGTCCCGCTTCGAACCGAACATGATCTCGTCCCAGCTGGGGATCGATGCGCGGCTGTTCTTCTTCGCCTTCGCCTTCGACTCTGTGTCCTTGAGCTGAGTCGCGTCTTCGCTGACACCCGGTTCATTGAGCAGGGACAGCTGGTGGTCATCGTCGAATCTTCCGACCTCCTGGGTCGGTTCCTGAGGTTCGTCCGGATCGAGCCCTGATGACGGATCTTCGAAGGCGAAGACCTCGTCATCGGTGGCGTCTGCGGGTCGTCCAGGTGCGGTGTGCGCGCCTTGCGGGTGAGTCTCCGGGTCCTCGGTGACGGCACGGAGTCGACCATGTGGTTCGTCCTCCTCCTCATGGCGACGGCGCTTGCGCAGATTCTCCAGGATTCGTCCGGTCTCCGCCTGATGATCGCGGGCAGCGGGGGAGGGCTCGGTCGGAGCCGAGGCAGTGAACGGGGTGTCGATCTCCTCTGTGTTCTTCTGACGTTCGGCGCCGGTGCCGTAGTTCGGGATCGGTCCGGTGTCCGTCGGTCCCGAATCGGCCAGCCACTTTGCTTCATCATCGATGGGAGTCAGTGACCGACGGTAATAGTTCCACCCAGCCGTACGAGTCCGATCAGCGGCGGTGAAGCTCAACTGGATGTACCAGTTGCCGTCCTGCTGCTTCCACGCATCCCAATCCATCGTCTCGATGTCGACATCGCGCATCGCCAGACGAGTCTGGCACAGTTCCATCAAAGGTGTCGGGTCGCCATTGGGATCATGGTCGGAATAGATCGGGTGCTGACTGGCCGTGTACGCAGTGTGTGCGCGTTCGGCTAAGGCAGGGCGCTCGTAGGTGCGGACCTGTTCGATGTCGGCCCCGGTAGAGGAGATGACCTCATCCGCGCTCATCCCGCCACGGATCATCGCCTGGATGTCACGGGGGCGGATGGGGGTTTCCGGCTTGACTGTGGTGCGGTCCTTGCGGACAGCGGCGTACAGAGCTTCGTCGAGAGCCAATCGATACTGCAGCCCGTTTTCGTCGTTCAGCAGCAGATGAGTGCCGTCGGCGTCGACTCCGTTCAAGATCAGTTCACGCATGCCTTAAGCTCCTTTATCGCGTCTCCTCTGCATCGTGTCACGTCCGGAGCCGCCCGCTGGGCAGATTTGCGCGCGAGTCGCGAAATGGCCTGTCTGATCGGTGAGTGGGACTGACTCACTGTGCGGACACTGGGCACTGATTCTCTACAGGCTGTAAAATCGGTAACTGTGAATAACACTGCACCCATTGATGCTCTCGTCCTCATGTCATTCGGGGGACCGGAGGCTCCAGAAGAAGTCGTCCCTTTCCTCAAGAACGTCACCGCCGGTCGCGGTATACCGGAGGAGCGACTCGAAGAAGTCGGTGAGCACTACTACGGATTCGGTGGGAAGTCGCCGATCAACGAACAGAACAAGGCGCTTCTGCAGGCTCTGCGCGAAGAGCTCGACCGTCGCGAGATCGACACCCCTCTCATCTGGGGCAACCGCAACTGGGAACCGTACCTGACCGACGAGGTGCGCGCCGAGGCGCAGGCCGGTCGAACTCGATTTCTGTCCATCGACACCTCGGCGTATTCGTCGTACTCCTCTTGTCGCCAATACCGTGAGGACTTCGCCAAGACGATTGATGAACTGTCCGCCGAGGGCACGACTGTCACGATCGACAAGATCCGGCAGTTCTACAACCATCCCGGCTATTCCCAGGCGTGCGCTCTCCTCCTGCGCGAGGGCATTGCCGACTTCGCAGAGCAGGTCGGTGCCCTCGACACGGCGAAACATCGGATCCTGTTCGTCACCCATTCGATTCCCAACGTCATGCAGGATGCGTCTGCGGTGGCGACCAGCGGCTATCGTGCACAGCACGAAGAGCTCCTGACCCACCTCATGGATGGACTTCCTGCGTCCGAGACGCTTCCGGCAGAGCTGGTGTACTGCTCCCGATCGGGGTCGCCAGAGGTTCCGTGGCTCGAACCGGACGTCAACGACCGGATGAGAGAACTCGCCGAAGACGGAACCACCGGTGTGATCCTCGTTCCGATCGGATTCATCTCCGATCACATGGAGGTCGTCTTCGACCTCGACACCGAGGCGAAGGAGACCGCTGCCGAGCTCGACCTCGCCTTCACGCGCGTTGCGACCGTCGGTACGCACCCCGTGTTCGTATCTGGGCTCGTCGACCTGGTCGAGGAGCGGATCGCGCAGCTTCGCGGTGAGCAGACGTCTGCTCCCGCGATTGCCGGTTCGCCTGCTCTGACTCCCGGAAGCGGTGCCTGCAGCATCGACTGCTGCCGTGGACGCGTCGATCGGATGACTGAGCCCAACTGGCCCGCCTGAGCGAAGCGCTCCGAACATCCCCGGGGCGTCGATGGCCCGGAGACAGAAATCCCTCCCCCGCAAGATCTGCAGGGGAGGGATTTCTGTGTGCGGTCGACCCGGGCCTCAGGTTTCTTCCGGCTCGGGGATGACCGGTATCGCTCCGGTCTCTGCTGTGATGACCGCAGCGATCGGACCGGTGTCCACGTCGTTGCGATCGGCAATCTCCAAGAGATTCTGCAGATCATCGATGAGGGTCTCGACGAGGTAATCGTCCCCGTTGGACCGGGCTTCATGAATGCGATGACGGACATCGTCGATCCTGGTATCGAGTTGATTTGCGAATTCACTCATCGTGTATCCGTCCTTCCTCGGGCCGTCTCCCATGGGTGGGACGATCCCAGTTTCATTCACCGACAAAACTCTGTCGGCGTTATTCGACTTACGCATTCTCGCAGAGCTTTTCGAGAGTCGTATGTGTGAACCGTCACGAGGCGACTCACCAGTGATGAGAATCACTGTGAACATGGACGATCTGATCTTGCCAACGGCAACCATACAGTGCACAATGCTGGGGACACGTTTGGCGAGAGGGGTTGAAAATCCTCCTCAGCACACCCGACAGAGAGCGATGAGCCATATGGCAACGGATTACGACGCACCTCGTAAGCAAGACGATGAAATCAAAAGCGATTCGATTGAACAGCTGAAGGCTTCACGCTCGCAGGCGCAGGCAAGCAAGATTGACGAAGATGAGACCGCGGTTGCGGAAGGGTTCGAACTGCCCGGTGCAGACCTGTCGAACGAAGAGCTCTCCGTTCGGGTGCTGCCCAAGCAGAATGACGAGTTCACCTGCATGGAATGCTTCCTGGTTCGCCATCGCTCGCAGTTGGCGAGCGAAGAGGGCGGAGTTCCCATCTGCACGGATTGTGCTGGCTGAATCGCCTGTCGGACGATACACGAACGCGCCCTTGTCGGGGCGCGTTTCTGTGTCTCGGCTGCATCGAGTTTCTGCGTGTCAGCGGTCTCCAGGCAGTTGCTGTCTTCCAGGTAATTGCTCACAGTGCGAACCTCAGGGCGTGAGCGCAGCGGCGAGTTCCATCGGGCGCTTGCTCGAGACCAGCCAATAGGGGGTGGGGTCGGTCTCATCATGGATGTCGATTCGCACCGCACATTTGGCCCAGGGCCGGAGCATGAGGAATGCTCGAGCATCGAGGCCCGTCCCGCGGGCGCGCCGTGCATCTTCGGCGTTGTAGCCGGTGGCTTCGGTGACGTAGCGGCGATCGATATGTGCATCGCCGACGAAGAGCTGTCGTTCGGTGACGATGATGGAGATTCCGAGCGAACGCAGCCACCAGGCCAAGAGGATGAAGCTGATCACCGGAAGGATGACGGCGCCGATCTTCCATACGGGGAAGACCATGAGCGCGGTCGACGCCGCGGCGATCACGATGAGAATCCACATGCCCAAGGATGGGCCGAGTTTTTCCCTGTAGACCACATGTGTTTCGGGTTGAGTTGTTGCCATATGTCCATTCTCCCATAACGGACTTTTTGGAAGCGCTCAGGCTTCGGCGTTAGAGTGCTTCTTTGTGGCAGAAATCCTGAAGATTGACCTCAAACTGCTCGACGCAGGCATGACTCCTCCCTCCTATGCACACGCGACCGATGCGGGCGCCGACCTGTGCTCGGCGATCGACGTCGTCCTGGAACCATTCGAACGGAAGGTCGTGCCCACCGGTATCGCAATCGCCCTGCCTCTCGGCTGCGCAGGATTCGTCCATCCGCGGTCCGGACTCTCGAGCAGACACGGAGTGACCGTGATCAATGCTCCAGGCACGATCGACGCCGGCTATCGGGGCGAGATCAAGGTGCCGCTGATCAACCTCGATGCACGAACCCCTCTGCGTGTCTCGCGCGGAGACCGCATCGCCCAGCTCGTGATCCAAGAAATCAAACAAGCAGACTTCACCCTGGTCGAATCGCTGGACGACAGCGATCGCGGTGCAGGGGGCTTCGGCTCCACAGGTGGAGTCCAAGCAGGTCTGACCGAGAAAGAGGTGTGAACGACCATGGGACTGTTCTCCCGGTTCTCCAAGAAATCCTCCGCTGAGAAGATCGACGACACAGTCGACGAAGAGCATGACGTCGATGACGCTGCGACAGTCGACACCGATGCGCAGGAATCGACGGACACCGATGCCGAGGACTCGGCTGATATCGACTCGGACGAGGCTGATTCGGACGAGGCGGACATCGAATCCGCCGAAGCTGAGGGGTCGACGGACGATGAGGACGTCGACGAACTCGACGAGGAGGCCCTGCTCGAGAAATCGGCTCCCTACGACCGTGCTGAGAAGGGGCCCTTCGACGCAGAGGAAGACTTCCCTGAGCTCAACAGACTCGATCTGGGTGCTCTCAAGGTGCCCGTCGTCGACGGTATGCAGGTGCGCCTGGACACAGATGACGACTCTCAGCGCGTGCTGGCCGTGACACTCATCCATGACGGCGGCGGAATCCAGCTGCAGGCCTTCGCAACACCGCGGTCAGAAGGACTGTGGAACACTGTCCGCAAGCAGCTGTCCACTTCAGTCGCCTCGCAGGGCGGCGAAGCATCGGAGCTGCACACCTCGCTGGGTAAGGAACTGGCTGCCGAAGTTCCGGCCAAGACCGAGGACGGCCGTCCCGGGAAGCGCGCCATGCGCTTCGCCGGGGTCGACGGACCACGGTGGTTCGTCCGCGCGGTGTTCTCCGGCAAAGCCGTCACCGACGAAGAGATCCGGTCCGAACTCAGCGCACTCCTCCGCGGCGTCGTCGTCGACAGAGGACAGGAGGCGATGGCTCCGCGTGAGCTCATCGTGCTCACGGCTCCTCAGGTCGACGCAGATCCCGAGAATGAGGACGAGGACAAGGACGAGCTCAACCCGTTCGAACGCGGTCCGGAAATCACCGAGGTCCGCTGAGTTCCATGCTGGATCTCTTCACACGCCTCGTGCGTGATTTCGGGTCCAGAGACGCTGAGGCGCGGGCCGATCTGAGACTGATGTCCCAGATTCCCGGCGTCATCAGCGTGCAGGACCTCGCGCCACGGCAGATGTCGAGGATCGCCGGCGTCGTCAGCGCGGTGACGCAATCATGCAGTGGCGACAGCCCACGTCTGCACATCACGGTCGCCGATGGAACCGGGGAGGTCCACGCACAGTTCCTGGGCCGCCGTGAGATCAGCGGAATCAGACCGGGAGCGCTGATCGTCCTCGAGGGGCGCTTCTGCAGTCACGACGGAGCGCTGAAGGCCCACAACCCGGTCTATGAGCTGATCCAGACCCGCGATGACCACGAGTGAGCGGGTGAGCCGAACTCGCGGTCAGTAAGCAACTCGCGATCAATAAGCAGAACTCTCACTCACTGAGAGGGAGCCTGCAGGAGACTCAGCAGAGCACCTTCCTGATCCGGTGAGGAGAGGAAGAACAGTTCGTCTCCGGCCTCGACCACGTCATCGGCGCTGGGCGCGAATGCCCGCGAATTGCGGATGACCGCGACGAGTACCGTGTCGAGCGGGAAGGCGATGTCGCCGATCCGTGAAGCGACGAGTGCGGACGATTCGTGGACGGTGAACTCCATCAGACCCGCCTGTCCGCGTTCGAAGCTCATCAGGTGCACAAGGCCGCCGACCTCGACGGCCTCTTCGACCAGTGCGGTCATCAGACGTGGGGTCGACACCGCTACGTCGACGCCCCAGTTCTCGTCGAAGAGCCACTCGTTCTTCGGATTGTTCACCCGCGAAACGGTGCGAGGTACGCCGAACTCCGTCTTGGCCAGCAGAGACAGAACGAGATTCGTCTTGTCGTCGCCCGTCGCGGCGACGACCACATCGGCCTCTTCGAGTTTGGCCTCACCCAGTCCCGCCAACTCACATGCATCCGAGAGCAGCCATTCGGCTCCCGGTATGCGCTCGTGTCCCAGAGCCTCCTTGCTCTGGTCGATGAGCATAACCGTGTGTTTCTTGTCGATGAGCTCCCGAGCCACGGAACGACCGACAGATCCGGCCCCGGCGATGACGACTCTCATTCTTCCTCCACTGCTCGCACGGGCTGGTCCAGGATCTTCTCGATCTCGCCGAGGCGGTCCACCGGACACATCAGATGGACCAGGTCCCCGTCCTGGAGGAGCATATCCTCGTGGGCGAGGATACCCTCGGAGAGCCGGGTGACGTAGGCGACGCGTGCCTTGGTTCGGGTCTCGATCTCCTTGATCGGCCTCGCCACCCAGCCAGGATCGAGGTGGACTTCGGCGAGCACGAGCCGGCCCGAGGGTTCGCGGAATTCGGTGATCGAGCCCTGCGGAACGAGTTTGCGCATCACCTGGTCGGCCGTCCACCTCACCGTGGGCACGGTCGGAATGCCCAAGCGCTCGAACACCTGGGCTCGGTTGGGGTCGTAGATTCGGGCTGCGACATTGACCACGCCGAAGGTCTCCCGGGCGACACGCGCGGCAAGGATATTGGAATTGTCTCCGCTGGACACGGCCGCGAAGGCGTAGGCGTCGGAGGTCTTAGCCTGGGTGAGGGTTTCGCGGTCGAAGCCGATGCCGGTGATGGTGGACCCGCTGAAGTCCCTGCCCAGTTTGAGGAACGCATCGGGATCACGGTCGACAACGGCCACCGTGTGTCCATTGGCATCGAGTGCTTTAGCCAAGGACGCTCCGACTCGGCCGCAGCCCATAATCACGAAGTGCATGGGTAATCCTCTCCGCATTGATCTACCATTGGTGCACGTGGCCAGCAGTTTTTCTGATGCCGTCAAAAGACTACTCGTTGGACGGCCCTTCCGCAGTGAGGACAGGCGTGCGCCTGCGCTGAAGAAGCGCATTGCAATGCCGGTCTTCGCCTCCGACATGCTCTCATCGGTGGCCTACGCTCCCGACGAGATCCTGTTGGCACTGTCACTGACATCGCTCGTGGCGCTGACCGTGGCACCCTGGATCGGCGTGGCCGTCGGCGCGGTGATCCTCGTGATCGTCGCCTGCTACCGCATCAACGTCAAGGCCTACCCTTCAGGGGGCGGCGACTACGAGGTCGCGTCGAAGAACCTCGGGCCCCGTGCCGGTCTGGTCGTCGCCGCGGCACTGCTGGTCGACTATGTGCTCACACTTGCCGTGTCGATGACGGTCTTCGCCGCATACATCACGACGGCGTTCCCGCTGCTGGCCCCGTATCGCGTCCCCGTAGCGATCATCGGGATCTTGCTCATCACCCTGGCCGGTCTGCGCGGTTCGCGCGCCACCCCGGTGCTTCTCGCCGTCCCGACGTACCTGTTCCTGGGCGCTGTCTTCCTCACCATGTGCGTGGGGCTGCTGCGGGTCGGTGCCGGAGACATCCCGCAGGCGGAGACCGCTGGTTACACCGTCGTCCACACTGGAGTCAACGACGAGGCCACTCTCGGACTGGCAACGGTCCTCATCGTCCTGCGTGCCTTCTCCTCAGGCTCCGTGGCGTTGGCGGGTGTGCAGTCTGTGGCCACGGCAGTGCCCGCGTTCAAGAAGCCGCGCGGCAAGAACGCCGGAAACACCCTCCTGTTGTCGGGCCTGTTGGCGGCGCTGATGCTCACCGGGCTGACCTATCTGGCGTCCGTGACCGGGGTGAAGTACGTCGACGATCCGCACCTCTACCTGGTCAAACCCGATGGCAGCGCGGTCAGTGCCGAATACGAGCAGGAACCCGTGCTCGCGCAGCTGGCGCATGCGATCTTCGACAACGCACCCGTGATGTTCTATCTCGTCGTGCTCGTCGCGGCCCTTGTGCTCATCGTGGCGGCCAACACTGCGGTCGAAGGGTTCCCAGGCCTCGCCTCCAGGCTGGCACGCGACGGGTTCCTGCCCCGACAGCTGGCGACGAAGGGCGACCGGCTGACGTTCTCCAACGGCATCCTGCTCCTGGCCTTCGCCGCGATCCTGCTCGTCATCGCGACGCGGGCCTCGGCGACGACCCTGATTCAGCTCTATCTCGTCGGTGTCTTCGCGAGCTTCGTCGTCGGCCAGGCGGGCATGGTCCTGCACTGGAACAAACGCCTGCGCCTGGCCATCGAATCGAAGGCGCGGGTGCGGATGCACATCAATCGCCTCGTCAATGGGGCCGGCTGCATCATCGCCTCAGGCGTGTTGGTCGTTGTCATCGTGTCCAAGTTCCTCGCCGGCGCCTGGCTCGCGGTCGC
>JAKDSA010000050.1 GCA_030457025.1 Brevibacterium sp. | reverse complement strand
TCCGATTTGGTGTCATCGAGGCTCACACCCGCCTCGGCGGCCAATCGGGAGCGACGTTCGGCGCGGGCATCCGCACGCTCCTCCTCACCCATCGCCGGCTTCGCAGGCGCGGCATCCTTGTTGCTGGGCTTGACGACCTCCCAGATCAGGAGAACGACGACCATCGTGATGCCGACGGTGGCACCCATCAGCAGCGAACCCCACGGACGCGGCATGGAGAAGATACCGGTGAAGGAGTTGACCCCGAACAGAGCGCCGATTCCGATGACAAATGCAACAAGGTATCTCATGTCCCCATTGTGCCTTGTCTATGAGCACAATCAGGGAATGTCGGCACAATACCTGTCGTCACTTTTCTGCGAGCTCACGCTTGGTCGCGCGGCGTGATGTGGATGTGGTCGATGTTGACGTGGCTCGGCAGGGAGGCGGCCCAGCGGATCGACTCGGCGACATCGTCGGCGGACAGGTTGAGCTTGCCCGCGTACACCTCGGCTGCTTTGTCCTCATCACCATCGAACCGGTTGAGAGAGAAGTCTGTCTCCACCCGTCCCGGGTCGATCTGGGTCACTCGGATGGGATCGTCGACGTGTTCCAAGCGCAGCACACGGGTCAGTGCGCCTTCGCCGAACTTCGCGACGTTGTAGCCTGCACCACCGGCATAGGGGGTGAAAGCGGCCTTGGAGACGGTGTTGATGATGTGCCCCTCGGAGGCGATGAGCTTGTCCAGCAGGGCCTTGGTGACTCGGACGGTGCCGAGGACGTTGACGTCGAACATCCACTGCCAGTCCTCGAGGTCGGCTCCTGCCACCGGGTCCAATCCCCTGGCACCGCCGGCATTGTTGACCAGCAGATCGACCCGACTGATTTGAGCTTCGAGGTTGGCGACCGAGTCATCTGAGCTGACGTCGAGTTCGATGGCGGTGCCCCCGATGTCAGCTGCCACCTTCTCGATCTTGTCCTTGCGACGGGCCGCGACGATGACATGCCAACCGTCCTGCGCAAGTGCTGCGGCCGCGGCCGCGCCGATTCCGGACGAGGCCCCGGTGATGACCGCTACCTTCTGCGTATTGTCATGTGATTGGGTCATGGCGTCAGTGTGGCACAGGAAACATCTTCAACAACACCATCTCACTATCTGCCCTCAGGAGGGCTCTCACGAAGTGTTCTTCCGCTCAGGAAGCACGGTTGCCATAGCCTCTCAACGGTTGCCGTAGCCTCTCAATGGCTCGCGCGCAACCATCACGAATCCCAAAATCCGCCACTCCCGCCCCTGCGCGCCATTATGCCATGCGTCACAATGGAACCATGAACACGATCGCACAGGACCAATCCTCCAGCTACGACGATGTCATCGCTGCCATCGATGCCGATCCTGAAGAGTTCTGGCTCGACCAGGCCAAGAAGCACATCGAGTGGGTCACCGCACCGACTCGGGCCGTCGATGACGCCAACGCCCCGATCTACCGCTGGTTCCCCGACGGCGAGCTCAACGTGTGCTTCAACGCCGTCGACCGCCATGTGGCAGCCGGGCGCGGAGATCAGGCGGCCATCATCTATGACTCGCCTGTCACCGACACGATTCGTACGATCACGTACGCGGAACTCCTCGGCGAGGTCTCCCGCTTCGCCAGGGCCCTGTCTGACAAGGGCGTGGTCAAGGGCGATCGGGTCATCATCTACATGCCGATGGTCCCCGAGGCCGCCATCGCCATGCTCGCCTGTGCCCGCATCGGCGCGATTCACTCGGTCGTCTTCGGCGGGTTCGCCCCCAATGAGTTGGCCGTGCGCATCGACGACACTTCCCCGAAGGCCGTCATCTCCACCTCGTGCGGGGTCGAGAAGAGTCGCATCCTCGAGTACAAGCCCATGGTCGACGAGGCGCTCGACATCGCTGCGAACAAACCTGAATTCACCGTCATCGTCCAACGCGACGAGCACCGCTGCGAGATGGGCGAGAACGACCTCGACTACGCCGAGCTTCTCGCAACGACCCCCGACGGCATTGATCCGGTCACAGTCAAGGCCACCGACGAACTCTACGTCCTCTACACCTCCGGCACGACGGGCAAGCCGAAGGGCATCGTGCGCGATTCCGGCGGCTACGCAGTGGCATCGGCGTTCTCGATGCCGAACCTCTTCGGGCTCAACCCCGGCGACACGATGTTCACCGCCTCCGACGTCGGCTGGGTCGTCGGCCACACCTACATCGTCTACGCGCCGCTGTTGGCCGGAGTCACTTCAGTCCTGTTCGAGGGCAAACCGATCGGCACCCCCGATGCGGGCACCTTCTTTCGCATCATCGAAGACCACAAGGTCAACGTCCACTTCACCGCGCCGACGGCCATGCGCGTCGTCCGCAAGGAGGACCCGGACGGCGAGCTCATCAAAAAATACGACCTCTCCAGCCTGCGGGCCTCATTCCTTGCCGGCGAGCGCCTCGATCCCGACACCTATGAGTGGACGACGCAGATTCTCGCCGAGGCGACCGGTCGGGACATCCCCGTCGTCGACAACTGGTGGCAGACGGAGACGGGCTGGCCGATTGCGGCCAACCCTCTCGGCCTCACCCAATTCCCGCTCAAGGCGGGTTCCCCGACGAAGCCGGTGCCCGGCTACCAGATTGAGATCCTCGACCCATCCGGTAAACCCATGCCGGCCGGCGAGGAAGGCCTCATCGTCATGAAGCTGCCCCTGCCACCGGGAACAATGGCCACCGTCTGGGGCGATGACTCCAGGTTCGTGTCCTCATATCTGTCGGCCTTCGACGGCTACTACCTCACCGGCGACTCAGGGTACCTCGACGAGGACGGGTACGTCTTCGTCATGGGCCGCACCGACGATGTCATCAACGTCGCCGGGCACCGCCTGTCGACGGGGATCATCGAAGCCGTCATCGCCTCACACCCCGCTGTGACGGAGACCGCCGTGATCGGGGTCCATGACGAGACGAAGGGGCAGAGCCCCCGTGCGCTGGTCGTCCTCGGTGATTCCGCCGGGGCGACCGATCAGGATGCGATCATCGCCGAACTCGTGGCGCTGGTGCGCAAGGAGATCGGCCCCGTCGCCGCATTCAGACAGGTCGACATCGTCTCTGCTCTGCCGAAGACTCGGTCGGGGAAGATCCTGCGCAAGACGATGCGCGAGATCGCCGACGGAGTCGACTCCCCGGCCGTGCCCTCGACGATTGAGGACCCTGCAGTGCTCGAGGCATTGGAGTCAGTGCTCCAGCGCGGGTGAGCACTCCGGCACTGGAGTCAGTGGTCCGGTGCTGCAGAGTTCGAAGGCGACGCCGACCAACCGGCCCTTACCCCGACCTCGCCCGCTGCCGCAATGGTGCCGTATCGAATCGCGAGCAACGACGTGTTCGAGCTCGATACCACATTGGTTCGGAGGACAGCGGACAACGGTCTCGTCGGCTGGGCCGAGACGGGCACAGGGAACGCAGCTCGGTGAGTTGTCGTTTGGGCTCTTGCGTCAGCTCACAGTGAATGCGGTGGACAAGGGATGTCTGGGTGCATTGCCTGCGCACAGCGTCCCCATGGCACTTCGCGCAGTCGCATTGGCTCTCGGGTTTCGGCAGTCATTTGGCTTCACCTTCGATACGCCCACCATGAGCCTTTGTTCACTTCGACTACCGACCCGGGCATCACTCACGCGGACATGATCAACTGCCTCTTGCTGCTGTCACCGGACGCGCATGCCACCGGACGCGCACGCATACATTTCGCGTACCTCGAAGGTGTCATTCAGCTGCTGAGGGACAAATCGTGAAGACGCGTGCTTCAAGACTGTGTGGAAACTGCTGCACGAGGGGACCGCCGATTTGGCTGGGAACCGTCAGAACCAGGAAGCGACTCCGCCCCCGAGACCAAACCGCCTCATATCTCCAGAGCTCTGGGGCGTCTATCTCCAGTGTTCTGGGTCGTCACACCGCGTCGACCGCTCAGGGTTCAAGCCCGCACATTCGTGACCCGCTATCGGCGAGACAGATCTCGGCGGCGGAGCCGCTTCCTGGTTCCGAGCTTCTGGACAGCAACATCGTTGCTGTGGTCGGCGGTCATGTGATCCGGGTCCGCTTCACAAACTTCAGCGGCCGGTCCCTGGAACGTACGCAGCAGTGCATAGAGCCCGAACACAATCCACACCAGGTTGATGATCATGTTTGGGTATGCCACCCGATAGAGGGCCGTCACCGTCAGCATCACAGCCCCAACTATGTTCAATGTCTGATAAGTCCGTCCAGCGGGATCGAGCAAGTGCAGGGTGACGAGCACGTAGCCGACGGCAACAGATATACCGCCGATCCAGCCGGAAAGGTCGAAGAGGGTCACGAATCCTCCCTTCATCGCTAGTGATTGGAGCCAAATCATGGGGCCCTTCAAACAATTCTCAACCCATTGAGAATTCGGAACAAGTGGACCTTTGTGCATGAATCCATTTACAATAAACGAATGACACTGTCCCTGCACCGGCTGCGTACTCTGCGCGAGGTTGCCCGTGTCGGCGGGATCATCGCTGCCGCCGAAACACTGCACTACTCACCCTCGACGGTTTCCCAGCAGCTCGAGACGCTGAGCAGAGATATCGGAGCGCCAGTGCTCGAGCGAGTCGGACGCGGAGTCCGACTCACTGATGTGGGGCGAATTGCCAACGAATATGGAAAAGAACTGCTTGAGGCTGAGCAGCGTACTGTAGCGGCGATCGAGCAAGCTCGTCAGGGACTGGCGGCAAGGTTGACCATCGGGGTGTTCGCCACTGCAGCAGCCAGCCTGTTGCCTGCAGTGTTCCAAGAACTGGCTCAGCGATATCCGGAGATCATCATCGAAAGCGAGGAAGTCGGAGTCGAAGACGCCGTCGAAGGTCTACGTGATGGTCGACTGGACTGTGCGCTGATGCTCGACTATCCGGACGCGCCCGAGCAGTGGTCTGCCGACCTGAGCGTAGTGCCGATCGGCATCGATGAGATCCATTTGGCTGCTCCTGCCGGGTCGGGCCTCGGTCAAGAAGTCAGCCTGACAGAGATGGCTGGTGAAGATTGGATTCTTTCGGGCACAACCACGTACTACGGTCGCGCGATGAGAACAGCCTGTCGCGCCGCTGGCTTTGAGCCGGTAGTACGTCATCGACTCGATGGCGCCTCGGCTGCGCTTGCACTGGTGGCAGCTGGACTGGGAGTCACATTCACCAGCGACTTGGCGAAGATCTTCAGTCCACTGCACTCAGTCGAAACGATTCGGCTGGCCAAACCGCTGCAAAACACCATCGTGATCGTTCAGCTTCCTCACACCGCCAAACGCCCTACAGTCCGTGCCGTCCATAGCGCCTTTCACAAGGCAGGGGAGTCACTGGGTCTCAGACCACCAATCGAAACCCATAGCTCCTGACAGACGGAATCGCTGTGAGACATCGCTGCTTTCCCGAACAGCAGCTCCGAGCGCAGCAGCGTCACCCCCCTGTCAGCCTCTTGACCAGTCTTGCACCCCCTGTCTCCCGTCTTGGCTCACGGGTCGTGGAACTGGGATTGCTTCAGCGAGAAGCGGACCCGATGATGAGCGTCGCACGCTCATCGGACTGACAGGCAGGGCACGAGTGATCTCGAACAGGTTCCCAGGAGCTCAGCGCGACATGCCCCTGGCCGAATTCAGCGAGGAGGAACTTGCCTGCGTGTCGCAGGTGCTCTCCCAGACAATACGAGGGAAGGGTGACGCCGGCCCCAATGAGAATGGCTGTTCGATTCAGCTTTCGGCGAGTGCCTTGAGCCTTTCCAGCGATGCCAGCAGGTTCTCGGACGTGGTCGACTGCGCGCGTGGCAGTCGCTGGGGGTCTCTCAACTCGGTCCAGTCATAGGTGTGGCGAACCAGGCTTGAGCGTTCTCCTGTCACTTCGATCTCCCATGTCCATTTCTGGCCGAACGGTTCACCGCCGACTTCGGAGGGCTTCCAGGCGATGAGCCTGCCCTCCTCGAAAGCGACGATGTGGTTCTCGCGATCCACGCCCTTGATCAGAGTGGTGATGAAGGAACCGGTGGCGCTGGTCGGCCGCTGCCCCTGAGCGGCTGTGCCCAAGTTGTCGTTGCCGTCCCATTCGGGGTGGCGGGCAGGGTCGGCGATGAGCTCGAAGATCTCCGAGGCGGGTGCAGCGATCTCGAGTTCCGCACTGACCACTTTGAGTGCCGGGTCGATCGTGTCGAAGATTGAGGCATCGGCCCCGTCGGTGGGAGCAGATGAGTTGGGTGTCGGTTCGGTCATGGGGTTCCGCCTCTTCGCTGAAATCGGGTTCCGACGGCAGGTCGCGCCGCCGAAATACAGTCGCAGTCAGGATACCCAACTTACTCAGTCTTCGAGTGCCCGTTCCTGACGTTCGGCTCGCAGCTCTGCGGTGCTGTAACGAGTGAACAGCCGGGAGGAATCGCTCGACAGCGACAGCAGCACCGCGACCTGCATGGCAATCGTCGTCAGCGCATACATGTTGGTCGCGAGGTCGCGGTCTCCGGTGAAGTAGTTCGTCATCGACACGATCACTGACACCGTGGAGAGGGTCAGGATCCACAGCCGAGCCCGATTGCTGCCCCGGAACACGGAAATGCTCGCGATCACCTGCAGGCAGCCGATGAGGAGGCTGAGTCCGATGAGAACTCCCGCCACGATCCGTGTTGCCATTTCGTTGCCGAGGGTGTCAATGTCTGCGCTGTAGTCCACGACCTCGGTGCGCAATCCATCCCAGTCGAGCACTGTGCCCAGCACGTCCCACGCTTGAAAGATGAGCAGGACCAGGACGAGCGCGGCACCGACGACCGTCTGCAGGGGTCGCCTGTGCCACAGGGTTCTCGTCACCTCTCTGACCGACCGCGCGTCGGCGTAGATCTGGGTCGCATCGAGTGCCAGCTCGAGTCGGTCCGGAGTATCGGATTCGTCGGCGGCCACCTCGGTGACTTCGATGATCGGCAGATCCCCGTCCGTGATGATCGCGTCCCCGCCGCCGTTGCGTGAGTGGTAGCCGGTGGAGAAGTCCTGGATGTGCTGAACAACGATCGCATCATCGGCCGAAGTCACCGTGTCAACGATGTAGTCGCGTTCGACATCGGTATTCTCTTCGATTTTGTGGGTGAACTGCAGCGTGAACAGCGAGATCCCGACGCTCTTGTCATATGTGCCCGCCGCCAACCAGTCCGCCTGATGCCCACCGGGCAGCATCCATCCGGTGGGACACTTCCAGAACCGCACATGGTGGCGCTGCCCGGGGTCGCCGTCGACCTCCTGCTGGTAGGCGAAGTCCTGCCGCCTGCCGAACAGCAGCAGGGGCGACACCGGCGCTTTGGGATAGCTCCGCCGGGTCAGAGTAGATCTGATGGTCTCCCAGGTGGAGGCTGGTGTGATGCCATCGGCAAGAATCCAGCCCGCGGTCTTCATCGCGTGATGGATCTGCGTTTCATCACCGCGCCATGCGAGGTTGACCGGGTCACCGAGCAATCCGTCCGAGGTCCGAGCTCGACCAATGAAATAGTTCGGGACGTAGATCTGGGAGAGGATGCGATGCAGTCGTGGAAGCGCCAGGTACGAGACCACTCCCCAGAACACGAGCAGGGTCAGCACCTGCCACCACCCCAGCGAGAATCCCTTGAATAGGATCAGGATCGCCAACCATGTTGACGAGGCACCTCCGAAGAGGAAGAAGAGGTAGTCGAGAACCCCGGTGACGGTGAAACGGTGGCGCCGGAATGCGAACGGCTGCCTCTGCCGTCTCTTCGGAGAGGCATATGAGCGGTCTGGCCCAGGTTCGGGCGTCGTAGTTCCGAACGTCATGGGACAAGCTTAGTGATCGCGACGGCGATTCAGAGTCGCGGTCGCCGTCGCTGCGACCTCGAGGTTCTCATCAGTGCTGAGCTCGACAATGAAGTCATCGACCTCGGTGCCCGGAATCTCGATGAGGACCTGCAGCACTCGGAAACGCACTGTCGCCTCTGGCGACCGGGCATGCCGACGCAGATCCGACATGATCCGCGTCGCCACCTCTGCACGCGCACCCTCCTCCGGGGCCTCGTTGACGAAGGCGGCAAGGGCTTCGGCGGCTTCGATGTCTTTGGGTCCGTCCATCGCGATTTCGAGCAGGTCCGAGACTGCAACAGGGTCTGCCATCTGCCCCAGAATGAGCGCGGCGCTGCTGCGGACCTGAAGATCCGTGTCACCGAGGCCGGAGTGCAGCGATTCGATGATGGTCGCTTCGGCGACGGACCCGAGTTCCTCCTTCGCAGTGTTGCGTCGGATCTCGTCGAGAGCCTGGAGCGCGTTGCGTCGGACCTCGACGGAGAGGTCACCCATTCCCTTCGCGAGGTAACGGATCGCTTCGGGCCCGGACTGGGCCAGAGCCCAGCGCATGGCCCCGGCGGCATTGAGCACGGGGTCGTTGAGCACGACCGCAGACAGGGACTCGACAGGCACCGTTCCATCGACGCCGCTGCCCAGCGCCGCCTTGTGCCGCTGGATGACGTCGCCGGATTCGAGGGAGCGCATGAGATCGATGGTCAGCAGCAGCGCCTCACCATCGGCATGGTGGAGGCGGTCGATCCTCTCGAGCTTCGACAGTAGCTCTTGTTCGACTGCGATACGTCTCCGCGACGTCTCGATCAGTTCGTGAATCAGAAGGCTGGGGTCGAACGCCGGATCGTTAAGAAGAGTACCGATTTCTGCCAGCGACATTCCGAGTTTGCGCAGCCCTTCGATATGGAAGATTCTCCCGATATCGGCTGCGGAATACTCCCGGTACCCGTTCGGGGTGCGCTCGCTGGGATCGATGAGACCTAGGGATTCGTAGTGCCTCAGCATCCGGGCGCTCACGCCTGACCGTTTGGCCACTTCGCCGATCAGCATCAGCACCTCTCTCCCGTCTCCACTATAGACAGGTCACGCTGCCGCGGGTCCACCATCACAGCGCACAATTCCTGAGGAAGAAGCCCGAGGTATCGCATGCGGCGCTGCGCGAGCTTGCCCCACTCGGCAGCGCCACCTGGCCGATCCTTCCCAAAAACGACCTATGCTGATGCCTCGGACCCCAATGCGACCACGCGCTTGGCTTCACTCAAGGCATGAACAAAGCCGGCGTCCGGATCAGTGAACATGTCCTGGGTCGCCATGGCATGTGTCCGCACTGTTTCTTCCTCTGCCTGCAGTCTTCCATCGAGCACTGACACGAGATCCTCGCCTAAGGAAACGATGGCTCGACTGAGGCTCTTCTGCGTCTCCATATCGCCCCGGCCGAGCTGCGTGGCCAGGGATGATGCCAATCGCTCTCGGTCATCACCGGGGACGAGTGCCACGGCGGCCCTCCACGCACTGCGAGCCACCGCGGTATCGGAATGAGCGATCAGCTCGTCTCCGATGACGTCAGGGTCCATGGCCTCCCAGCCGCATGGATCACCGATCTTCGACAGCGTATGCAACGCCTGGCCCTGAGCCTGCGGCACATCGGAACTCAGCTCGGCGATGAGCAGCGGAACGGCCACCTCGGCGGGCATCCGCGTGATTGCCCAGGTGAGCATGTCACGGACAAAGAAGTCCGACTCGATTCTGCACCGCTGCATCAGGACGCCGAGGTGGCGGTCCTCGGCCGTGATTCCAATGGACAGTGCCGCCTGCAGCCGCTGCTGCGGGTTCGCCGACGACAATGCTGCGACGACGGGTGCCTGTTTCATCTGTGACTGCGAGACGTGTTGTGTGCTCGTATCTTGCGTAATCGTGTCTGTGGTCTTTGGTTCGGTCATTGTTTCCACCTCCTGAACACCAGTGAAGACCTTGACATCGTGTCAAGGTCAAGCCCATGTGTGAGCCCTTCACACCTCGTCGTCAGCCGGCGCGGGGTCAAATCCCTGGGAGCGGAGCGAAGCCGCCCTGAGGCTGAAGCGGCCGCAGGCCGACCACGGGACGAAGGAGAATGGAATGATGGACCCGTCGCCGTGGCCGGGCTACCGTGTTGGTCTTGGTCGCCCCCATCTCCCACACAACGTTTGACAGCCATGATGCGTTCCGCGATTCGGTTTTCTAGGGGAGGGCACTCAGTTTCGTCGAGGATCCAAGCGATCCGAATGAGCCAGGCGCCGAGGAATGCATGATCTTCTCCGAATACGGCACACAGGCGCTGCTGTTATTCGAGGTTCCCGACAGCACACAGGTCAAGAACCGAACCCGCCTGGACCTGAAACCTGCCGCAGGAACTCGCGACCGGGAACTCGAGCGACTGCTGCCGCCGGGAGCTTGCGAGATAGACGACCAACGCAACCCGGATGGAACCGGCTGGGTGGTCGTCGCTGATCCAGAGAGCAACGAGTTCTGTATTCTTCGCAGTGATGCCGAACGTCAGGGCTGTGAGCTTCAGCGCTAAGTGGCGGCGAACTGTCATCGCTACATGGCGGTTTCAATCAGAGTAAGAGAATTTCGCCTCGCGCTGCGATGGTCGGCCAATGGCTGATCACAATTGCTTCGCTAACGACCGACCCCAGCAATCGCTTCCGTAGACTGGTCGACATGACGACGGGTCGCGGGTTCAGTGCTCTATGGAGCGCGAACGCACTCTCGAACTTGGCCGATGGCCTGGCTTTTATCTCCATGCCGCTGCTCGCTGCCTCAATGACTGATGATCCACGCATCGTTGCGGGTCTAGCCACGCTCTACGCCATCGTCCGCCTGTTTGTTGCATTGCCCATCGGCGTCTTGGTTGACCGTATTGATCGACGGTCACTCATCATCATCGCCAACCTGTTGAGAGGCCTTGCACTCCTCGCATTCGCGCTCACCCTCTACCTTGGCCTTTCGTCACTCGTCATTCTCTACATCTCTATGGCAGTGGTTGCCACGCTAGAGAGCACAGCAGACAACGCCGCAGTCGCCATCTTGCCATCGCTGGTCGATCGTGGGCGCCTAGATTCGGCAAACGGAAGAATCGCAGCCGCTCAACTTGTTGCAGACGAGTTCGCCGGCCCGCCATTGGGTGGATTCCTGATTGCGATTGCTACGGCGGCCCCGGTCTTTGCGATGGGAGGTTTGTGGGCAGTAGCAGGCCTGGTTGCTATTGCCCTGCCCGTCCACCCCAGACAGCACAATCAGCTTGGAGTCGCCACGACTCATTCTGGCCCACGATCGGTCTACAAGGAAGCGCTTGAAGGTATCGTTTGGCTGGCCCACCACCGACTCGTTGGCGGCCTCGCGTTCATAGGAGCCTTGGCAAGTCTGGGCTACATGCTTACATTCTCAATCCTCGTTCTCTTCGCGCGGGAAAAGCTTGGTCTGGATGAAACTTCCTATGGCCTGTTGCTCGCGTGTTCAGCACTTGGCGGTCTTCTTGGCTCACTCATTACATCAAAACTTCGCAACGAACTGGGCTACAGATGGACAATCGCAGGAAGTTTGCTGCTCGGGGCACTATCAATGGGCGGGCTCGCGATGTCAACGAATCCCGTCATCGCTGGGGCGCTTCTTGCCGCATACATCTTGCACGCCGTTGTGTGGAACATTTGCTCAACCTCTCTGAGGCAGCGACTCGTGCCCGACGCAATGCTTGGACGGGTCGGCGGTGCAACCCGCGTGCTGGGGCTTCTAGGACTCGCCCTCGGCTCGTTCCTCGGTGGGCTTCTCGGCACAATTAGCCTAGTCACGTCGGTCGCGACTGCTACAGGTGTATTCGTCGTCTGCTCGATCTTGGCGGCATTGATAGTTCAGGACGAATCGACGAACTCAGATTGACTCTCATCAGCCCCGCCGAAACATCAATATTGGAGTCTCTTAAGCCTTTAGAATTATGAGACGTCAGATCCACCTCAGCGTGACGTCAGTTGTGAGCTTCAACAACAAGTGGCGGTCTTCTGTCAACGCTTCGTGGCGGTGCTGAGTTCACGATCTCTGGTCTAACTCAGCATCTACGGACTGCCCTGCAAGGCATGCGTTTTGAGACACTTCGATTATGAGACACTTCTGAAGGATTCGAGCCAGCAGGAGTGTCACTAGACTCTGCATCAGTCCCCTCACCTGTGCCGTCGTCACCGGCACCGGCACCGGCACCGGCAACGACGAGGATTGCGACGACTGCGATGATGACGATGATCATTGCAACCGCTGCGATCACGCCCATCAGGCATCCGAATATCCGGGATCGCGGGTTGCGCCGCCTGAAATATGCCATATTACAATCGTCAGCTGAGCGCACGGCCGTTCCCCCTCGCAGATGAGGCAATGCTGGAACATCGCCCGACCGCCGAGTCTCTGCCCATTGCTGCGCCCCAAAAAAAGCTCACTGCCGTGATCTTTCTGTGACAAGAAATACGGCGTGGACACATGCGTCCATCAGTTTGTTGCATTATCGTTATATTCATGGCTGGAAAGACTCGACATCGCAACGGCTCTCGGTCCGTGCTTCGTGGTGCCCTGATCGGCCTTGGAGCGGCAGCGATGGCTTTGGTCCTCGCCGCCGTCATCATCGTCAATTCTCCGGTCTCCTTCGGCTCGACTACGATCAGGCAGATGCAGATGGCATCCGTGAATCAACTGACCGAGCAGCAGATCGACAATGCCCGACTCATCATCGGCATCGGCCGCGGCGGCGACTTCGACGACCGGGCGATCAGAATCGCCCTCATGACCGCGCTCCAGGAATCCTCGCTGCGCAACCTCGACTCCGGCGACCGCGACTCGATCGGACTGTTCCAGCAACGCCCCTCACAGGGCTGGGGCGAGCCTGAGCGGCTCAACGATCCCATCTATGCCACCAAGTCCTTCTACGGAATCAACCCGGACATCGAGAACCCCGGACTCGTCCAGATCGAAGATTGGCGCACGATGACTCCCACCGAAGCAGCACAGGCCGTGCAGCGATCCGCATTGCCTGGTGCCTACGAGCAGTGGGAGTCATTGGCTGGCGACCTCATCGGCACCCAGGATGACGTCGAAGCCCTGAGCTGAGCGGTGAGAACTGCACGCAAGCCACTGGCCCTGGCCGCCCTCGGACTGGCCACCGCCCTGTCACTGAGCGCATGCTCGCTCCTGCCCGACCAGGCAAGCCATGCCGATGGCCCCTACCCGCAGACTTTCGACGCCCCTTACGGCAGTGCGACGATCAAAGCACAGCCGGAGAAGATCGCTGTGACCAGCTCGGTCGACTTCGACATCGCCGTGTCCCTCGGGGCAGACCCCGTCGTTGCACCGAGCTTTTCAGACAATAAGCCCAGCCCATGGGCTGCCGAAGCCCTCGATGACGCCGGCATGGACACTCCGACCCTGTATGACGCGAAGAAGGACCCCGACCTCGCGGCCATCCGGGAGGCGGAACCCGATGTCATCCTCGCCACCGGTCTCGACGATGTTGAGGAGCATTTCGACGAGCTCTCCGAGATCGCACCAGTTGTCGCTGCCGAAGTCGATGCGACGTGGACCGAGCGAACCGCAGCCATCGCCACTGCACTCAATAAAGTGGCAGAGGCCAAAGACGCCGTCCACGAGATCACGGACGAGGCCCACGAAGTCGCTTCGCATCATCTGGAGTTCGAGGACACGACCTATGCCCTCGCCGACGTCAAAGCCGATTCGATCGATTACCTGTCGTATTCGGGCAGCGACGACAGCTTCTTCACCAGCATCGGCATGTTCCCCGACTCCGAGGCAGAGGACTTCTCTGCCGACGAGCATTCGGTCTCGAAGCCGCAGGTCGACAAGCTCGACGCTGACGTTCTCCTCATCCACTTCCCCGATGACGGGCAGACGATGCTCGATGAAGACGAGTTGGAGGACCCGTTCTATCGTGAGGTCAAGGTCATCCGGGGCAAGCACTACACCGTCCTCGACGACAAGACCTTCGCCGCCTTGACCAATCTGTCACCGCTGAGCAGCGAATGGCTGCTCGAGAACTTCCCCGGCGATCTCAACAAGGCCGAACAGGGCGTCCTCTGACCTCGAACGCTGCACCAGATGCCGGCCCCGGAGCCGAACCTGGAGTCTCGCTCGAGGTCGCCTGCTGAGCCGGTGAGGTGAGTTCGTCGCAGAATTTCCGGTAATCTCTATCCATGGCTTCCACTTCAGATTCCACCCCGGTCAATGCCGCAGTCGAGCAGCTCCTGCGCAACCCCGAGGACAATCTCGAAGCCATTTCAGAGACCGCTGACCTGTTCAAGGCGCTGGCCACTCCATCCAGGCTGAAGATGCTGCTGGTCCTTGCCCACGGGGAGGCGACAGTGACGCACATCGTCGAGTCGACCGAGCTCTCTCAGCCCTTGGTCTCCCAGCATCTGAAGTTCCTGCGCGGCCTCCACCTCGTCGGCGTCAATCGAATCGGCCGCGAAGCCTACTACTCACTCAAGGACGACCACGTCGCCCACATCATCCTCGACGCCCTGGCCCACACCATCGAAGGTCACGAGCACTGAGCGCACACCATCGAGGGCCACGAGCACTGAGCGCCGGCCGAGTCGCGCGCTGAAGCCGGCTTCAGCGATGCCGACGCAGCGCCTCCAGACCGCCGCCGACAACCCAGACGATGACGACGACCAATACAGCTCCGATCCACTGGGCCGGCAGCAGGCGTTCACCCGCGACGACCGAGCCGAGGACGACTGCGGACAAAGGCTGGAGCAGCATGAGCGCGGCAGTTCGCGGCACCGGCACCAGCGGACTCGAGATGCTCAGCAGCACCCATGACAGCGCCTGGCCGAAGACCGCCAACGCCACCATCCAGGCCCATCCGTCCCAGCCCAGGTCGAAGTCGAGGCCGCCGAGAGCGACACCGGCGATCGCCGTCATCACCCCCGCCGCAAGTGTGCCCACGGCGACGGGTGCGACCACGAAGTCCGGTGCCGCCTTCCGACAGTGGTGAATGCCGAAGATGTAGACACCGTAGAGGATCCCCGACAGCACTCCGAGGACCGCACCCCGTGTGGGGTTCGCCGCTCCGGCGTCAGAGCCGAAGACTCCCCCGGTCAGCAGCATGCCCGCGATCATGACGGGGATGCACGCAGTGAACAGCCACCCCGGGCGCGTTCCCCCGAAAACCCACACCAGCGCCGGAAACACGATGACCTGAACACTGATGAGAACAGTGGAGACACCGACTCCCGCATCGAGGACGCTCTGGGCCCACAGCACATAGTCGATGCCCAGCGCAGCCCCCGAGACTGCCGCGACGAGAACCGCCTTAGACGGGAGCAGCCCGTGTCGAGCCATCTCGCGGATGGCCAGAGGCGCCAGAACGATGACAGCGATCCAGCACCGGAGGAATGCCGCGGTGGGAGCAGTCGCCTCGGCGAGGATGACGAACAGGCCTGCCGAGCCCAGGAGCATCGCCGAGACGATGATGCCCACCGTCGGCAATCCCGAAGACGACGTCCCGTCGTGGGCTGCGGCCGAGTCCGAGGTCATCTCATGAAGTCAAGGATCCGGTCGAGCGCCTCGGCGGTCTTGTCGGCACCGACTGCCAGCGACAGCCGCACGGAGCGGGGACCGTTGAGGGAGTCGAAGTCGTCGCCCGGTGCCAGGGCGACCCCGGTGGCGTCGAGAAGTGCCTGACACCAATCGGTCGCGGTGACGATGTCGTCGTTCGATCGCTGCAGGATCGCGTCGATGCGGGCGTACATGTAGAACGCCCCGTCGGGCGGTGCCATATCGGTGAACCCCAGGTCAGCGGTGGCGTCGAGAACGTGTTTGCGGGCGCGGGCGAAGGACTCCACTGCGGCCTCGCATTCCGCATAGGACTCCTCGGTGAACGCCGCCACAGCCGCATACTGGGCGGGCACCGGTGCGCACAGCGACAGGTTCCCGGACACGTTCTGCGCCGCGTGAGTCAGCTCTTCAGGCAAGATCGCCCATCCGAGTCGCCACCCGGTCATCGCCCAGTACTTCGAGAACGAGGAGATGACGATGGAATTGTCATCGTGTGCCAGCGCGGTCTCACCTCGCGTGCCGATGTAGCTGATGCCGTGGTAGATCTCGTCGGAGATCACCTGCACGCCGTGATCGGCACACCAGGAGATGAGCTCGCCGAGGTGGTCGCCTGAGATCATCGTGCCCGTCGGATTCGCCGGCGACGCAAGCATGAGTCCCTTGAGCGGGGCTTTCGCGTGTGCTTGTTCGAGGAGTTCGACGGTGGGTTGAAACCCGTGGTCCGCTCCGCAGTCGAGTTCGACGATCTCGCAGTTCAAAGCGGCGAGGATGTTCTTGTATGCGCCGTAGCCCGGGCGGGCGAGCGCAACGCGATCACCCGCGTCGAAGCAGGTGAGGAACGCCGTCTGGAAGGCGCCGGAGGAGCCTGTGGTGATGGCGATCCGTTCGGTGGGCACCTCGACGCCGTACCAGTCGCGGTAATGTCCGGCGATGGCTTCGCGCAGTTCGGGGATCCCGAAGACCGGGGAGTAGCCGAGGTTCGTGCCGTCGGTGAGAACCTCGGCGGCCCGCCGTCGCACCGGGCCGGGGGCGCCCTGGGTCGGTTCGCCCAGGCACATGGCGATGGTGTCACGGCCGTTACGCGACATCTCCTGGACTTTGGCCACGATGTTCATCGCGGCGAAGGGCTGGACGAGGCCGGCTCGGTCAGAGACGCGGGGTGTGCTCGTCTGGGTGCTCATGGACATTTGTCACTTCCTCTCGCGTGGGACGCGTCCCATGAGGTAGAATTCGGGGTTGGGCATCATTGACCCGACGTGGGCCATCCGGTTCGACAGACCGAAGAAGCCGGTGATTGCGCCGATGTCCCAGGCGTCTTCGTCGTCGAATCCGTGCTCGGACAGAGCTGCGAAGTCAGCGTCGCCGAGTGCCCAGGGCTCTGTGCAGACCGTCATCGCGAAGTCGAGCATCGCCTTCTGCCGGTCGGTGATGTCGGCCTGACGGTAGTTGACGGCCACCTGGTCGGCGACCAGTGGCTTCTTCTCCATGATTCGCAGCACGGCTCCGTGCGCGACGACGCAGTAGAGGCAGTTGTTGACCGCCGAGGTGGCCGTGACGATCATCTCCCGGTCCCCCTTGGTCAGGTTCCCGGTCTCCTTCTCCATGAGAGCGTCGTAGTAGGCGAAGAATGCGCGGAACTCCGCGGGTCGCCGGGCCAGGGACAGGAAGACGTTGGGCACGAAGCCCGACTTCTCCGATACGGCCAGAATTGTTTCGCGGATATCGTCTTCGACATCGTCGATGTCAGCCAGTGGGTAACGCATACTGCTCATGCTAACTCTCGAAGCCTGCCCTATGTGCTGCGGGTCACGGACAGGGGTGGGATGCGGCAGGGTTGGCGGCTAGGGTGAAGAGCAGGTCATCGATGACGATCAGAAGGAGGGTCAATCATGAGCGATGGGAATACCGGTTCGACCGGCGAAATTCAGCTCGACAACGGAGTCTTTCGCGTGACGCGATGGACCATCCAGCCCAATGGGGTCATCCCCATGCACAGGCATGAGTATGAGTACGTTGTCATTCCGATGGTCACCGATGCGATGCACGTGCGGAACTCGGATGGAACGTCGATCGTCGCCGACCTCGAGGCGGGCGTCAGCTACACACGCGCTGCAGGGTCCGAACATGAGGTCTCGAATCCCGACGGGACCGACGACATCGTCTTCGTCGAAGTCGAACGCCTCTGACCTCTCGCGGGGCTCGGCAACGGGCGACCGTGCCTGATCCCGCCCGCCGCCCGTGCCAGTCTCAGGCGGGCACGTCCCAGGTGTGGACGGGTTCGCCGGAGGCCTGGTTCGCCACGTAGGCGTCCATCATCTGCGTCAGTCCCTCGCGGCGCTCCGGTGAGTCAGGGGCGCTGTTCGGGGCCAAGCGGTCAAGCATGCTCAGCTGCCAGGTCGCACCGTTGGCCCGCTTCTCGGCCCGGCCCTCGATGATCGACATGTACTCTTCGATGACATCTTTGTCGATGCCCAGACGGCTCAGCCCCCTGCGCGCCTGCGGAATGAGCACATCGAGCACGAGGTCCGCAACATCGATGTGGCCGATCTTCGGCCAGGTCACACGGGCATGGATGCCGTCCTTGGCACAGGCGAAGAAGTTCTCCTCCGCCTCACGGAACGACATCCTCGACCACACGGGACGGTTCTCACCGACGAGGAATTCTGCCAGACCGTAATAGAAGGCAGCATCGGCAACCATGTCCACCGGTGTGGGACCGGCCGGGAGCAGTCGGTTCTCCACACGAATGTGGGCACCGGAGTCGGAGGAGTCATAGATCGGACGGTTCCAGCGCCACACGGTGCCGTTGTGCAGGTTGAGTTCGTAGAGCTTCGGAGCATCGGCCTGGCTGAACTCGACGAAGTCCTTGATCTCGGGCAGCAGCGGCGGGAAGTAGCGGACGTTTTCCTCGAAGAGATCGAAGACACTCGTGATCCACCGTTCACCGAACCACACACGGGGCCTCACCCCTTGGTTGACGAGTTCGGGGGTGCGGGTGTCGATCGCCTGGCTGAACACGGGTATCCGAGATTCGTGCCAGAGCTTGCGGCCGAGGAACAGCGGGGAGTTCGCACTCATCGCGACCTGGGCTGCCGCGATTGCCTGGGAGGCGTTCCAGGCCTCGGCGAATTTGTTGGGTGCGACCTGCA
>JAKDSA010000049.1 GCA_030457025.1 Brevibacterium sp. | reverse complement strand
CTACAGGTGCGACTCCGGGGCATTCTTCACGTAGTCCTGAAGCGTGTCGTTCTGGAACGCGTCCTGGACCCTCTCCAACTCCTCGTCATCGACGTTGACGATCGACTGGCCGTTGCTCGAGGTTCCGACTCCCGCTGTTGGGGAGGTGAAGAACTCGATGTCGCCGGGGCGGACGTCGCGCATTGCGAAGGCAGTGGCGGAGATGTACTGGGCGTCGAGGCCGGAGTCGACGTACATGTACGGGGAGAAGTCCTCGACCATGCTCTGAATCTTCATCGGGTTCGACAGGGTGTCGGCTGAGATGATCTCGCTGGTCAGACCCCTGATGAATGCCTGCTGGTTGCGTGCACGCTGGAAGTCGCCGTCCTCGAAGGACTTGCGTTCGCGCACGAACGTCAGCGCCTCATCACCGTTGAGGACGTTCTCTCCCTTGGTGAAGGTGTAGCCGTTCTTCTCGAAGGCCTGCTCCGAGTTCACGGTCACTCCGCCGAGGCTGTCGGTCAGGGCCTTGAAGCCTTCGAAGTCGATGATCGCCACGTGGTCGAGGTCAGTGCCGATGAAGTCCGAGACCGTGGACACGGCCAGCGGCAGGCCGCCGTAGGAGAGCGCCGAGTTGATCTTGGCCTTGCCGTGGCCTTCGATGTCGACCCAGCTGTCACGCGGAATCGACATGATCTGGACCTTCGAGCCGGACTCGGGCAGGTGCATGACCATGATCGTGTCCGAGCGCAGCCCGCGGGAGTCGTTGACGTCGACCTCATCCATCGACTCATCGGAGCCCAGCAGCAGAATGTTCGTGCCACCGTCCTCCTTCCTGTCATCGGGACGCTGAGTGCCGAAGATCTGCTCGTCGGTGAGCCGATTGGCATTGCTGTCGAATGTGCGGCCGACGTTCCACAGGTAGATGCCGACGCCGAGCACGCCGAGGATGACGATCACGAGTACGACGACGAGGACCTTGCGCCACACCTTCTTCTTCTTGCGGCGAGGACGCTGCGGTCGGTCTTCCTGGCTGTCGAACAGATCGTCGAAACTGCTGTTGTCCGTCATCGGCACTCCGGGTTCAGTCAATGCGGCGGGAACGCCGGCGGGGAGGATTGCAATCTCCGCAATTGTATAGCTTTTGTTACATTCTTCCGGACGCCTCGAGCCGGTGGTGCGGCTGTGTCGTGACTTCACCCCCGCCGAGGTGACTCGACTCACCGGTAATAGCGCCGTATCCGTATGGTGGACTATTCACGCCATGGGTAGACTTTCCGGGTGTTCAACAACTATCGGGAAATTCTGTCTCTTCCCGGTGCCCTCAAGTTCTCCTTGGCCGGTCTTGTTGCACGAATGCCCATCGCAGTTCTGGGGCTGGGGATCGTCCTGTTCATCCAGGGCGTGAGCGGCTCCTATGGTCTGGCAGGCATCGTCGCCGCCGTGTACATGATCGTCCAAGCGCTTGCCGGGCCCGGGATCGCCCGCCTCGTCGACCGCCGCGGCCAGGCTGCGGTCATGGTGCCCATCGTCATCACGCACCTGATCGCACTGCTGATGCTCATCATCACCGTCTACCTCGACTGGTGGGTGGGCTTCATCTTCGTCTTCGCCGGCATCGGGGGAGCCACCGTCGGCTCCGTCGGCTCACTGGTGCGCTCCCGCTGGTCGCATATCGTCGACTCACCGAAGAAGCTGCAGACCGCGTTCTCCTGGGAGTCCGTGGCCGATGAGCTGCTCTTCGTCACCGGCCCCGTTGTCGCCACCGTGCTCGCCACGGCGGTGTGGCCACCGGCCGGCATCATCCTCTCGATGCTCACCGCCGGGATCGGCTCGGCACTGCTCTACCTCCAGAAGTCGACAGAGCCGCCACCGGTGGAGCGCACCACGGAGGCCAAGGGCCACGTGTTCTCCAACCCCGGCATCTTCACGATCATCATCGTCAACGTCTTCCTCGGCGTGAACTTCGGCGCCATCGACGTCATCGCCGTGGCGTTCGCCGACGAACAGGGGGTGAAGTCGCTGGCTGGCATCCTCCTCAGCGCCTTCGCCCTGGGCTCACTCATCGCCGGGGCACTCTATGGGTCGCGGAACTGGAACTCGGCGACTCATCACCGCTTCGGCGTCACCGTGTCCCTGCTGGCGATCGGCGCCTGCTCGATGCTGTTGGCTCAGGGAATGGTCTCCTACACGATCATCCTGTTCATCGTCGGCTTCACCATCGCTCCGAGCCTCATCGGTGCGAACTCCGTCATCGAAGCACTGGCACCGCCTCGGCGCCTGACCGAGGCCTTCGCCTGGTTGGGCACCTCCCTGGGTTTCGGCGTGGCCTTCGGATCGGCGATCGCCGGCAACATCATCGACGCCGCGAACGCGAAGACCGCGATGCTGCTGCCCGCCGGTTGCGCCGTCATCGGCGCACTGCTGGCGCTGTCGCTGCTCAAGCTGCTCAACCCCTCGCGGTCGAGCCACGAGGTGCGCCTGCAACGCGACCGGCGCCAGGTCAACGTCGAGGGCTAGGCCCGGTGACTGGGGCAGCGCGGTTACTGCTCCTGACCAGCGGGGACGCGAACCTTCAGTGACTCTGGTCGAATCTTGACCGTCGCCGGGGTACGGGCGACCGCGTCACCGTCGGCGACGATCTCGACCGGCGGCGCACCCTTGGGTGTGGCGATGTGGATCTCACGGGCGTGGCTGAAGTGGATGTTCGGGTGCAGGTTGTGTTTGCCTAGGGTGAACGACACCAGCTCCGCGCCCAATTTCGGAAGGAAGGCGTCCTTGAGCAGGACCACGTCGATGAGACCGTCATCGAGCTTCGCCTCGGGGGAGAGTTTCAGCCCGCCTCCGTAACGACCGGAGTTGGCGAAGCCCGCTGACAGCCCGCGGAATGAGACGCGTTCGCCAGCGATGGTCAGGGTCAGGTCGATGCGTCGCGGTTGCGCGATCGCGCGCACGACGCCGTAGAGGTAGACCCAGTGCCCCTTGATGCGGCGGACCGAGTCGGCATACTCCTGGACTGCGGAGTCGAGGCCGAGGCTGACGTTGCCGACGCAGATCTTCCCGTCGAGGTCGAGGACATCGATGGAGCGGTCGCGACCGTTCGCGACGACGGCAGCGGCGGCGGCGATGTCCTTCGGGATGCCGAGCTTGCCGATGAAGTCGTTGCCGCGCCCGCCGGCGATGATGCCCATCGAGGTGCTCGTGCCGACGAGTCCGGCGGCAATGGCGCGCACCAGGCCGTCACCGCCGAGAGATACGACGATGGGCGCCCCGCGTGCCGCGAACCCGGCGGCGAGATCGCTCGCGTTCTGCTCGCTCGTGCTCTCGACCAGGACCGCCTCCATGCCGTTGGCGGCAAAGGCCGTCTGCAGCGGCTCGATCCGCTTCGCAACGGCGCCGTTGCGGGCCGAGGGGTTGAGGGTGACGGGAACGGACGGGGGCGATGATGCGGTGCTCACAGCGCGCTCGGCCCGTTCATGAGCTTGCCGGGGTTCATGATGCCCTCCGGATCCACCTCGGACTTGGCTGCGCGCAGCATCCGCAGCCACAGTTCGCCGGTCTCCCGAGGCAGCCAGGGAGCGTGGTCCGCGCCGGCGGAGTGGTGGTGGGTGATCGTTCCCCCGTTGTCGACCATGGCATCTCCGGCCGCGGTCTTCAATGCCTTCCACTGCTCCATCTCCTGGCCCTCCTGCTGCCGGGCGAAGACGGTGTAGTAGAGCGAGCACCCGGAGGTGTAGAGGTGCGATATGTGACACAGCACCAAGGCCGGTGTGCCGCGGTCGGCCATCGCCTTCTCGATGTCGGCCTTGATCGTGTCGTGCAGGGACTCGATCCTGCTCCACGGCGCGGCCGTCTCCATCGTCTCGACGATGACGCCTTCGGTCATCAGCTGGTCACGCAGGTACGGGGTCGAGAAGCGGTGCTTCTCCCACTGGGTCTCGGGCGCACCTCCCATGGTGACGCCCTGATGCTTCCTGGCGATCTCGCGCCCGCCGGCCCGTCGCGACTTCGCATCCGATCTGCGACCGTCGTATCGCAGCACCAGCATGCACGGGGTCGTGACTCCTCGGGCGCGCAGAAAGGCGACAAGGCCCTTGCGCTGGATGTCGCTGCCCAGCTGCGCAAGACCGAACGCCGTCTCGTTGAGGTCGGACAGACGCGCGATATCGGGGCGCAGGCCGCTCTGTTCGATCTCTCGCAGCGCGGTCGCGCCCGAGTGGAAGTCGTCGAAGAACCAGGCGTCGGGCAGCGTCGCCTCGGGCAGACGCTTGATGCGCAGCGTGGCCTGGGTGATGATGCCGAGCGTGCCCTCGGAGCCGATGAAGACCTGACGCGGATTGGGCCCCGCCGCCGTGGCAGGAGTCGAGCGCAGTGTGATCGGACCACTCGGCGTCGAGCAGCGCAGACCGAACACGTTCTCGTCGATCCGACCGTAGCCGGTGGACTGCTGACCGGCCGAACGTGTGGCGACCCAGCCGCCGACGGTGCTGAACTCGAACGATTGTGGGAAGTGGCCGAGCGTGAAGCCCTTGGCCTGCAGCTGCTCCTCGAGATCGGGTCCGAAGACTCCGGCCTGCACGGTCGCCGTCAGCGACTCCTCGTCGATGTCGAGGATCTGGTCGAGGCGGGCCAAGCTGATGCACACGCAGCTGCGGAAGCCCGGGCGGAAGGCATCAACGCCGGCGACGACGCTGGTGCCGCCGCCGAAGGGAACGACCGCGATGCGCTCCTGCGCACAGATGGCCAGCAGTGCGTCGACCTCGGCGGCCGATGCCGGGTAGAGCACGACATCCGGGGCGAACGGCAGCTCTGCGCTGCGCAGACGCAGCAGGTCGGGGAGGCTGCGTCCGGCAGCATGGGACACGCGGGTCGCGTGATCGTCACGGACGAACTCGGCGCCCAGCAGCTCGTCGAAGCGAGTGCGCGCGTCATCCGGGAGGTCGGCGGCGGGCAGTTGGACGGCTTCGAGTTCGACCGGTGGATTGTGGACGCCTTTGGGCCAGCCGCAGTTCTTGGTCAGCATCTTCTTGGCTCTGGGCTTGATCGGGCCGTCGTTGCCGTCCTCGCCCCAGCCCCACCAGCGCATGCGCGGTTGCGTATTGTCCATGAGGGTCATCCTTCTTCCTGTGTGGTCTCGATCAGTTCTGGAGCGTGTCTGCGCACTGCGGCGGCAAGGTCCTCGCGGTCGGCGTCGACGAGTCCCCACCGGGTGCGGCGGTCGATCACGTCCTCGACGGTGACGGCGAGTTCGTGTTCGACGGCGAAGCGGATCTCTGCTCCGGTGAATGGGATTCCCGCTCTCACCGGTTCGTTCAGCGCAGGGTCGTCGGCGCCGTATGCCGCCACTGTTTCGGCGTCGGTGCCGTAGCGCCGGATCAGGTGCTCTGGCAGGCCGGGCCTGGGTGTGCCTGCACCGACGAGGCCGAGCGTCGTGGTGCTGCAGGGTCGGGCTTTCAGTCCTCCGGTCTTGACCACTGCGTCGACGGCGTCTTCGGCCATGCGTCGATATCCTGTGAGCTTTCCGCCGACCATCGTGAGCATGCCGGTGTGTGGGTCGCGCAGCAGCGCGTGCTTGCGCGAGAGGTCAGAGCTGGAGTCGCCCTTACTCTTGAGCAGCGGCCGAAAGCCGGCATAGCTGCCCACGATGTCCTCGGGTGTGAGCGACTCCTGCAGAACGGCGTTGATGACCTCGAGCAGGAACGAGCGCTCGTCGTCGTCCGGACGGGCTCGGGCGGGGATCGGCCCGTTGTGCGGGTCGTCGGTCAGACCGATCATGACGAGGCCATCGTCCCACGGCACCGCGAAGACGAATCTGCCGAAGTGGCCAGGCACCGGCGCTGTGACAGCGACGCTCGGTTCGCCGAGGCGTTCGGCCCGGACCAACAGGTGCGAGCCTTTGCTGGGGGCGAGCTCGACATCGTCGGAGAGCGTATCGGCCCAGACGCCGGCGGCATTGACGATCTGCTTCGCGCGGATCGTGTGGCGCTCACCCGTGAGTTGGTCAGTGACGTGAACCCGGTCGGCCTCGACACTGGTGGCTGCGGCATAGGTGATGATGCGGGCTCCATGGGCGGCAGCCGTGCGGGCGATGGCCACCACCAGGCGGGCGTCGTCGACGAGCTGACCGTCCCAGCTGAGCAGGCCGCCGCGCAATCCGGAGGTGGCCGTGGCCGGGGCAAGCTGCTGGACGTCGGCAGCGGAGACTCGGCTGGGGCGGGGAAGCAACGATTTCGGTGTGCGTGCCAGCATTCGCAGCACGTCGCCGGCGGCGAATCCGGCGCGGAGCATCGTGGCGTCGACGTGGCTGACCCCGGAGTGCAGCGGAAGGAGCATCTGCAGCGGCCGGATCAGGTGCGGCGCGATCTGGCCCATCAGATGACCGCGCTCGACGGCGGACTCCCAGGCGATCGGGACGTCGAGCTTCGCCAGGTAGCGCAGACCGCCGTGGGCGAGCTTCGAGCTCAAACTGCTGGTGCCTGAGGCGAGGTCATTGCGCTCGATGAGGACGACGCTCAGCCCCCGGGCCGCGGCGTCGAGTGCAACGCCGACGCCGGTGAATCCGCCGCCGATCACGACGAGGTCGACAGCCTCGTCGCCGGCGAGGTCAGCGAGGTCCTGCTCACGCCGCGCGCCATTGAGCGCGGCATCATCTGAAGTGCTTGAACCCATATTCGGCCTTTCTGGTACGAAGTCGTACCAGTTTGCAATCTCGAATAGGAGTTGTCAAGATCACACTGTGACCGATCAGGGACGTCCGTATGCCGGTGCCAGCCGCGAGGAGCGCAAGAGCGCCCGACGCGAGCAGATCGTTGCTGCCGGAATTTCACTCTTCGGCACCATGGGCTACCGAACCACCACGGTCGGGGCGATCTGCGAGGCGGCAGGCCTCAACAAACGCTACTTCTATGAGTCCTTCGCCACTCTGGAAGATCTCCTCTGCGAGGTCTACGGACGAGTGATCGCCGAGCTGCGCGCCTCGGTGCTGGCCGGAGGTGGAGACGATCCCGCAACGGTGCTGCGTGGGTTCATGACCGGCTTTCTGTCCTGGGCGCAGGCCAACCCGGTGAAGGCACGAGTGCACCTGTTCGAGGTTCTGGGGGTCAGCGCGCGAATCGATGAGCTGTATCGCTTCCAAGGGCGAGTCATCGGTGACGAGCTGGCGAGTCGACTGTCCGCAACGATCCCCGGCCCAGATCTCACGGCGGGCCAGCAGCGTGTTCTGGGCAATGTGCTCGTCGGGGCCGGCCTGCAGATGGTCGTCGACTGGGTCATCAGCGAGTATCAGCCGCCGCGCGATGAGCTGCTCGAGGAGATGGATGCGACGCTCGGCTGGGTCCTGGCCGCCGGCCTGGCCGCGCTCGGCTGAGGGTGAGAGGTTGCCAGGGCAGGCTCAGTTCACGGCACCTATAATGTGAGTGATGCTCGACCCGTTGTCAGTCAATCGGCGAATGGGTGACGGTCTACCTAGGAGAATCTGTTGAGAATCGAACTGGACCAAGATGCCTGCGTCGGCTCCGGAAATTGTGTCGTCTCAGCCCCGGACGTATTCGATCAGCGAGATGACGACGGAATTGCGTTCCTCCTCGAGGAGAACCCCTCCGCTGAGCGGGAGAGCGCCGTCAAAGAGGCAGAAGCTATGTGTCCTGCCCTCGCAATCCGCGTTCACAAGAAGTGACAGGGGAAGTTTCAGCGGGCGACGCTTCGGCGAAGAAGGTCGTCATTGTCGGCGCCGGCCCTGCGGGGATCGCTGCCGCCGATGCTCTGCGGGCGGCAGACCATACCGGAGAGATCCTGATCTTCGGTGAAGAGCGCCATGCGCCCTACGACAGACCGCCACTGTCCAAACAGATACTGGCCGGTACCTGGTTGCCCGAAAAAGCCCAGCTGCGCACCAGTGAACAGCTCGCAGCTGCCGACGTGACGCTGCACCTCTCAGTCAGAGTCGCCTCGGTGGACGTCGAAGCCCATCAGGTCACCCTCGAGTCCGGCGAGCAGGTCGCTTATGACGCCTTGATCATCGCCACTGGGGTCACCGTCCGAGTGCTGCCGTTCGGACACCAGCTCGAGGGAGTCCACGTGATGCGCACTCTTGATGACGCGTTGGCCCTGCGATCCCACATGGAGACGTCTCAGCACCTCGCAGTCATCGGCGCCGGATTCCTCGGCGCAGAAGTTGCCGCTGTCGCCCGTTCACTCGGCAGAGAGGTCACTTTGATCGATCCTCTCGAACTGCCGATGCAGAATGTGGTCGGCGACGAGGTCGGATCCATGATCGCCGACCTGCATCGACACCATGGAGTCAATCTTGAACTCGGCCACGGCGTCGCCTCCATCGAGGACAACCTGGGGCGGGCCACCGGAGTCACACTCGACGACGGAAGAACAGTACCTGCGGATGCGGCTCTCGTAGCCGTTGGGGCCCGTCCAGCCGTTGATTGGCTGCATTCGAGCTCGGTCCCCCTGACAGCACCGAAAGAACCCGGGGCCGGTGGGATTCGCTGTGATTCGAGCGGACGCGCCGCCGATGACGTCTGGGCCATCGGCGATGTCGCGGCGTGGTGGGACCCCACCCTGGAACGCCACGTGCGCGTGGAGCATCGGATGACCGCGAACGAGCACGCTCGCTCCTGCGCACACGACATCCTGGAACTCGCCCCCACTGCAGCGAAGTCTGTCCCCTACTTCTGGTCCGACCAGTACGATCTCAAGCTGCGAAGCTTCGGCCTCCCCTCGCGGCAGTGCAGTTTTCATGTGGTCGAGGGAGACCTTGCCGACCGCCGATTCGTTGCCGCCTACACAGACGAATCCGATCGCATCGTCGGCACAATCGGAGCCGGCATGTTCAAAGCGATGAACTGGTGGCGGCAGCAGATTCTTGACGGCCAGACCCTCGGTGAGGCCCTCCGCCTCAAACAGTCCGCGGAGAACTCCGCCTGATCACTCGGCGGCACTTGTCTGCGGTCACCCCCAGTTCTTGCGCGGTGAGGTCTCCCCGACCCCTGGGTTGAAGACGTTGCACGGGTCGAGCTTCTTGAAGTGGGCTTCCATCTCCGAGGGCACATGATAGAGGCGACCATAGTTGTGCTCGGCCGGCACTGCGGCTCCGCGCTCCTCGAGCAGGGCCATCATCTGGGCCTTGAGAGCGACCGGGTCGACGCCCTTCTTGGCCACGTGGTCCTGGTGGAGGACGTGGCAGAAGAAGTGGCCGTAGTAGGAACTGATGTGCAGCTGGTCGGAGATCTCCTCCGGCAGCACCTCGAGCCAGTCATCGTCATCGCGTTTGAGCGCAACATCGAAGGTGATCATCTCCGAGGACTCGTCGCGGTGGAGATTGAAGTACCGGGTTGCCGCACTGGCGGCACCGAAGCGGTGGAGCATGGCGGACTGGGCCTCATCGGCAGTGCAGATGAAGAAGTCACCGTCATGGCCCGCCTCGGCGAAGAAGGTCGTGAGGAACTGTTCGGTCTTCTGCTTCTGGTCGCCGCTGACGACGAGCAGCAGATGGTGTTCGAAGCGGTCACGGTACTCAAGCATTCGGCCCGGCAGCTGCTGCGGCAGCAGGCTGAACGCACCTTGGGCGATGGAATCGGCGACGGTCTGGCCGAAGAACGGCAGCTTCGCGAAGACCCCGTTCGCCCAGTTCTTCAGCGCGAAGAGCTTGATCTGTTCGCGGCTGCCGGCGTGCTTGACGGAGACGAACGTGTCCTTGCCGTACTTCTCGGCGAGATCGAAGGAGGGTCGCCCCATGTACTCACCGGAGATCGGCAATGGCATGTCCGAAGTCAGTATTGCCCGACGCAGGGTCTCGAGCTCGGCGGGGCTGTTGGTTCCGATGTAGAAGGTCGTCGAGTCCTTCTGCTTGGGGAAGGTGCGGGTGCGCACGGCGAAGACCATGAGCTTTCCGGCCGACCCTGAGGCCTCGTAGAGATAGTCCGGGTTGGCGTTGTAGCGGGCGGGAGAGTCGGTGATCTCGCGCACCTGCTCGCTGTATTCGGTGTCGAGGCTGTCCTCCGGCGGAGGCGTGACGTCCTCTTCGCTCCAGTGTCCGCGCTGGAGCTTGTCGAGGATGTGTGCCGGATCATCGCCGAGGCTGATGCCCAGGTGATTGACGAGCTCGACCTTGCCCGCCTCGTTGACTCGGGCGAAGATGGCGTGTTTCGTAAACGCCGGGCCCTTGCGGATCTGGCTGCCGCCGGAGTTGTTGGAGATGCCGCCGATGACCGAGGCTCCGATCGACGACGAGCCGATCACCGAGTGGGGTTCGCGCTCGTGAGGTGCCAGCTTGTCGTCGAGTTCGTAGAGCGTGGACCCGGCCAGGCAGACGGCTTCGCGGGCATCGTTGATGAGGTGGATCTGGTTGATGCGCAGCGTCGAGATGATGACGATCTCACGGTCATAGTCCTGATCGCCCGGACCCGAGCCGCCGGTGAGTCCGGTATTCGCCGACTGCGGGATGACGATGAGGTCATGGTCGACGCAGACCTGCAGGGCCCGCCACATGTCGACGAGGCTGCCCGGCTTGAGGACGGCGAGCACACTGCCGCCGCCGAAGCGATTGCCCTTGGCGAAGGGCTCCGTCGCCCGCGCGGAGGTGAGCACATGGCGCTTGCCCATGATGTCGTTGAAGGCGCTGACTGCTGGCGATGGTGTCTCACGCTGTTGTCCGACCATTGTCGACTGCTCCTCTGATGTGGATGCTGGTTTCGGTTCTGCTGTGCTCGTCCGCTTCGACTTCTCGCTCCGGCGTTCAGTCGCCGCGATCAGCCGGCGGGTCATCGCCGCCGCGGTCATCGCCGCCGCGGTCATCCTGATCTCGCCTGTGAGCTCGGATCCGATCCCATTCGGCGACTCGTTCGGCGATGTGGCGTTCATAGCCGTTGGTGGTGGGCCTGTACACGCGCTGACGTTCCATTCCGTCGGGGAAGTAGTCCGCCCCGGAGAAGCCGCCTGGCCTGTCCGGGTCGTACTCGTAGCCTTCTCCGTAGCCCAGATTCTTCATCAGCTTCGTCGGTGCGTTGAGGACATGGGCCGGCGGCATGAGTGACCCGGTCTGCTTCGCAAGTCTGTGTGCGGCATTGAACCCGCGGTAGACCGCGATGGACTTCGGCGCCGTGGCGAGATAGACGACGGCCTGGGCGATCGCGAGCTCCCCTTCCGGAGAGCCGAGCCGCTCGTAGACATCCCACGCTGCCAGTGCCTGCTGGATGGCCTGCGGGTCGGCGATCGCAATGTCTTCGTTGGCGAATCTCACCAGGCGGCGGGCGATGTAGAGCGGGTCTTCGCCGCCGTCGAGCATCCGTGCCAGCCAGTACAGTGCCGCGTCGGGGTCGGATCCGCGCATCGACTTGTGCAGCGCGGAGATGAGATTGTAATGGCCTTCTTGGGACTTGTCGTAGATCGGGGCGCGCTGTTGGACCAGCTCGGTGAGGCCGGCGGTGTCGAGTGTCTCGGTGACAGTCTGGAGCTGTTCGATGAGGTTGAGCAGGTACCGACCATCACCGTCGGCCATGGCCACCAAGGCGTGCCGTGCTTGTTCATCAAGCGGCAAGGCTTTGCCTGTGGCTTCTTCGGCCCGTTCGATGAGAGTGGTCAACGTGGCCTCGTCGAGGCGCCTGAGGACGAAGACCTGGGCGCGGGAGAGCAGGGCAGAGTTGAGTTCGAAGCTGGGGTTCTCCGTGGTGGCGCCGACGAGCACGACGGTGCCGTCCTCCACGTAGGGCAGGAACGAGTCCTGTTGGGCACGGTTGAAGCGATGGATCTCGTCGACGAACAGCATGGTGCCCTGACCCACCTCGCGTCGCTTCGTCGCCGCTTGAAAGATCTTGCGCAGCTCGGCTACGCCGGAGAAGGTTGCCGAGACCGGCTCGAAGACGAGGTCGGTGCGTTCGGCGAGGAGGCGCGCGATGGTGGTCTTCCCACACCCCGGTGGCCCCCACAGCACCATCGAGACCAGTCGGCGCTCAGCGACCATCCGCCCGATGGGCCCGTCGTCTCCGAGCAGATGCTCCTGGCCCAGCACGTCCTCGAGCGTCTTGGGGCGCAGCCGATCGGCAAGCGGACGCCCGGCGTCATCAGGTTCGAACAGTGACGGCGTTTCCTGGTTCACAGTGCCACCTCCATGGTCTCAGCCTATGCGTCGCGATGTTTGGCCTGGTGCGGGCGATCCTTGACCGGCAGCTGCTCCTGAGCGAGGTCGTAGGAATCCTGGACGAGATCTTTGACCACACCCGGGGTGATGCCCTTGCCTGTTCCGATGGAGATCCAGTGATCTTTGTCGAGGTAGTGGCCACGGCTGATCGCTGCATGTTCGCGGCGCAAGGTGTCCCCGTGGTGAGGTTCGGCCTTGACGGTGATGATCTCCAGATCCGGGTCGTCCTCAGTCACAATCAGGAACACCTTCCCTGCGACCTTCCACACCTGCAGATGTTCGGTGAACGGATAGCCGCAGCTGGTGTCCGACAATTCGTCAGCAACTCTTCTGGCTTCGTTCTGGATGTCTTCACCACTGAGATTCACGATCACTCCTGTCCGAACCAATGTGTCCAGTCTCCCACCCTGGCCCGGCTTCATCCAATGCGTCGTCGACTCATGATGAGCCGTGGCGATATCCGGACACGGGTCAGGAACGGCCCTTCGAGGCCAGCGATACGCAGCCGAGGCTGAGCAGGCAGATGACCGCCACCGCGCCCAGCGAGACGCTGTAGGCCATGACGGGCAGCAGGGCTGCGAGCACCGTGGGCAGAAGGAAGCCCGAGTAGGCCAGCGAGTAGTAGACGCCGGTGATGCCAGCCAGGTCCGCAGGTTCCGCGATGGCCTGGACGATGACGAGTCCGGCCACTACGCAGATGCCGTAGGCGATACCGAGGACGATGGCGACGACGAAGGCGAGGATCGGATTCGCGACCAGGGCCGCGACGACCGCGAGTCCCATGCCGAGCGTCATGAGGCCGAGACCGATGACCAGGGCCCGCCCACCGGTCCAGCGATTGATGCGGGGAACGAGGTTCTGCACCAGCGCGCCGGCGCCGAGGGTGACGACGGTGAGCACCGTGGCGTACATGGTCGTCCACTCCCCCACCGTGTCCTGGACTAGCGCAGGCATCACTGCGTAGGCGACGCCGGCTGCCGCGAACACCCACGGTGCGGCGGGGATGATGAGCCTGACGAAGGTGCGATGGCCGATGAGCGGGATCCGCAGTCCCCGCCACCAGTGCTCTACCGACCGGCGCTCCTTCGTCAGCGTTTCCGGTGCGGTGAGCACGATGAGCACGGCCACGACGGACAGCAGACCGTGGACGGCGTAGGGAATCGTTTCCGGCAGTGGCCCCCACTGTGCCAGGCAGCCGGTGACCGCGGCGCCGATGGCGAACCCGATCGTCAGCGTCAGCGCGGGCCGGCGAGCGCCGGCCGTGATTCCGGCCTTGTGGTCATACGGCGGAGCGGAGAGTTCCTTGATCCAGCTCGTGCCCACCGACATGGCCACACCGACGCCGATCCCGGCGAGCACACGACCCACACACAGCAGCCAGAAGAGATCGAACCCGAGCCCGAGCAGGAGGCTGCCGATGATCGCGGCGATCGTGCCGGCGATGAGGATCGGTTTGCGTCCGCGACGATCGGACAGCGCCGAGGCGACCAGGAGTCCCGGTATCAGTCCACCGACGTACATGCCGAGCAAGAGGTTCGCCTGCCAGACGGCGTATCCGCCGTCTTCTTCGTACATGTGCACGAGTGGGGTGAAGTGGTTGCCGCCCCAGGCGAGCAGGAACATGGCGGGGATGACGCGAAGCCAGGCGCCGCCTCGGCGGTGGTGGGTTTCAGGGGTTTCGTCTGTCGTCGCCTGTGCGGTCAGCGTGGAATCGGACTTCATCACTTGTTGCCCTGGGGGAAGTGCGAGGCCGTGATGTGCCGGTGGACGAGCGTTGCGAACTCCTTGACGTCACCGCGTTCGGCGAGGCCGGTGAGTTCGGCGTGCTCGTCGAGGAGCGTGTCGAGCGAATCGGGCTGGTCGATGATGACCTGGTAGGTCAGGCGGGCCAGACGTGGCCCGATCGTCGACAGGGTCTCTCCGACGACGCTGTTGCCGCCGCTGCGGATGATGCGGGCGTGGAAGGCGTAATCGGCGCTGGCGAAGTCCAGTGATCGGCCTGCCTTCCTTGCCTCCTGCTGCATGTCGAGGAGGCTGCGAAGATCGGCGGCGACCTGAGACAGGCTGCTGTCGGCGGTCAGTGTCTGGACCGCGTCGATCTCGAACATCGCGCGCATGGCGAGCAGGTCCCGGCGTTCTTGGCTCGTGACGGTGGTGACAATCGCGCCCTTCTTCGGAACGAGGCGGACGAGTCTCCAGCGTTCCAGCTGCAGCATCGCCTCACGTGCCGGCGTGCGGCTAGCCTTCTGAGCCTCGGCGAGGTCGGCCTCAGTGAGGAGCTGGCCCGGTTCGTAGCGCTGTTCGATGATTTCGCGCGCAGCCCACGCGGCCATTCGCGATGCGATCGGAGAGGTGTCATCTGTGCTCTCCCAGGGGAGCGTCAGCAGCTCGTTCATGCCATCAGGCTAACAGATGCATACATTGATAGATGCATCTACTATCAGCAGTGCAGCGATATCAACGATTCTTGACACTGAAATATCAAAGATGGTTTACTTTTGGATGTAAAGAATCATTGACATTGGCACGGGGATTTCAGGAGACGCATGGAAGTGCAGACGTCGAGTCTCAAGCAGGTCCGAAAGACCGCCGGCTACACGCAGGCTCAGCTCGCCCAGCTCACGGGCGTATCGCGCCAGACCATCATCGCGACCGAGCGCGGCGACTACGCACCCAGCGTGTACCTGGCGCTGCGGATCGCACGGGCCCTGGGCACCGCGGTCGAAGAGATCTTCTCGCTTCAGGAGGAAACATGAGCAACACTGGCAAGACTCACAGGCCAAACCCTCTGGCCGACCGGATCGCGGGTATCAATGATCCGTCGATGGGAGATGAGCGAGAACGCGATGTCATCCTCCGGGCGTATATGTTCGGCTCGGTCCTGACCATTTATGTCTTCCTTGCCCTCGCCGTTCTCTTTGCGGTCATCGGAGCAGGATTCTGGACTCTTCCTCTGCTGCTTGGCTCAGGAGTGTTGAGTTTCGCAGTGGCCAGCTATTGCAAGCGTGAGGGCGTCGATTTTGATCTCGCAACGGCGCTCTCGTCGCCGAGGCGGCTCATCATCTCCTACGTCACGTGTGGTGCGTTCGCGGTCGCCTGGGTCTTCGCCATCGGGTTCCATCAGATCACTGGGCACCCACTGCTCACAGCAGGATTGGGCTCGACCGTGGAAAGCGCCAGTGGCAGTTCCATTGTGATCGGCGGCCTCGTGGGAGTGGCCATTGCCATCGTGGCGATGACGATCTCTCGCCAGCGCAAGCTCAAGCAGGCCCGCATCGAGGCTGCTCGTGAGGCCGAGATCGAGGACGAAGACTGAACGCCACACCGCCAGCAGCAAAACCACCCGCTGCAACGGGGTGACGCGGTACTGAATGTAGGCGTTGCGCGCTGGTTCGATGACTCGCTGATGAAAAATTCTGAAAACTGCTATATTGAATTCTGGCTTCACGGCCATCATTGCGCCTCGATGACACGACACGAGAGGTCTCCATAAGAACCTTCTGACACGGCACGGTCGAGCAACAACCCCGCCGACACATCAGGAGAACCGATGACCTCATCTGTCCGAACCCGCCCGCGCTCCACAGGACGCGCGGGCTGGATGATCGCCGTCGCAGCAGTCGCCGCGTTCCTCGCCACCTTCAACGAGACGTTCCTCAACGTCGCCTTCACGCCGATCATGGCCGACTTCGGCGTCGACGTGAGCACCGTGCAGTGGCTGACCACCGCCTACCTGCTCGTCGCCGCAGTCTTCGTCCCGGTTGCGAACGTCCTCTACCACCGCTTCCCAACACGGGCCCTGTTCGTCAGCGTCGTCGCGATCATGGTCATCGGCTCGATCGTGGGCGCTTTGGCCCCGACCTTCAGCGTCCTCCTCATCGGTCGTCTGCTGCAGGCCATCGGCACGGGCCTGCTCACTCCGATCGGCATGAACATCACACTGGCGGTCTCCGCGCGTGAGAAGCTGGGCATGAACATGGGCATCATGGCCGCGATGACCACGCTCGGGCCCTCGTGGGCATCCTCTACGGTGTGACCGCGGCCTTCGGCGGGTCCGCTCTGGTGTCCGGCGGTTCCGGTGTCGTCGGGCTCATCGGTCTGTGGCTGTTCACCGTCCGGCAGAATCGCATCGAGCACCCGCTGCTCGATCTGCGTCCGTTCAAGAGCGCTCCATTCGTCTTCGGGGTGCTCATGACCATGCTCGGGCTGGTGTTCGTCTTCGCCATGAACGTCGTCATCCCGCTGTTCCTCCAGGCCGTACGCGGCATGGAGCCCCTGGGCGCCTCGATCACCTTGGCACCGGGCATCCTGCTCACCGTCATCTTGGGTCCTGTGGCAGGACGCCTGTTCGATCGTCACGGCGGTCAGCGGTCGATCCCGCTGGGCTTCCTCGTCATGGCCGTCTTCGTCACCCTGGTCGGCCTCGCCGCCGGAGGCACGTCGATCCTCCTCTTCGGCATCCTCTACATTCCAGCTGTGCTTGCCACCGCATTCGTCATCGGCCCGGCGCAGTCCTTCGCTCTGTCCCATCTCGACCACGAAACCAGCCCGCACGGTGTGACTGTCGTGTCCACGAGCTTCCAGATCGCCGGCTGTGTCGGCACCTCACTAGCCGCTGGCGTCTACGGAGCGATCAGCGGCGCGAACATGGCCGCCGGTCACAGCGAGCTTTATTCGCTGCTCGCTGGTTTCCGCGGCACCGTCGGGCTGGTGGTGCTGACCTCAGTGGTCGGCATTGTGCTGGCAGTCTTTGCGTACCGGTCGGTGCGGGGACAGCGGTCGGGTGACGTTGCCGCGACTCAGCTGACTGACTCGCACGCAGATGAACTGCCCGCGATCTGAACAGCACACGCCCCACACCAGCAGCGCTAAATCACCCCGTTGCAACGGGGTGATTTAGCGCTGCCTGTTGGAACAGCGGGGTCGGTGATAGCGGCCTCGCTGCGCTTCGCGGTACAACAAACGACTCCAGTAATACGGACGACGCAGACAATACAGAATGCGGGATGTTTTTTACTCAACAACCCTTGTCGGTTATTGTAGTCTTCGGCGCTATCCAAGCGCTCAATGTCGAGCATAATAGCGGAGGAGATTCCCGGGCACCCACGAGCTGGGTATTCGGTGATGTGATCAACGTGGAATCAGTTATCTGGAGCGCTATCACCCTCAGCTTCATCATCGGAATGCTGTCGAAAGCTCTGCCCCGAGTTCCTGGTACTGTCGTGGGCGCCGCGTGGGTAGCCGGTGCACTGGCAGCGATCGGATATCTCCTCGTCAAAGACGTCTCCGATGCCGGCCTTGAAATCGTCGCCATCGGGCTCTTAGCCACAACGCCGGCCTTCCTCACTGGCTTCACTCTGATCAGCTTGGCCGGAGATTGGAAGCGCGAGCTCGCCGCCTGAAGTATCACTGCGGCGAGCTCGCTGCTGAATGCGTCCCGAACTACTCCACGAGCTTGCCGGCCTGACTGATCTCGTCATGGCGCATGAACTCGGCGACCTCGGCGCCGACGGCGGGAATGCTCTCCTTGACAACCCCAGTCGAGGGCGACCACACGAGGTTGACCTGCAGGTTCGGATCCTGCTCGGGGTAGTCGCTGCGATTGTGGCAGCCGCGGGTCTCCCGGCGTTCGAGTGCGCATTCCAGGGTTGCCCGAGCTGCCAGCGCTGAGGATTTGAGGTCGAAGGCGTGTGAGAGGTCGGAGAAGCCGGCGATGTCCGGGTGGATGCCCACCTTTCCCATCCGGGACTCGATGGCGGCGAGCTTCTCGAGTCCCGCCAGCAGCCCGGCTTCATCACGGACGACTCCGGCGTGGGCGGTCATGAGGTTGCGGATCTCGCGCTGCAGGGCTCGGACGTTCTCCGTACCTTCAGAGGACAGGAGATCATCGATCTCAGCCCGCGCCTCGGCGATGGCAGACTGCGACCGCACCTGCGCACCCAGGCCACCCGAGTACGCAACGGCGGACCGCCCGACGATGCGGCCGAAGACGAGGAGCTCGATGAGCGAATTGCCGCCGAGGCGGTTGGCTCCGTGCAGCCCGGACGAGGCCTCGCCGATGGCCCAGAGGCCCTCGACGTCGGTGCTGTGCTCGACGGGGTCGACCCACACCCCGCCCATCGAATAGTGGGCGGTCGGGGCGATCTCGATGGGGCTGACGGTGATGTCGAGCATCTGCGTTTCCATCATCGTCTGGAACACGCGCGGCAGCCGGTTCATGATGGTCTCGCGCGGCAGATGGGAGACGTCGAGCCAGACGCCGCCGTTCTCAGTGCCGCGGCCTTCGGCGATCTCTGTGTAGGCAGCCAGGGCGACACGGTCGCGGGTGGAGAGCTCCATGCGTTCGGGGTCGTAGCGTTCCATGAACCGTTCGCCGAGCGCGTTGCGCAGGATGCCGCCTTCACCTCGGGCAGCCTCGGAGACGAGTGTGCCGGCGGCGTTTTCGGGTTCGATGATGCCCGAGGGGTGGAACTGGACGAGTTCGGCGTCGCGCAGGCGGGCTCCGGCCTCGACGGCCAGACGGAAGGAGTCGCCGGTGTTCTCATCACGACGCGAGGAGGTGCGGCGCCAGATCCGGTTGTGACCACCGGCGGCGAGGATGACCGCATCGGCATGGATCCGGCAGCGGGAGCCGTCGATGATGTCGAAGCCGAAGGCACCGAAGATCCGGCCGTCGGCGACGAGGAGTTTGGTGATGTAGACGCGGTCGAGGATGGGGATGTTCAGAGCCTCGGCACGATGAATGAGGGTGCGCTGGATCTCGAGTCCCGTGTAGTCGCCGGCGAAAGCGGTGCGACGCCAGGTGTGGGCGCCGAAGAAGCGCTGTGAGATCCGACCGTCGTCCTCCTTCGCGAAGTCCATTCCATATCGCTCCAGGTCAGCGATGCCCTGTTCGGCTCCCTGGGTGACGATTTCGACGGTGCGGGGGTTGGCGAGGTCATAGGATTCCTTGATGGTGTCGGCCGCGTGCTGCTGCCAGGAGTCGTCGGGGTCCATCGTCGCCAGGGCCGCGTTGATGCCGCCGGCCGCCAGCGAGGTGTGGGCGTCATCCTTGGGTCGCTTGCCGACGGCGAGGACGTCGGTGCCGGATTCGGCGACCTCGATCGCGGCCCGCAGGCCGGATCCGCCGGTGCCGATCACCAGCACCGAGGTGGAGATGGTGTGTTCGCGTGTGTGGGAATTTCCCTGTGTGGTGT
>JAKDSA010000009.1 GCA_030457025.1 Brevibacterium sp. | reverse complement strand
TCTAGGCGCACGGGCAGTTCCTCGGAGCCGATGCGCTCATGCCAGAGCTGGCCCACGCCCACGAGGATGAGTTCGACAAGTAGACCCAGCACGGCGAGGAGCGCGCCGAGGATGATGCTGAGAGACCAGAATCCGACATCGTGCAGAATGACACCGGTGATGATCAGCGCCACTCCAACTCCGGCGCCTGAGAACGAGATTCGGATTGCGCTGCTTCTCCTCCGTCGCCAACGAGACAGTGGCTCGGACGGTTGCCCGGGCAGCGTCACGCTGCCTTGGAAGTCCAAGCGCTGCAGAATACTGCTCAGCCCGGTCATCGAGTCCATACACACAGAATATATCGATGCCCAGCTATGGGCGAAGGCGAAGGCCGGGCGCACTCCTTTTCGGAGCAACACCCGGCCCTCAGGCCGGTCGAATCGCGCAGGTCAGCTCTTGGAGCTGTCCTTGCCGTCGTCGGCTGTGCCCTGAGTCGTCGCGGATGACATCGCACCCACCTCGGCGTCGGAGTCGGCTTCGATGTCCTGGGCCGGCAGCTCAGACGTCTCGAGTCCGAAGACCTCCCCGTCGTACTCGTCGACGGCCGTAGCCACCGACTGCTCGAGGACGTGGTTGGCCAGCTGTCCCTGAATGATCAGCGGATCCTTCGACTGGTCCTTCCACACGGCCACACACAGCAACAGCATGACGATGACGAACGGCAACGCAGCCACGATCGTGATGTTCTTCAGACCCTCGAGGGCCTCGGCCGGGTCGTCACCTCCTGCCAGGAGCATCACCGCTGCCACAGCACCGGTAGCCACACCCCAGAAGAGAACGAGGCCCTTGCCGGGCTCCTCCCTGCCGTTGGCGCTGAGCGTGCCCATGACGATCGATGCCGAGTCGGCACCGGTGACGAAGAAGATCGCGATGAGGATGACCGTGACGATCATGAGGATGATGGTGATGACGTTCTGCAGAGGCAGTGCGCCGAGGAGATCGAACAGGATCGTGTCCATGTTGATGTCCGGCTCCCCGTCGGCCAAATTCGCAAGAGCCTTGACCGTGCCTTCTCCGCGTTCGGCACGTTCCTGGATGCCGATGGCACCGCCGCCGAAGATCGCGAACCAGATGGTCGAGACAACCGATGGAACGATGAGGACGCCGAGGACGAACTGACGCACGGTGCGGCCGCGGGAGATGCGGGCGATGAAGAGCCCGACGAAGGGCGACCATGAGACCCACCAGGCCCAGTAGAAGACGGTCCACGAGGACAGCCACGCGTTGACGTCCTGTCCGCTGGCCGAGGTGCGGGAGGCCATCTGCGGCAGATCCTGGATGAAGGAGCCGATCGAGGACGGGATGACGTTGAGGATGAACAGCGTCGGCCCGCCGATGAACACGATGAGCGCGACGATGATCGCGAGGACCATGTTGATGTTCGACAGCCACTGGATGCCCTTCTCGACACCGGACACGGCCGAAGCGACGAAGGCTGCGGTGAGGATCGCGATGATGATGACGAGGATCGGCGAGGTGACGTCGGACATGATGCCCGCCGATTCGATGCCGCCGCCGATCTGGATCGCACCGAGGCCCAGCGAACACGCGGAGCCGAAGAGGGTCGCGAGGATTGCGAGGATGTTGATGACCTTGCCGCCGGCGCCGTTGACTGCACGTTCGCCGAACAGTGGGGTGAACATCGACGAGAACAGCTGGGACCGACCGAGGCGGAAGGAACCGTAGGCGACGCCGAGACGACGATCGCGTACATCGCCCAGGGGTAGAGAGTCCAGTGGAAGAGCGTTGTGCCCATCGCGGTGCCCATCGCCTCCGGAGTGGAACCATCGACGGTCGCGGGTGGGGGAGACATGTAGAAGAACAGGGGCTCACCGACGGCGGAGAACACCAGCCCGATGCCCATGCCGGTGGCGAACATCATCGAGATCCACGACGAGGTCTTGAACTGCGGCTTCTCATCGTCCCTGCCCAGCGGGATTCGCCCGAATTTGGACAGCGCAACGACGATGACGAAGATCGTGAAGACGGTGGCCGCGATGACGAAGAGTCAGCCGAAGTTGTCCATGACGCCGTTCAGCAGGGTCCCTGCGACAGACCCGAGGCTCTCTGGAGAGAAGAAGCCTCAGACGCCGAATTCAACAGCGAGAACACCAGCAGTGAAGAACACCACTTTGTCGACACCCGTGCGGATGCGCGGCTTCTGTCTCGTGGTCGGATTCTTCAGCTGCCGTATCAGCTCCTGAGCCTCAGTGGTTTCACTGCTCATGGGGATGCTGCCGATCGGTGTGGACACAGCGGTGGTGCAGGCAGTGGTGATCGGAGCTCCTCCCTGTACATGGTGGGCGTTGAGTCTCATCGGGCGGCGCGACGAGGAATCGACCGGTGAATGAGCAAGGCCCCGTCGCGAACGACGAGGCCTGATGTGCTCCCCCGGCTGGGCTCGAACCAGCGACCCTTCGATTAACAGTCGAATGCTCTGCCAACTGAGCTACGGAGGAAAGGCGCCGATTTCGGCGCACGAGGAGACACTCTATCAAACGAATCGAGAATTGCAGGAACTCGTTCGGGATATGCTGGGCGGACAATGCATCTCAAAAGCCTGACCCTGCGAGGATTCAAGTCCTTTGCCTCGGCGACGACTCTCAGATTCGAGCCGGGCATCACCTGCGTTGTCGGCCCCAACGGCTCCGGCAAGTCCAATGTCGTCGACGCGCTGTCCTGGGTGATGGGGGAGCAGGGTGCGAAGAATCTGCGGGGCGGCAAGATGGATGACGTCATCTTCGCCGGAACCTCCAAGCGACAGGCCCTGGGCCGCGCCGAGGTGACCCTGACCATCGACAACACCGACGGAGCCATCCCCGTCGACTACACCGAAGTCACGATCTCGCGCACCCTGTTCCGCACCGGAGGAAGCGAATACGCCGTCAACGGGACACCGGCACGTCTCCTCGACATTCAGGAGCTGCTCAACGACTCGGGTCTGGGCAAGGAGATGCACGTCATCGTCGGCCAGGGGCGTCTCGATGCGATTCTGCACGCCGACCCGATCGAACGCCGCAGCTTCATCGAAGAGGCCGCCGGCGTCCTCAAACACCGCAGACGCAAGGACAAAGCCGTCCGCAAACTCACCGGCCTGCAGACGAACCTGGACCGCCTGTCGGACCTGCGGACCGAACTCAACCGACAGTTGGGGCCCCTCGGTCGCCAGGCCGAGGCCGCGGCGAAGGCCGCCACCGTCCAAGCCACGCTGCGCGATGCCACGGCGCGGCTCCTGGCCGATGACACCGTGCGGCTGCAGGCATCATTGGCCGCAACCTCCGCCACCGGCGCTGAAGGCGAGGACGGCGGCGACCGCATCGGCGACCTCGAGCATCGCCGGTCCCGCGCCGAGCAGCGACTGCAGGAGATCGAGGCACGCTTGGGGAGACTCGATGCCGAACTGGAGGAGCTGCGCACCGCGGAGTCACGGACACAGACCCAGATCGTGCGGGCACAGGGCATCGCCCAGCGCGCCGAGGACAAACGCGCACACCTGCTCTCCGAGGTGGCGAGCCTGGGCCGGCGGGAATCGAAGTCACCGGAAGAGCTGAGGTCCCAGGCGGAGCATCACAAGGATGAGCTCGGCGCCGCTGAGGAAGCCAGAGAAGAATCCGCGGCAGCACTGGATCGCAGCCAGATGCGCAAGGAAGAGCTCGCATTGGCACTGAAGAAGGCCGAAGACGAGGTCAAGGCGGCACAGCTGGCCATCACCGAGGCGATCAAGAACAGGTCGGCACTGCAGTCGAAGTCCTCCCAGGCGCGTGAGCGCATCGGCGACCTCACCTCCCGGATCGAAGCCAACCGGGCAGAGATCGACACCGCATCCACACGCATCGCCGAACGCAGCGAGGAACTGCGCACCGCTGAGGCCGCAGTCGAAGGAGTCGAAGCCGGAGAAAGCGAACTCGATACGAACTACGAATCCGCCAAGGACGCCCAGACCGCGCTGGAGGCCGAATTCGAAGGGCTGCGAACGCAGAAGGCCCAGACCGCTTCCCAACTCGCCTCGGCCGAAGCCCGGGCAGAGGCACTGTCTCTCGGCACAGCCTTGGAAGCTGACCTCGAGGACATCGTCAACGCCGATCTGCCAGGTGTCGGCTCGGCCGTGACCGAACGGCTGAGTGTGGCCAATGGATACGAAATGGCCGTGGCAGCCGCCCTGTCGAACACCGTCTCCGGTGTGCTCGTCGACTCCGGTCAGGTGGCACTGACAGTGCTCGACCACCTCGGTGAGGACACGAACGTCCACCTCACTATCCCCGCAGGATTGACGTCGGTGGGCGCGACGTCGAAGGAAGGCGCGACTGCCGGTGCAAGTGCAGGCAAGGGCGCGGACTCGTCGTCCAGATCAGGCATTGAGAGGAGGGCACTGCCCACAGGTGACTCCGCAGCGGGCGAGGAGTCGAGGGTGCGGTGGCTGACCGATGTCGTCAGCAGCGACGTCCCCGAACTCGAGACGCTGCTGAACTCCGCCCTGAACTCCGTCGTGTGCGTGGACGACGCTGCCAGTGCGCTGTCCATCATCGGTTCCCATCCCGATCTGACCGCGGTCACGGTCCGCGGTGAGGTCCTCACCGCGACTCGCGTCAGCCGGGCCCGCACCGCCTCTGGCACCCGGCTGGCCTCACAGACGGCCCTCGAGGACACCCGCACCTCGATCGCCGAGCTGCAGACGGCACTGACCGACTGCGACTCGAACATCGACCGGGTGACGGCGAAGCTCGCCGAGGCGAAGACGACTGCCGCCGCCGCCCTGGAGAAGCTGCACTCCTCGGATGCGGCGATCATGGCCGCTGGGGAAGAGGTCTCCCGGATCACCGGCGACATCAGTGCAGCGCAGACTCGTCTGCAGAGGGCCAAGGACAACGAGGTCGAACTCGCGGCACGACTGGACACCGCCGAACGCGACGCCCGCACGGCCGAATCGGCACTGGCCGGGGCAGGCGACGTCGAAGAGGTCGTCGACACCACCGACCGGGACGAACTGAGCCGACAGGTGTCCCAATCGTCCGAAGACGTCATCGAAACCCGAATCAGCCACAAGGCGGCCACGGACCGGGCACGGTTCCTCTCCGACCGTGTCGACTCCCTGCTGCGCCAGGCAGCGGCAGAGGAAGCAGCACGTGAACAGACCCAGCGCACGATCACACGGAAGAACCGGTCGGCCGCCTCGGCGCTGCTCATCGCAGAAACCGCGCAGAAAGCGGCAGGTGTCGCGGAGACGGCGGTGAGTGAACTCGGCGCCCAGATCCAGGTCCTCGTCGAAGAGCGCGGGCAGCTGCGAGAGGAGAAGGGCCACCTCGGCGAGGAATTGGCCACCACTCGCACAGAGCTGCAGCGGCTCAAAGACGCCGCAGCCGAAGCCGAACTCGCGAAGGAGCGGTTCCGACTCAAACTCGAAGAGATCGAGAACCGGGCAGGAGAGGAGACCGGACTCGGACTCGAGCGACTCGTCGAACTCTACGGACCCCACACTCCGGTCCCTGCCTTCGACGACGGTGAGGAGGAACGTCCCTATGTGCGGACCGAGGTCGAGAAGCGACACAAGAAGGCAGCCGCTGCCCTCAAACGCATCGGAACAGTCAACCCTCTGGCGCTCGAAGAGTACGAAGCGCTGAAGGAACGGCACCAGTTCCTTGAGAAGCAGATCACCGACATCGAGTCCTCGAGGAAGGACCTGATGAAACTCGTCGAGGAGGTCGACCGGCACGTCGAACGCGTCTTCGCCGAGGCCTATGCCGACACAGCGAAGGAGTTCGAAGACATTTTCTCCCGTCTCTTCCCCGGCGGTGAGGGCTCATTGAGCCTGACTGACCCCAATGACATGCTGACCACCGGAGTCGACGTCCACGCCCGACCGGCAGGCAAGAAGGTCAAGCGCCTGTCCCTGCTCTCAGGCGGGGAGAGGTCGCTGGTCGCCGTCGCCATGCTGGTGGCGATCTTCAAGGCCCGACCCAGCCCGTTCTACGTCATGGACGAGGTCGAGGCAGCACTGGACGATCTCAACCTGTCCCGCCTGCTGACGGTGTTCGAGGAGCTGCAGGACTCGTCTCAGCTCATCGTCATCACCCACCAGAAGCGAACGATGGAGATCGCCGACGCTCTCTACGGGGTGACGATGCACGGAGATGGTGTGTCGAAGGTCATTTCGCAGCGTATCCCGTGACGGGAGCCGACTGCGAGAGGCCGATTCGGCAGAGATGCCCAGGGGAGTCCCAGGGAATTCTCCAACAGGCTCACGGCCCCGGAGCACAATTGTCGTGGGGTGGGACGATAGACTTGGGGACAGGGAAGCATTGTCGAAAACCTTGAGGAGCGGGACGTCCATGGCCGAGTCGACTGAATCACGAGGTGGCTCGAAGGCATGAATGCAGTACTCGTCGTCATCGTCGGACTCGCCGTATCATTCGCGCTCGCCCTTGTCGTCGTGCTCCTCGTCGCGCTGCCAGGGCTGAGGGCCGAAGGCCGCCTGAAGTACTCATCCGATGTGCAGCGCTTTCGCCTGCCGGGGCAGTGGACCGGCTACGACGATGAGGTCCACGAATTCTTCGGACACGATGACGGCACCTCCCATCTGGCTACTCGGGAACAGGCTGCCGTCACCGCGATCCGGGACCATTCCTACGTGCTCAGGCCGCAGCCACGCCGGCACGCCGCACCCTCGCTGCTGACGGTGAGGCCGCGCACCCGTCATTGGAAGATCCCGGAATCCGGCACCGGGTGGAGAACCACAGCCGGTCTGCTCTTCGGCAGCCGAGGTTCCTGACCGGACCATACGACATCAGCACACGTGTCCCCGAGACAGAGGGGCGCATGGGTGCGGGCCCCTGAGCGACAACGGTCACGAGCCGGAGCACGCAGCAGGACCGGCGCAGCACCCTTGACCAGTGGTCGCCGCGTGAGGACGTGGGGCCAGCGAAGGTATTCAAAGGAGGACGTACGTCAATGGATCAGCCGATCGTATTGCTCATCGTCGCGGCCATCGTCTTCATTCTGGTCGTCGGGGTGGGCTTCACCCTGCGCATCAATGCCAAGAGGAAAGGGCTGCGTGACAAGCGCAGCATCGACGCCGATGTCACCGGCGAACTCACGATTGATGAGATCTCCGAGGCGGTGGTCAAGGAGAAGGCTGCGACCCGCGGCTCCGAGACTCCCACCGAACCGGCGAACCGGCTTGTGCGCCTGCGCGAGCGCCTCGCGAAGTCCAACACCGGCCTGGGACGGGGGCTGCTCAGCTTGCTGTCCCGGGACACACTCGACGAATCGACGTGGGAGGAGATCGAGGACACACTCATCCTCGCCGATGTGGGCGTCGATCCGACCACCGAACTCGTCGACCGTCTGCGCGAACGCGTCAAGGTCCTCGGCACCCGCGAGCCCGAAGAGGTCAGGGCACTGCTGCGCGAGGAGCTCCTCAACATCGTCGATCCCACAATGGATCGTGAACTCGCCACCGCGAGTACAGCCGGCGACCCGGCAGTGATGCTCGTCGTGGGAGTCAACGGCGCCGGCAAGACGACGACCGTGGGCAAAATCGCCCGTGTGCTCGTCGCTGAAGACCAGAGCGTGCTGCTGGGCGCTGCCGATACGTTCCGCGCCGCTGCTGCCGAACAGCTGACTACCTGGGGCAGTCGAGTCGGCGTGGAGACCGTCCGCGGCGAAGAAGGGGCAGACCCCGCCTCCGTGGCCTACTCCGCAGTCGAACGCGGCAAAGTCGAGGGCACCGACGTCGTGCTCATCGACACTGCCGGACGCCTGCAGAACAAGATCGGCCTGATGGACGAACTCGGCAAGGTCAAGCGTGTGGCGACGCGTCCCCTGGGCGAGGGACACGAGATCGACGAGGTGCTCCTCGTCCTCGACGCCACGACCGGCCAGAACGGAATGCAGCAGGCCAAGGTCTTCGCCGAGGCGGTCAACATCACCGGCATCGTGCTCACGAAGCTCGACGGGACCGCCAAGGGCGGAATCGTTGTGGCCGTCCAGCGGGAGCTCGGAGTTCCCGTCAAGCTCATCGGCCTCGGTGAGGGTGCTGATGACCTGGCGCCGTTCACCGCCGAAGGATTCGTCGACGCTCTCCTCGACTGAGTTGCTGCTCGACTGAGCTGCTGCTCGCATGTGTACCTCCGGAGCAGACCGGTTGTGGGCGCATTCCCAGCTCCATCGGTTTCAGTCGGACCGGGATCAGTTGTTAGGCTAGAGAGTCGACCAATTCATCGTGAAGAAGGCTTGTACGTGTTTAATTCCCTTTCCGACAGGCTCACCGCGACGTTCAAGAACTTACGCGGCAAGGGCCGGCTGTCCGAAGCCGATGTGGATGGCACCATCCGCGAGATTCGGCGTGCCCTCCTGGACGCCGACGTCGCCCTGCCTGTGGTCCGTGCATTCATCGGGCGCATTCGCGAGCGGGCCCTGTCCGAAGAGGTCTCGGGTGCCCTGAACCCCGGCCAACAGGTCGTCAAGGTCGTCAATGATGAACTGGTCGGCATCCTCGGCGGTGAGACCCGTCGCCTGAACTATGCGAAACGCCCACCCACGGTCATCATGCTCGCCGGCCTGCAGGGTGCGGGTAAGACCACTCTTGCGGGCAAGCTGGCTCATTGGCTGAAGTCCGAGGGCCACCGCCCGATGCTCGTCGCAGCCGATCTGCAGCGTCCGAACGCGGTCAATCAGCTCGAAATCGTCGGAGAGCGTGCAGGCGCCTTCGTCTATGCACCAGAGCCCGGCAACGGTGTCGGCGATCCGGTGCAGGTGGCCACCGACTCGCTCGAGGTAGCGAAGTCCAAGCTCCACGATGTCGTCATCGTCGACACTGCCGGTCGTCTCGGCATCGACGAGGAGCTCATGCAGCAAGCCTCCGACATTCGCTCCGCTGTCAATCCTGATGAAGTTCTGTTCGTCATCGACGCGATGATCGGCCAGGACGCGGTGAAGACCGCCGAGGCGTTCCTGGAGGGCGTCGACTTCACCGGCGTCGTGCTCTCGAAGCTCGACGGTGACTCTCGTGGTGGCGCTGCTCTGTCCGTCGCCGAGGTGACCGGAAAGCCGATCATGTTCGCCTCGACCGGTGAGTCGATGAAGGAATTCGAGCAGTTCCATCCTGATCGGATGGCTGACCGAATCCTCGACATGGGCGACATCATGACGCTCATCGAACAGGCCGAGAAGAACTTCGATGAAAAAGAGACCGCGAAGCTCCAGAAGAAGGTCGAATCCGGCGAGGACTTCGACCTCAACGACTTCCTGACTCAGATGTCGGGTCTGAAGAAGATGGGCTCGATGAAGAAGATGCTGGGCATGATGCCCGGCATGAGCCAGTACAAGGACCAGCTGGAGAACTTCGACGAACGCGAGGTCGATCGTGTCGAAGCCATTGTGAGATCGATGACTCCGGCAGAGCGCACCAATCCGAAGATCCTCAACGGTTCACGCCGGGCGCGCATCGCCAAGGGCGCCGGCACCACAGTCACCGCGGTCAACCAACTGATGGAGCGATTCACTCAGGCGCAGAAGATGATGCGCGGGATGACTCGTGGCGGCGGTATGCCCGGAATGGGCGGGGGCGGCGGAGCGCCGGGTATGGGCGCAATGCCCGGAATGGGCGCAATGCCCGGTGGCGGCGCGAACCGTAAGAAGAAGGCCGCGGGAAAGAAGAAGGGCCGCAAGGGCGGTCAGTCCGGCAACCCAGCCAAGCGTGCACAGCAGGCTCAGGCGCTTGAGGACAAGAAGGCAGGCAAGACGAAGGATCCGGTCGGTTCGGCCTTCGGGGGAGTCGATCTCGACGGTGAAGAGGACTTCGATATGAAGAATCTGCCCAAGGGCTTCGGCGGTATGTTCCCAGGTGGAAAGTAGTAGGCCTTTCTGGCACAATTGAGTCTTGTACTTTTGCTTCCGACGTGGGCCCTCTCTTCCGCGTTGTGGTGATAGTCCAGGTCACAGATTCCGGCAGGTCAACCCCACGATTCTTCTGGAACCACTGTGCAACAAAAACACAAAAGGAGACACCACTAAAGTGGCAGTCAAGATTCGCTTGAAGCGCATGGGTAAGATCCGTGCACCGCACTACCGCGTCGTCGTGGCCGATTCGCGCACCCGTCGCGATGGCAAGGCCATCGAACAGATCGGCATCTATCACCCGACCCGCAACCCTTCGGTCATCGAGATCAATTCGGAGCGCGCTCAGCACTGGCTCTCCGTCGGTGCTCAGCCGACCGATCAGGTTCGCGCCCTCCTCAAGCTCACCGGTGACTGGCAGCAGCACACCGGCATCGGCGAAGCAGTGAATACTGTGAAGGGGCAGTCGGAGAAGGAAGCCTACGTGGCTCCCACTGTCGGTTCTGTGATCAAGGAGGCCATCACTCCTAAGGGGTCGGACAAGGCTGCCGAAGACGCAGCTCCTGCTGCTTCCGAAGAGAGCGCTGAAGCCTGACATGTTGGCTGATTCGCTCGAACACCTGGTCCGCGGCATCGTCGACCATCCAGACGATGTTGCTGTTCGATCCCGCTCGTCACAGCGCGGGACCACGCTCGAGGTTCGGGTTCACCCGGAAGACCTCGGTCGTGTCATCGGTCGCGCGGGGAGAACCGCAAAGGCTCTGCGCACCGTGATCAACTCTCTTGCCGGCCGCGAGTCGGTGCGAGTGGACCTCATCGAGGCGTAACACCTTCATCAGAGAAGGGGGATGCGGCGTGTCATCGCTGCATCCCCCTTCTCTGCATTCATCGGCGACGCAGCCAGCAGGTTCCGAACGCTCGCGGATGTGGGCAGCGCGACGCCGTCATCGGGACCTGGGCGCCGTCATCGGGACGCGCCTGAGATATGACCGGGGCAGCGGACTAAACTGTGTGCTTGACGTGAATGCGCACCCGCACCTTCACGAGCACGAGTCTGAGCATTTTCACGAGCACGAGGAGCAGTATGGACACGGTTCTCGCCCGGTTGGGCAAACCGCACGGCATCAAAGGGGAATTCACCGTCGAGGTGCGCACCGACCGGCCGGACGAACGACTCGTCCCTGGCCAGGCATACTCCACCGATCCCGACATCGGTGAGCTGACGCTGAAGGCGGCGAGGTGGCATCGGGATCGGCTGCTGCTGAGCTTCGATGAGGTCCCGGATCGGAGTCGGGCCGAGGAGATCCGCAACACCCTCATCCTCAGTGACCAGGACGAGGACGAAGCCGAAGACGACGCCTGGTACCTCGAAGACCTCATCGGGCTTCGAGTCTTCGAAGGAGAGACGCACGTCGGTGACATCATCGACGTGACGAACGGCACCGCCCAGGATCTGCTCCACATGAAGCACGTCGACGGTCATCAGGCGCTCATTCCCTTCGTCACCGAGATCGTGCCCGAGGTCGACGTCGAAGCCGGTTGGGTCACAGTCACGCCTCCGGCCGGTCTCTTCGACGCACCGTGAGCTCAGGCATGAAGATCGACGTCATCTCCATCTTCCCGGAGTATCTTTCTGGGCTGAAGCTCTCCCTCATCGGCAAGGCCGTCGATCAGGGACTGCTGGACCTGAACGTGCACGACCTGCGCGATTTCACGTTCGACCGCCACAACACGGTCGACGACTCGCCGTACGGCGGGGGTGCTGGAATGGTGATGAAGGCTGAGCCGTGGGCGCTGGCACTTGAGCACGTCCTCGGCGGGAACAGCGCCGGTGGGGGACCCGAGGGAGCACAGAAGCCGATCCTCATCGTGCCCAGCCCCGCCGGCCCGGTGTTCAACCAGCACATCGCCGAGGACCTCTCCGGTGCCGAGCACCTCGTGTTCGCATGTGGGCGATACGAAGGCATCGACCAACGGGTCATCGACTGGTCGGCTGATCACTTCGATCTGCGCCCCATGAGCATCGGAGACTATGTGCTCAACGGGGGAGAAGTCGCCTCAATGGTGATGATCGAAGCCGTCAGCCGCCTCATTCCCGGAGTCATCGGCAACCCGGAGTCACTGACAGAGGAGAGCCATGAGGACGGGCTCCTCGAATACCCGATCTACACGAAGCCCGCCAGCTGGAGGGACCGGGACGTGCCCGAGATCCTGCTCAGCGGAAACCACGGTGCGATCGCACGGTGGCGCCGCGACCGGAGGCTTGAACGCACCGCCGAGGTCAGGCCCGATCTGCTCGCCGAGCTCAGGGGTCTGGACAAGCACGACCGGGCCCTTTTGGAACGGTTTGAGTCCGGTGACGAATCCATGACAGAATAGACCGTCGCGTTTGTTGGCATTCACCTGCTTCAGGGGGATGGATGCCCAAGACCGTTCTCCGGTGTCGTCATCGGAGAATCTCGGGGAGCGATCCCGACAGACGATCCAATCACCGGTCCAACCGGTCCGATATGCGTGTCCTCGACCTGAAGCAGGGACACATGGAGAAACACAATGCAGAAGCTTGATGTTGTTGACGCAGCCTCGTTGAAGACTGACGTTCCTGATTTCCGCCCCGGTGACACCCTCAACGTTCACGTTCGGGTGATCGAAGGATCACGTTCGCGTATCCAGGTGTTCAAGGGAATCGTCATCCGTCGCCAGGGTGACGGAGTCCGCGAGACCTTCACCGCTCGTAAGATCAGCTTCGGCGTCGGCGTCGAGCGCACCTTCCCGGTGCACTCGCCCATCGTCGAGAAGCTCGAAGTCCTCGCTCGCGGTGACGTTCGTCGCGCGAAGCTATACTATCTGCGCGAACTGCGCGGCAAGGCTGCGCGCATCCGCGAAAAGGCCTGATTCATTGCCTGGCACTGTGGGCAATGATCACGCTGTGCCGCAGAATCATGAAAACGCGACCTTCGGGTCGCGTTTTCTGTATTCGGGCCGCTTCTGGAAGACCATCGCCGTCATTGTGATCCTCATCATCGTCATCGGCGGGTGTGTCCGCGGATTCATCATCCAACGGTTCACAATCCCCAGCGCATCGATGCAGCCGACCCTTCACGTCGGCGACGAGATCACCGTGTGGCGACCCGACGCGCTGAGTTCAGACATCCAACGCGGAGACGTCGTGGTCTTCGACGGGCGCGGATCCTTCGTCGACGATGCTCTGCCGACTCCGCTGCAGAAGGTCGGATCGTGGGTCGGGCTCGGAAGTCGAGACGTCTACTACGTCAAACGCGTCATCGCAGTCGGCGGAGACACGCTCCAATGCTGTGACGCGCAGGGCCGTCTGCTGCTCAACGACGAACCGCTCGACGAGGACTACGCACCGCACCCGGCCTCGGCTGCCGAGTTCTCGATCGAAGTCCCCGCCGACACGATGTGGGTGATGGGCGACAATCGCAACAACTCCGCAGATTCACGCGCGCTGATGGGCAGACCCGGTGGCGGATTCATTCCTCTCGACCGTGTCATCGGACCCGTGATCGGACATGGCTCCTCGGTCGACTGATCCAGCCGACCGGCCGGGCAGTCGCCAGGCAGCTGAGATGGTCGCTGCCTGAAAGGTGCCGCGACGAGGTGCTGGTACGCTCATTTCAGTCCCTCTGCGGAACCTGTGGTCCGATGCGAAAGCGAACGAATGTCAGCCGAATCAGAAGCTTCCCCACCTTCAGCCTCGAAGAGATTCCTCCGGGGCCTGCTCGAGACCGCAGTGATCATCCTCGTCGCCATTCTCATCTCCACCGCTCTGAAGACCTGGGTCGTCCGTTCGTTCTACATCCCCTCGGGCTCGATGATGGAGACCCTGCAGATCGACGACCGGGTCCTCGTCAACCAGCTGGCGCCTCGGTTCGGACCGGCCGACCGCGGCGACATCATCGTCTTCGACGACCCCGACCATTGGCTGACGCCTGAAGAGGTTTCGGAGTATCAGCCCAACCCAGTCCTCGAATTCCTCGGATTGGCTCCCTCTGACGGGGGCAACCAGTTGATCAAACGCGTCATCGGCGTCGGTGGCGACACCGTCGAATGCTGCGACGGGCAGGGACGCATCCTCGTCAACGGCGAACCCATCGATGAGACATACCTCGACGACGGCATTGCCCCCTCGGAGATGGAATTCGACGTCACCGTGCCGGAAGGCCACTACTGGGTGATGGGCGACAATCGCAGCAACTCCGCTGACTCCCGGTATCACGTCGACACGCAGCCCTATGTGTCCGAAGACAATGTGGTGGGAACCGTCTTCCTCATCAACTGGCCCTTCGAACACTTCAATTGGATGTCCACCCCGGAAGCGGTGTTCGCTGACGTTCCCGCTCCCGAAGGAATCACCGGCAGCTGATGGCACAGGCAGGATTGCACGACCTCAGCCTTGAACGCGCCCTGCTGGCAGAAGGCTATGAGTGCGTCATCGGCATCGACGAAGTCGGTCGGGGGGCACTGGCGGGACCGGTCAGCGTGGGCGTTGCCCTCTTCGACCTGACAACATTGACCACCGCCGAGGTGCCCGAGGGAATTCATGATTCGAAGCAGTTGAGCGCGCTGTCGCGTCAAACTGCGACCGCTCGTGTGACTGGGTGGGCGCGGGCCACGGCTGTGGGTTCGACGAGCCCGAACGAACTCGACGAACTCGGAATGACCATGGCATTGAACTTGGCCGGTCGTCGGGCACTGTGCGATATGCTGGTGCCTCTCCTCGGCTCAGCGAGCTTTCCACCGTCGACGATGGTGCTCCTCGACGGCAAACATGACTGGCTGTCGGCTCCACTCACGCTCGACTGCCTGGGGACATTCGGGTCCGCTGCAGACCTCGATCTGCCTCAGGTGAGGACCGTGATCAAAGGCGACGGCAGTGTTCCGGTCATCGCCGCGGCGAGTATCGTCGCCAAAGTCCACCGTGACGAGGCGATGATCGCTCTCGCGCAGGCACACCCCCAGTATGGTTGGGAGTCGAATGTCGGATACGGAACCATCAAACATCGTCGGGGCATCGCCGATTCCGGCCCCAGCATTCACCACCGGAGAAGCTTCCGCCTGCAAACGACGCACGATGCGAAGGAGGAATCGTTATGAGCACTGATGATCTGGACGATTACGAAGCACAGCTGGAGCTTCAGCTCTACAAGGAGTATCGGGATGTCGTGGGACTCTTCGCCTACGTTGTGGAGACCGAACGGCGCTTCTATCTGGCCAATCACGTCGATCTCAAGGCCCACAACGACGCCGGAGACGTCTATTTCGAACTGACGCTGCGCGACGCTTGGGTGTGGGACAGCTACCGATCCGCGCGCTTCATCAAGACCGTGCACGTGCTGACCTTCAAAGACGTCAACATCGAGGAGATCGCCAAAAGCGATCTTGAACCACCGACGTCGATCAGAGGCTGACTGTCGAATAGGGGGCTGATAGTCGAACAGGGGCTTCTGACAAGGAGGAGCAACTGACGCACAGTCGGCTGTGGACTGGTCTCCGACTTGCACGTGAATGGCCTGTGGACGACGAAGCGCCGTCCACAGGCCAGTCCTCTGCCCTTGTCTCGTCTTCAACGGCAGTGGTGGTCTGTCTCCCATGGGACCGACATCTGACAAACGCAGCACCACGACATCGGGGATGCGCCAACGCGCCCTGGGACAGACAGGGGAGGACCTGGCTGCACATTTCCTGCAACGGCAGGGGATGGTCATCATCGAACGCAACTTCAGGTGCGCACGGGGAGAGATCGACATCATCGCCCGAGACGGTGAAGCCATCGTCTTCGTCGAGGTGAAGACCCGCAGGACCCTCGCTCTCGGTTCTCCGCTCGAGGCCGTGACCGAGGCGAAACTGAGACGGATCAGAATGCTCTCGGGCATCTGGCTGCGCGGGCAGAGCGAGTTCTTTGCCACCATCCGCATCGATGCCCTGGGCATCGTGATGGAACCCGCGCCCGACTACTCTCATCGACGCAACGCGCAGGTCGACTCGTGAGCGAAGAAGCGAAGCTCAACGTGATCGGGCGCTCCTCGGCCGTGGCCCTATGGGGGCTGGCGGGCAAGATCGTGTCGATCGAAGCCTGCGTCAGTGCAGGTCTGCCGGGAATCGACATCGTCGGTCTGCCCGACGCCTCCGTCAGCGAATCCCGGAAACGACTTCGCGCCGCCCTGGCGTATCTGGGGATTCCCGTCGCCACGCAGCATGTGACGATCAACCTCACTCCAGGCAGCGTGCCGAAGATCGGCACCGGATTCGACCTCGGAATCGCCGTGGCCGTGCTCAAAGCCCAAGGCGTCATCACCCAGACGGACACGGAATCGATCATCCACTGCGGTGAACTCGGCCTCGATGGGCGAATCCGGCCGGTCAACGGTGTTCTGCCGAGCCTGCACAGCGGCCTGCAGGCCGGCTTCGAACGGTTCGTCGTACCCGTCGGCAACGCTGAAGAATCCGCGCTGCTCGAGGGCACCAGAGTCAGAGCCGTCAACTCGTTGGCCGAACTCATCAACATCTATGGCGGCACGCTCAGCGTTCCGCTGCTGCCGCCGGTCGTCGACGCCGAGACTGCCAAACCCGAAACATACGAACGCCACGACCTCGCCGAAGTCCAAGGGCAGGCTGAAGCACGATTCGGGCTCGAAGTCGCAGCAGCCGGTGGGCACAACCTGCTGATGCGGGGCACACCGGGAGCCGGGAAGACGCTGCTGGCACAGTGCCTGCCCGGAATACTTCCATCATTGGATGACCCCGAAGCGGTCGAGGTGGCAGCGGTGCGCTCGCTGCGCGGAGAGCTGCGCGGCGGAGAAGGACTCGATCACAGGCCTCCGTTCGAAGCGCCCCACCACCGCAGCACCGCCTCGGCGCTGATCGGCGGCCGCAGACCGGGATCGATAGGAATTCTCAGCAGAGCCCACCGGGGCGTCCTCTTCATGGATGAAGCGCCCGAGTTCTCACGCGACGTCCTCGAGGCACTGCGTCAGCCGATGGAGGCTCGACAGGTTCACATCCACCGGGCCTGGGGTTCCATGGTGCTCCCGGCATCGTTCCAACTGGTGATGGCGGCCAATCCCTGCCCGTGCGGGGCCGGGATGCGCGGAGCCGAATCCACCTGCCGCTGCACCCCGATGGACAAACGCCGCTACCGCAACAGACTGTCCGGCCCCCTGCTGGACCGAGTCGACTTGCAGCTGGAACTGTTCCCCGTCTCCCCAGCCGACATCCGCCTCGGAGGGATGCAGGAGGACAGCTCGACCGTCGCTGGGCGAGTCAGACGTGCCCGACAGCGGCAGGCCGACCGCTACGTCGACTGCGAATGGGCGCTGAACTCCAATGCTCCCGGGGCCTGGCTGCGGGAGCACTTCGCGATGAGCCCGAACAGTCTGCGCGACCTGGACCGCGCACTCGACACCGGAAGGATCACCATGCGCGGCTATGACAGAGTGCTGAGGGTGGCAACGACCCTGGCTGACCTTGAGGGGGCAGAGGCACCGAGTCCCGACAGGATCACGACGGCGCTCGCCCTGAGGACGCAGGACTCATGAACGAGATCGTCAGTGGTGAGATTCGTGCGGCGGTGGCTGCCCTGCTGCGGATCGCAGAACCCGGCGATGGGCTGCTCACAGGCCTCGTCGCCGAGGTCGGTCCGATCGCAGTGCTCGAACTGATCAGGGCGGTGGCCGCAGGAAAGTCATCGGCAGCCGAGGCCGCCGAAAGCCTGTCGTCGGTCGTGACCGCAGTCGCAGGCAGCGGACAGCTCGGGGAGGCAATCGACCGGTGGGCCATACGTGGCGAGGACGCGCAGGGGCATCGTGACCTCGATGCCGTGGACAGACTGGGCGGGAGGCTCGTCATCCCCGGCGACGGCGAATGGCCGGCTGCTCTCACGGAACTGGGACCGGCGGCTCCACTGGGGTTGTGGGTCCGAGGCGAGGCGCGGCTCAACACAGCTCTGCAGTCGGCGGTTTCGATCGTCGGAGCACGTGCGGCCAGCAACTACGGCACCAAATGTGCCTCAGACCTTGCCTGGGACCTGGCAGCGAAGGGACTCACCATCGTCTCCGGGGGAGCCTTCGGGATCGATGCGGCCGCCCACCGGGCAGTCATCGCCCGAGAAGGCACCACGATCGCGTTCATGGCTGGGGGAGTCGACCGCTTCTACCCGGCAGCGAACACCGAGCTGTTCCACCAGGTGCTCGACCGTGGTGCGATCGTATCCGAAACCGCCCCCGGGATGACACCGATGCGGCATCGCTTCCTACTCCGCAACCGCCTGATCGCCGCCTCGTCTCGGGTCACCGTCATCGTCGAAGCAGGCTGGCGCAGCGGAGCCCTCAACACCGCTCGCCACGCTCTCGAACTCTCACGCGAGGTCGCGGCATTCCCCGGATCCGTGTACTCGGCGTCGTCGACGGGAACCCACCGGCTCATCCGATTGCATGAAGCGCAGCTGGTGACCAGCTCCGAGGACGTAGTCGAACTCATCGGTGGGTCAGAACCGACGCTGTTCGACGATGGGAGTCACCCCACCGACCATCCCAGCCGTGTCACCGCAGATCCGATCGATGACCTCGCTGAGCGGGAGAAGATCTGTGTCAATGTGCTGTCGACGACCAAAGCACTGGACGTCGGAACCGTGGCAGGACGAGCCGGACTGACGGTGCCTCACACCCTCTCTGCGCTCGCCGTCCTCGAACTCGCCGGCTTGAGCGCCCGCCGCGAATCCGGGTGGGTCAAGGTGCGCAGACAGACATGAAGCTTCGTGGAAGGTCCGCCCCTGGCCTCAGGTGATCGCGTAACCTGGGGCTGTGACCCAACCGATGACCATCGCCGAGGTGGTGTCCGGCTATGCCGACCACCTGAGATCGCGCGACGTCTCCGCCCACACCTCGAGGGCCTACATCGGCGATGTCACCGACTTCTTCGATCATGCGGCCCACACGCCAACCGCCCACTCCACGTCGACCGTCGCCGAATCCGGTGTGGCCGATATCGATCTCAATGACCTGCGTGTGTGGCTCATCACCCTCGACGACGCCGGAGCGGCGAAGTCGACAGTGGCGCGCAAGATCGCAGCCGTGAAGTCGTTCTTCGCCTACTGTGTGAACCACCAGGGGCTGACGAACAATCCGGCGGCGCGGCTGCGGACTCCCAAGAAGGACTCTCGCCTGCCCACCGTGCTCAAACCACAGCAGGCTGCCGATCTGGTGTCGGCGCAGCGTGCTTCCCAGACGGAGACTGAGAGCAGCGACCCCATTGACGTGGCCAAGCAGGCCCGGGACACGGCCGTCCTCGAGATGCTCTATGCCACGGCAGTGCGGGTCTCGGAGCTGACCGGGCTCAACCGCAGCGACGTCGACCACCAGCGTTCGATGATCACTGTCCTGGGCAAGGGCAACAAGGAACGACGAGTCCCTTTCGGCAAGCCCGCCCAGTCGGCCTTGCAGCAGTGGCTGAACCTGCGGGACACGTTCGTGTCGAAGGGCAGCGCTGATGCGCTCTTCCTCGGTGTGAGGGGTGGTCGCATCGGAGCCAGGCAGGTGAGGGAGCTCGTGCATCGCTACGGCTCCGATGACCCCAGCGCACCTGATATTGGCCCGCACGGGCTCCGGCACTCGGCCGCTACTCACATGCTCGACGGGGGAGCGGACCTGCGGCAGATCCAGGAACTTCTGGGGCACTCGACCATGAGCAGTACTCAGATCTACACCCACGTCTCGATGCAGCGACTGCAGGAGACCTATCGGCAGGCGCACCCCCGGGCCTGATCACCCGAGGCCGACCGCGGTTGTGCCGCCGGCCAATCGGCTTCTCCCGCCAGGGTCGGTCCGGTAGAAGTCATCACTTTCTGAATTCCCAGTGCCACGGCTCGGGCAGTGAACCAGACTGGCGGGCCCAGCCCGGATGGATCCAGCCGAATTTGGGTGCGTTGGCACGCATCCACTGATGCTCGGCGCTGCCGAACGAGTTGATTCCGCCGCCTAAGTCGACTGCCAATGCCCAACCGTGGTTCGAGGTTCCTGGAGTTGCCGCCATCCGGCCTTTGCGCCTTTTCAGGATGACCTGGGTGTCGTAGTCGCGGTAGGCATCCGTGACGGAGATCGGAGTCGAGAATCTGGCTTCATAGGCATGGGACATCCGGTCGAACGCCGCTTGGGCATCGCAGCGCAGCATCTGTCCTGGTGCCGACGTCAGCGAGCACATCGCGGCAGCGGGGATCCGACCGTTGCGGTGCCCACCCCAAGCGCCTGCTCCCGACGTTGCGGAGTCCCCGGTAGGTTCCCGTGCGGGTTTGCGTGACAGCGGCAAGAGGATCGACTGCTCCTGTCCGAAGAAGCCCGCCGGGTCGAGGTACTTCTTCTTTCCCTCGGACTTCCAGACACCGATGTGCAGGCACGATTCGTCACAGTGGCCGCCCTCGGCGACCGTTCCGATCCGTGCACCGGCGGCGAACTTCTCTCCCATCTTCAGCTCCGACTCCGCCGGTTGGAGAGAGACCACATGCCCGGAGTCCGTCTCGATGCTCACGGTCGCGGTGCCGACCACGGTACCGCGGAAGCGAATGGTGCCTGCGGCAGGGGCCCGCAGCGGTTCACCACTGACCGTGAGAACATCGATGCCTCGGTGCCCCTTCAACCACGCCTCCGAGGGCGGATCGAAGGCCTCGATGATCTCCATCGCAGGCACAGGAGAGACCCACGTGGTCCGATCGTGGGAACCGGGTTCGGCAGAAGCCGCGAACGGCATCCCCGCCTCGGCGAAGGTGAAGGCGAAGACCATCAAGCTCACGGCAGCGATGAGACGCAAGCAGCAAGACGCCGACGGAGATCGAGTTCGGGTCAGCCGGGCGGTGTGCGGAGGATCGACGACGCAGTCCATGAACCCATGGAAGCCGGGTCGCTGCGAGATGTCAGGTGCACGGACAGTGCCTGTGGACGGTGTGCTGATGTCCACAGGCGAAACGAACACGAGTCGTGCGACGATCCTCAGGAGACGACCCACGAGTCGCTGCGCGAACCGCCTGATCAGACAGTTGCGCACGTTCTGAGTCCGAGAGGTCCGATGCGGTTTCGATGCTGTCACACCAGCACGGGGCACCGATATCCACACATCATCAGACACGAGTCGAGGATGATCGCTTCCGCCTGGCAGTCGGAAAGCTGCCGAAGGTGTGATGGCGCCCATTCGGCAGGCGCCCGACCGATTGGAAAAGGCTTGGGCAACAGGGATAGACTGGCATCAGCAGAAGCGTGTCTTCTGACTACGCGTATTCGATTTCTTCTCCATCCCATGGTGCAAATAGCCTGCAAAGGCCAATTTGTGGGGCGGATGAACCGAGTACCAGGAATCAACCGAAAATGTCACTGTTGCCGTCGGCTCAATGCCGGCGGAGAACAATGACGTAAAAGCGCCTCCGGGCGCAAGAGAGAGGAGGACGTCGGTATGGCCGTCGTCACCATCCGCCAGCTGCTCGACAGCGGCGTTCACTTTGGACACCAGACCCGTCGTTGGAACCCGAAGATGAAGCGCTTCATCTTCACCGAGCGCAACGGCATCTACATCATCGACCTGCAGAAGTCGCTGGGATACATCGACACTGCATTCGAATTCGTCAAGGAAACCGTGACCCACGGTGGCTCGATCCTCTTCGTCGGCACCAAGAAGCAGGCACAGGAATCGATCGCCGAACAGGCCAAGCGCGTGGGCCAGCCCTACGTCAACCAGCGCTGGCTCGGTGGTATGCTCACCAACTTCCAGACCATCTCCCTGCGTCTGCGCCGCCTGAAGGAACTCGAAGAGATCGACTTCGATGACGTTGCAGGTTCCTCACACACCAAGAAGGAACTGCTCATTCTCCGTCGTGAGAAGGACAAGCTGGAGAAGACCCTCGGCGGTATCCGCGACATGCAGCGGACCCCGTCGGCCGTCTGGATCGTCGACACCAAGAAGGAACACCTGGCTGTCGACGAAGCACGCAAGCTGGGCATCCCGGTCATCGCGATCCTCGACACCAACTGCGACCCTGACGACGTCAACTACCCGATCCCGGGCAACGACGACGCCATCCGCTCGGTGTCCCTGCTCACCCGCGTGATCGCCGACGCCGTGGCAGAGGGCCTCATCGCACGCCACTCCTCGGACGACGACAGCGGAGAGAAGAACGTCTCGGCCGTCGAACCGATGCCTGAGTGGGAACGCGAACTGCTCGAGGGCAACGCTCCTGCTTCTGAGGAAGCTGCCGCTCCGGCTGCAGACGCTGAAAAGCCGGCTGCTGCTGAGAAGCCAGCCGACGCTGCCGCTCCGGCTGCGGATCCTATTGAGAAGCCTGCCGCTGATGCCGCTGCTGCGGCTGAAGAGGCGACCGACGAGCCCCCAGTTGAGGCTGCTGCAAAGGCCGCTGACGAGGCGACCGAAGCTCCTGCTGCCGAGGCTGCCGCTGACTCCACCGAGTCGACAGAGTCCTGATTTCCTTTAACTCCACCAACTTTTAGGAGAGAGAATGGCAAACTACACTGCCGCCGATATCAAGGTGCTGCGCGAGAAGACCGGCGCCGGAATGATGGATGTCAAGAAGGCTCTTGACGAAGCAGACGGCGATCAGGCGAAAGCCATCGAGGTCCTCCGTGTGAAGGGTCTCAAGGGCGCCACCAAGCGTGAAGGTCGCTCGACCTCCGACGGACTCGTGGCCACGCAGGTCGAGGGCGGCGTCGGAACGATGATCGAACTCAACTCGGAGACCGACTTCGTTGCGAAGTCCGATCCCTTCGTCGCACTCGCTGACGAAGTTCTGGCCCTGGCCGTGTCCAGCAACGCCGATTCGGCCGAGGCCGTCCTCGAGTCCACCAAGGACGGCAAGCCCGTCTCGGAGTTCATCACCGAAAGCGGTGCGACTCTGGGCGAGAAGGTTGCCCTCCGTCGCGTCGGACGCATCGAAGGCGCAAAGGTCGAGTCCTACCTGCACCGCACGAACAAGGACCTGCCGCCTCAGGTGGGCGTCCTGCTGGCATACGAAGGTGACGACGCAACTGTCGCACACGATGTCGCCGTGCACATCGCTGCGATGAGCCCGAAGTACTTCTCCCGTGACGAGGTCCCAGCCGAGCTCGTGGAGAACGAACGTCGCATCGCTGAGGACACCGCGAAGAACGAAGGCAAGCCTGAGAAGGCTCTGCCCAAGATCATCGAAGGCCGCGTCAACGGCTTCTTCAAGGAGAACTGCCTGCTCGACCAGGGATTCGCCAAGGATCCCAAGCAGTCCGTGAGCAAGGTCCTCGAAGCGGCCGGCGTCAAAGCCACCGGATTCCTGCGTTACCGCGTCGGAGCCTGAATCACAATTGACCGTTGAGCGAGTCGTCACCGACCCGCACAGCAGTCGTCTGATTTGAGAGTGAACTCTCAATCGGCTGACGGGGTCGGACCATTCGGTCCGGCCCCGTTTTCGCTACACTGACACCGACGACTCATCCGGGCTCGAAGCTGCCCAGACGGAAGAAGGACTAAATGACATCCACCCCGGTTCACGAATCCAGCTACGCCAGCAGACCAGTCCGCACCCATCGCCGCCGCGTGCTCCTCAAACTCTCAGGTGAAGTGTTCGGTGGAGGCAAAATCGGAGTCGACCCCGATGTCGTTGCCACTGTGGCCAGGGAAGTAGCCCCCACCGTCGACGAGGTGGAGGTCAGCATCGTCGTCGGCGGCGGAAACTTCTTCCGTGGAGCAGAGCTGTCCCAGCGGGGAATGGATCGCACTCGTGCCGACTACATGGGCATGCTGGGAACCGTGATGAACTGCCTCGCGCTGCAGGACTTTCTCGAGCAGCTCGGAGTCGAAACTCGCGTGCAGACCGCCATTCCCATGTCACAGGTCGCCGAATCCTACATTCCGCGCCGGGCCATGCGTCATATGGAGAAGAACCGGGTGGTCATCTTCGGCGCCGGAGCCGGACTGCCCTACTTCTCCACCGATACCGTCGCCGCCCAGCGTGCGCTGGAGATCCACGCCGACGAAGTCCTCATCGCCAAGAACGGGGTTGACGGCGTCTACACAGCCGACCCGAAGATCGACCCGAGCGCGGAGAAGATCGCCGAAATCACCTACCAGGAGGCGCTGCAGAAGGGCCTCAAGGTCGTCGACGCAACCGCCTTCTCCCTGTGCATGGACAACAAGCTGCCCATGCACGTCTTCGGCATGCAAGGCGAGGGGAATCTGCGCAAGGCGATCGTCGGCGATAAGATCGGCACCGTCGTCAAATAGCCCCAGGCCAGACCGAAACATCTCCTCACACGAAGGCCAGGACTCTCCCTGGTCCGATCGAGTGCGGCATTCGCGAGCTATGGCCCATAGAATGAAACCAAAGCTCCCACCGACGGAAAGAGTGAGTCGTGATTGAAGAAACACTGGCCGAGGCCAGAGAGAAAATGGACAAAGCCGTGGAATTCACGCAGGAGGACTTCTCGTCCATCCGCACCGGCCGCGCCAATCCCGCACTGTTCGCCGCGATCGAGATCGACTACTACGGTGCACCGACGCCTCTGCAACAGCTGGCCTCGTTCCAGACCCCGGAAGCTCGCACGATCCTCGTGACTCCCTACGATCGTGGAGCACTGGGAGACATCGAGACCGCTCTGCGCAACTCGGACATCGGCGCCAACCCGGCCAATGACGGCAACGTCATCCGCGTCGTACTCCCGGAACTCACCGAGGAGCGCCGCAAAGAATACGTCAAGATCGTCAAGAGCAAGGCTGAAGACGGCAAGGTCTCGATCCGCAATATCCGTCGCCATGCCAAAGAGACCCTCGAACGCATCAAGAAAGACGGAGACGCCGGCGAGGACGAGGTCACACGTGGAATCTCCGAACTCGACGACCTGACGAAGAAGAAGGTCGACAGCGTCGATCAGATGCTGTCCAAGAAGGAAGCTGAGCTCCTCGAGGTCTGATGATTGCGTTGACCGGGCCAGGCGATCAAGCACCCGATCCGACTCCCTCCGGGGAGTCGGATGCGGCTGCCCGTGCGTCGGGTTCTGAGGCCCCCTTCCCCAAGCGCAGAGACCTGCGCAATTCCGACAAGGCCTACTCGCCGGAAGACCCGGAGACGAACCCGGCCGCGGAGACCGGGCAGGAGGCTCCAGAGGAGGAACCGAAGGACTACGGCAAGGCCGGACGAAACCTGCCGGCCGCAATCGGCATCGGGCTGCTCATCGGCGGCGTCGTCCTGGTCTCCCTCATCGTCTTCCCGATCTCCTTCCTCTTCATCATCCTCATCGCCATCGTCGCTGCGATGTGGGAGCTGGCCAATGCGCTGTCTCGGTCGGGCTCAGTGGTGTCGCGGATCCCGACCATGGTGTCGGCCGCGTGCATGGTGGTGGCGACCTTCGTCGGCGGCCGGGAAGCACTGTGGGTGACTTTCGCCGCCAGCGCCGGGGCCGTCATGCTCTTCACCATGGTCGAGCGACGCAAGAACGCGGTCAAAGATGTCTCGCTGTCTCTGTTCGCGCTGACCTACGTCGGCCTCATGGCCTGCTTCCTCGTCTATCTGCTGACACAGCCCGACGGGAACCTCTACGTCATCCTGTTCCTCGCCAGCGTCGTCGCCTCCGATACCGGCGGCTACGTCTTCGGAGTCCTGTGGGGCAAGCATCCGATCGCACCCAGGATCTCCCCGAAGAAGTCCTGGGAGGGCTATATCGGCTCGGTGATCTTCGCCGCAGCCGTCGCGACCGTCCTCGCGGTGACTCTCTTCGACGCCCCGTTTTGGACCGGGCTGGTCTTCGGCGTCGTCATCCCGGCGTTCGCCACCCTCGGTGACTTCAGCGAATCGATGATCAAGCGCGACCTCGAACTCAAAGACATGGGAACACTGCTGCCTGGCCACGGTGGAGTCATGGACCGACTGGATTCGATCCTGCCCACCGCCCCGGTGGCTCTGGTGATGTTCTCGGTCCTGCCCGGCTACCTCTGAGAGGCGCCGAAGCCGGGTCGGCAGACCCGACAACCGGGCCGGCAGACCCCGACAACCGGGACGGCAGACCCGTGGCGGCCCACACACTCCACGAGATTTGCTCTCATGAGACAATGGACGTGTGAGTTCTCAAGCAGGTAACAGGCAGACACGGCCCGTCGTCGAACATGCAGACGGCACGACATCGAAGACACCGACGCGTGACGGTCGTCCGCTGCTCAATTTCAAATCACCGCGAGCCAGTCAGCCGAAGCAGCATTTGGCCGACATGACGATGGACGAACGCATCGCGGCCGTCAAAGAGATGGGACTGCCTGCCTTCCGGGCCAAGCAGATCTCGACCCACTACTTCTCGCATTACCAGAGCGACGTCGAGTCCATGACGGATCTGCCCAAGGATCTGCGCGCGGACCTGCAAGAGCGCTTCTTCCCCCACCTCCTGACAGAGGTTCGTCGTCTGCGGACCGAGAACGGCGACACGATCAAGTTCCTGTGGCGCCTCTACGACGGTGCGCTCGTCGAATCGGTGCTCATGCGCTACCGCAACCGCGTCACCCTGTGTGTCTCCAGCCAGTGCGGCTGCGGAATGAACTGCCCCTTCTGCGCGACAGGCCAGCAGGGGCTGACACGCAACATGTCCGCGGCCGAGATCGTCGACCAGGTCATCCGCGCCAACCAGGTCATCGCTGACGGCGAGCTCGCGCCCGCTCCCTCGGGCGACATGCCAGCAGATGGTGAGACCGCGCTCGGGGCCGAAGCCGATGAGGCTCAGGGCGAATCATCTGAGGCCACGGTCGACGCACCGGAAGCGGCCGCCTCGGCGACGGGACCCGAACGTGTCTCCAATATCGTCTTCATGGGAATGGGCGAACCGCTGGCCAACTACAAACGCGTGATGAACGCGGTGCGCCGGTTCGTCGAGCCTGCACCGCAGGGACTGGGAATGTCGGCCCGCCGGATCACCATCTCCACGGTCGGCCTGGTCCCAGGCATCAACAAACTTGCCGCCGAGGAGATCCCGGTCACCTTCGCGCTGAGCCTCCACGCACCCGATGACGAGCTGCGCGATGAGATGATCCCGGTCAACACCCGCTGGAAGGCCGATGAAGCCATCGACGCCGCATACAACTACTATCAGGCGACAGGTCGTCGGGTGAGCATCGAATACGCGCTCATCAAGGACATGAACGACCACCCCTGGCGTGCGGAGCTGCTGGCGAAGAAGCTCAATGCTCGCGGTCGTGGTTGGGTCCACGTCAACCCGATCCCGCTCAACCCGACGCCCGGCTCCGTGTGGACAGCCTCCGAGCCGGAGGCAGCGAACGAATTCGTGCGCCGCCTCATCGACCAGGGGATCCCGACGACCATCCGCGATACGCGCGGTTCGGACATCGACGGGGCCTGCGGACAGCTCGCCGCCGCCGACTGAGACGCCTCGAACACGCATTTTCCGCGTCTGCCATTTATCATGGTGGAAATGACACTTTCGCTCGATTGGCTTCTGGAGGCAACATGGCGGACACGACCTTCCCCCGAATGTCCGGATGGAAGAACGGCTACGACCCGAAACAGGTCGACAGCTTCTTCAAACGTGCACGCGAATCCTTCGAACGTCCCACCCCGCAGCCCGGTGACCTCGACTCCCGCGCTGTGCGGACGGTCGGCTTCGACCTGGTGCGCAAGGGTTACCACGTCGCCGTCGTCGACGCCGCCCTCGACCGCCTCGAAGACGCCTTCGCCAAACAGGCGCGTGACCGCCTGATCGCACAGTCGGGCCAAGATGCCTGGGTATCCGAACTGACCCGTGTGGCCGCGTCCCTGCGGGGACGCCTGGTCCGCGAACCCGGTGAGCACTTCGACAATCCGGCTCCGGGGGTCATCGGCTACGACATCGATCAGGTCGATGACATGTGTGAGAAGGTCAACGCCTACTTCACGCAGGGCGTGGCGATGAGCGTCGACCAGGTCCGCCGCGTCCTGTTCAAGACGGCCAAGGGCAACAAAGCCTACGACGAAGACCAGGTGGATGCGTTCATCGACCGCGTCGTCGAAGTGATGGCCTCCGTTGACTGACTTCCATTACTTCGAAGCACCCACAGACAGCTCGGCCGGAACGCTCAACCCGGTGTTCGAGCTGCTCGATTTCCCGATCGTCATGGGCGGAGCCGAGGACATCGTCCTGACCGGCCCGGCCCCGGACACGCCGATGGTCGACGGCCGCGAAGTCACTGACCCTCGCCTGGTCAAGGCGCTGTCGAAGCCCGTAGAACTCGACCGCGCCGAGGTGCTCGACCGGAGTGCGAAGCTCGGCGGAATCCTTCGTGCCATGGGCATCGTCGGCACAGTCCACGAACGCATCGTCATCGCCGAGGATGTTCCACCGATCTCTCGGGCGCTGAGCATCCTCGGCGCCGTCCGCATCGGGGCCAGCGTCGATGCGCGCACGGGGGCCGCGAGCTCCTCCTCGGCTCACGGGGGAGACGGTGAGGTCACGTCTGTGGTCGTCCACACGATCGACGTTCCTCCGATCGACTTGGGACGGGCATCGGTCAAGGTCATCCGCTCCCGGTTCGAAGGTGTCGGCATCACCGTTGCAGGGGAGACCGCGAACATCGACCAGGCGATGCGAGACTCTCGAGTCGAATCGGCCGCAGTGGTCGCACTGACACCGGACCGGCCGCTGATCGTCACGGACGAGAGAGCGCTTGACGCAGAATCCAGCCTGGAATGGCTGTCCCAGGAGATTCTTTCTGAGGCCTGACGCCTCCGGACCGGACGAGACTGGACAGCTGGGCTGCGCCTCTGTGGTGGCCCATCTGCGAGAAGCAGGGTGCGTCTTCGCCGAGGACGAGGCCCGGATTCTGATGCAGACCGCGCAGGAATGCTCTTTCGACAGAGCAGAGCGCTATGCCACCCTGGTCGAGCTCCTGGCTCGCCGCGTCGCTGGCGAACCTCTCGAGCAGGTCGTCGGGTGGGTCGAGTTCGCTGGTCTGCGAATCGCCGTCGCTCCAGGAGTCTTCGTACCTCGGCAGAGAACCACGCTGCTGGCGACGCAATCGATCAAGGCTGTGCAGTCCGTGAAGGCTGCAGGCCGTGGGGTGAAGGATGCTGCATGCGCGGCACGGTTCCTCGAAGCGTTCTGTGGAGTGGGGGCCGTAGCCACTGCGGTGTCGCGGGCAATCCCAGGGACGCAGATCCACCTCGGCGACCACGATGAAACGGCACTCGGCTGCGCGCGGATGAATGTCGGGCCCCGGGCCCATGCCCATCTGCTCAAGACTCTGACAGGCCTGCCGCAGACTCTGGTCGGCGGGTTCGACGCCATCTCCGCGGTCCCGCCCTACGTCCCAGACTCCGCTGCGAAGTTCCTGCCTCGTGAGGCAGTGGATCATGAGGCTCCGACTGCTCTGTTCGGGGGAGCAGACGGGCTGGATCTGGTCCGCGGCCTCATCACTGAATCACGTCAGTGGCTGGCACCCGGTGGAGTGGTGCTCATCGAACTCGGCAGCGAACAGCGACACAGTGCCTCGGACTTCGCAACCACGCTGGGTTTCAGGACTCGCAGTGTCCTCGGCGATGACGAACAGACCGCGGTGCTGAAACTGCGTCTGAGCCGATGACGGCACCCGCCTACCCGCACACCGAAACGCGACACCGGATGCGCCCGCGCACCGGCGGCGTGCGCACACCGCCCGCACGCAGCCCTGCGTGGAACAAGAGCAACCGCTGGCCAAACGTGTAGGGGCCCCGCGCATGTGCAGGGCGCGGGCACGTTTGGCCAGCGGTTGCTGTGACCGTGACGCGATCAGTTGGCGAAGGCGTTGATCCCAGTCAGCGCCCGGCCCAGCGTGAGCTGATGAACCTCGTGGGTGCCCTCATAGGTGAGCACGGTTTCGAGGTTGACGGCGTGGCGCAGCGGCGGGTACTCGCTGGTGATGCCCGAACCGCCGAACAGCGCACGCAGGTCGCGGCACACGTTCATCGCCGTGTCGACGTTGACCATCTTGCCCAAGCTGATCTGCTCAGGACGCACGCCGTTCTCCGAGTCCTTGAGCTTGCCCAAGTGTGCGGCGAGAAGCGTGATCTGCGAGTACTGGCCGAAGGCCTTCGCCAGCTTCTGCTGGCTGATCTGGAACGAAGACAGCGGACGGTCGAACTGGATGCGGGTGCCTGTGTACTCCAAGGCAGACTGCAGGGCATCGCGAGCTGCACCGGTGACGCCGAAGACGATTCCGTAGCGGGCCTCGGACAGGCACGACAGTGGTCCCTTCAGCCCCTTGGCCTCAGGCAGCATGGCGTCTTCGGGCAGGCGGACGTTGTCGAGGACGATTTCGCCGGTGATCGAGGCGCGCAGGGAGATCTTGCGGTGGATCTCAGGAGTCTGGACACCTTCGGTGTCGGAGGGGACGACGAATCCGCGCACGACCGGCTTGCCCTTGGCATCGGTTTCCTCGGTCTTGGCCCACACGACCATGACGTCGGAGACGGGGGAGTTCGTGATCCACATCTTCGCGCCGTTGAGGATCCAGTCGGAGCCGTCCTTCTTCGCGGTCGTCTTCATACCCGAAGGGTCAGAACCGACATCCGGCTCGGTCAGCCCGAAGCAGCCGATGGCCTTGCCGGCAGCCATCTTCGGCAGCCATTCCTCCTTCTGCGCCTCGGAGCCGAAGTGATGGATGGCGAACATGGCCAGTGACCCCTGGACCGATACGAGCGAGCGCAGACCGGAGTCCACGGCTTCGAGCTCGCGGCAGGCCAGACCGTACTGGGTGGCAGTGGACCCGCCGCAGCCGTAGCCGTCGAGGTGCATGCCCAGCAGCCCGAGCTCGCCCAGGCCCTCGGCAAGCTCCCTGGCTGGGATCGTGGCATCGAGGAAGTAGTCGCCGATTTTCTCTCGGACGTTCTCATCAAGCCATTTCTTCACGATCGACGCGAACTCGAGGTCATCTTCCTCGAAGACCGAATCCAATCCCAGAATGTCGTCGGGGCTCAGCGTTGTACTCATAGAAACCTCTCTCGCCATTGATTCGCATTGCATATCTCACGTCGCCGATGACACCGGTGTCGAGTCATTTCTCAGAGAACTTTGGCATTATCGGTAGGCGTGAGCAAACGTAGAATCATTGTAGTCGGCTCGACCGGCTCGGTCGGCACCCAGGCCCTCGACGTCCTGACGGAGAACGCGGCGGATTTCGAAGTCATCGGCCTCGCAGCAGGCACCCAACTCGATGCACTGGTCGTCCAGGCCCTCGAATTCTCGGTCCCCGTCATCGGCCTCACCAACCCACCGGAGGGTGGTGCGCCCGAGATCCGGCAGCGATTGGAGCACGCCGCCGGCCAACGGGGAATCAGTGATCCTGTCCGTGAGATCCACGTCGGCCCCGATGCCGCCGAGGTGGTCTCCGCCGCCACAGCCGACATCGTCCTCAACGCAGTGACCGGAGCCGCCGGCCTCGGTGCAACCCTGGCCGCCCTTGAACGCGGCACCGATGTGGCGCTGGCGAACAAGGAATCACTCATCATCGGCGGCTCGATCGTCCTCGACGCCGCCGCCCGCACCGGGGCTGCGCTGATCCCCGTCGACAGCGAGCACTCCGCGATTGCCCAGGCCCTGCGCTCGGGCACCCACGGCGAGGTGAGCAAGCTCGTCATCACGGCCTCCGGAGGACCGTTCCGCGGCATGACCCGCGATGCGCTGCGTCGTGTCACTCCGGCTCAGGCGCTCAAACATCCCACCTGGTCGATGGGGTCGATGATCACCATCAACTCGGCGACCCTGGTCAACAAGGGCCTCGAAGTCATCGAGGCCCATCTGCTCTTCGACATCGACTTCGATCACATCGAGGTCGTCGTCCACCCGCAGTCCCAGATCCATTCGATGGTCGAGTTCACCGACGCCTCGACGATCGCGCAGATCTCCCCACCAGACATGCGGCTGCCCATCGCCTATGCCCTCGGCACTGAATCCGATGGTCAGACTCGTCGCCTGGCGTCCGGGGCGGTGGCGAACAACTGGGGACAGCCGATGCATTGGTCGTTCGAAGCCGTCAACCACGTCGCCTTCCCAGCGTTGAGTCTGGCTGTCGAAGCAGGGCGGAGGAAGAGGAGCTTCCCTGCGGTGTTCAACGCGGCCAACGAGGTCCTCGTCGAAGCCTTCGTGGCCGGTGAGATCCCATTCACCGGCATCGACAAGGGAATCGAGCGAGCGCTGAAGGCCCACGAGCCCGCCGCTGATCACACGGTCGACACCGTCCTTGCCGCCGACGCCTGGGCCCGAGAGTTCGCCCGCCAGGACTTGGCCGCGCAAGCGGAACAGACCACAGAGACCACCCAGTCCGTCCAGTCCGCACAGGGCAAGACCCCCGGCGGCTCCTGATATGACAGTCATCCTCTACATCGTCGGGATCGTCCTCTTCCTCGTCGGAATCTCGATTTCGATCGGTCTGCACGAACTCGGCCACCTGACTCCGGCGAAGAAGTTCGGGGTCAAGGTCACCCATTACATGGTCGGTTTCGGGCCGACGGTCTTCTCCTTCCGCCGCGGCGAGACCGAGTACGGAATCAAGGCGCTGCCCTTGGGCGGATTCATCGCCATGCCGGGTATGTACCCTCCGATCGAGGCGACGAGCCGCCGGGCGGGCAGAGCCAAGGACGCCCATGCCCGTCTCGCTGGTGACGCAGCAGAGGACGACCACCTCGGCGATGGCATCGGTGAGGGAGATGCCGACGTCGTCACCGAGGCCCCTCTCCGACCGCGGAAGCAGCGGCGCGGCCGTCTGTTCGAGAACACGATGGCCGATGCCCGGGACTTCTCGAACCAGGAGATCGAACCGGGGGAGGAGCACCGGACGTTCTACGCCCTGAACGTGCCCAAGCGACTCGTCGTGATGTTCGCAGGCCCCCTGGTCAACCTGGTCCTGGGCATCATCATCATGGCGATCTCACTCATCGGCATCGGGATCATGACCCCGACGACCACGGTCCAGACCGTCGTCGAATGCGCGGTTCCGGCCTCGGAGGCAGCCCAACGACCCGCAGATGAGAAGAAGAGCTGCCAGGACGACGATCCGCTCACCCCCGCCTGGGAAGCCGGGATCAAACCCGGTGACGACATCACCTCGGTCGCGGGAGTGCCCACCGACAGCTGGGACGAACTGTCCGCGGTCATCAAGGACCATGCTGGTGAGCGAGTCGACGTGGAGTTCACCCGCGACGGCGCCGCGCACACGGTCAACGTCCCGATCATCGCGCACGAGAGTGCTCGCGTTGACGACAGCGGACAGCCCCTGAAGAACGCCGACGGCACACCGCAGACCGTGACCGAGGGATTCTTCGGCGTCGGTCCCGTCCAAGAGCGTCAGCCGCTGCCGCTGAACGAGTTTCCCGGCGCCGTCTGGGATCAGGTCAGTGGTGTCTTCCACGCGATCGCGACCCTGCCGGTCAAACTCATCGACATCGCCGAGGTGGCCACCGGTTCGAAGGAACGCGACGCCGAGGGCCTGGTCGGGATGGTCGGAGTCGGCCGCATCGCCGGCGAGATCGTGTCGACCGACCAACTCCAGATCGCAGACAAGGCCCAGGTGGGGCTGGGGATGCTCGGCTCACTCAACATCTTCCTGTTCGCCTTCAACATGATCCCGCTGCTGCCGCTCGACGGCGGCCACATCGCTGTGGGCCTCTACGAAGGCGCCCGCCGCCAGATCAACAGGTTCCGCGGGCGCGGCACGATCGGACCGTTCGATACGGCCCGACTGCTGCCGCTGACCTATGTCGTCATCGGGCTGATGCTGTGCATGACGGCTCTGCTCGTCTACGTCGACCTCGTCAAACCGGTCACCCTCGACGCGATCTTCAACTCCGGATAACCGGTGAGCAGATAGCCGGTGAGCAGCGTCCTCAGCTGCTCAGCCGCTCAGCGTGATCGTCTGCACCGCGCCGAGGTGGTCCAGGCTCACCGTGATCGTCGCCGATGGCTTCTCGGCCGAGTCCTCGCTGCCGCGGACATATGAGCCGGGTACCGTCACCGTCCCGGACAGCGGTGTCCTCATCTCGCAGTCGCCCGGGGTGAAGGCCTGCGTCAGCTCCAGATCACGGCGCCAGTCGGCGAAGCGCTCGCGGCGTTCGGCCCGGGGTTCATCGAGGTCCATGTTCACGGTGAAGAGCTCGTCGGCGACGGTATCGTCGAAGTCGATGACCAGGTTCGCCGCCCGCAGCACGGTCTCTGACTGCGCCGGGGCAGCAGGGTAGTGGGGTGCGGGGACCGCCGTGGACGTTCGTGTCAGCTCCAGATCAGGAGTGCCGGTGGCGGATGTCCAGCCGGCGTCGATGACGTTCCTGACGACGCGTTCGGCCGGATAGTACGTGGTGTTGCCGAACACGACGATGCTCAGATCGAGGTCCGGATACCAGCGCATGTGCGATCCGTACCCGGGGTAGCCGCCGGAATGGCAGACGACGCGGCCGAAGCGGGAGTCGAGGCGCGGCTGCAGGCCGAAGCCGTAGTTGACGGATTCGGTGTGGTGCTCGCTGTGCTGGGTCTCGATGAGACGATGCGCCTGCTGATTGTCGGTCAGGATCCGCGACCACGACCCCGGTGCATAGGAATCGATACGCTCGAGGGCATCCAGCTCGAGGGCATCCATATGGACGTTCATCCACGCACCGATATCGTTGACCGTGGAGATGGCCCCGCCGATGGGGGAGAAGACGCCGGGGCCGGTGAGCTCAGCTTCATGGGGCTGACCGTTTCGGTCGAGGCGGATGCCGGGCATCAGATCCGGGAAGTCGGCGATGTCGAAACCGGTGCGAGACAGACCCAAGGGTGCGAGCACCTCGGCGGTGGTGAGGTCGATGAACGACCTGCCCGTCACGGATTCTGCGACGACGCCCAGAAGGGCATAGCCGAGGTTCGAATACTCGTAACCGGTATCGGCCGGGGCCAGCGGAATGGCACCGCGGCGCAGATAGGCGATGAGTTCGGCACCCGTCATCGACTCCACCCGATCCGCCCAGGGATCGTCCTTCGTGAAACCGGTGCCCATGGTCAGCGCCTGCCGGCATGTGCGGTCGGCGACTGCGGTGCCCACGAGATCGGGGACGAGGCGGCCCAGCGGCATATCGAGATCCAAGCCATTGGCCGCGAGGAAGCCGATCGTCGCTGCCGTGAACGACTTCGTCATCGACGCGATCCGGTAGGGGATGTCGCCGTTGGCCACCGTGCCGGCCCCGCCTCGGCGGAAGACACCCCACGCCAGCGTTCCACCCTGAGCTCGCAGAGATTTCGCCGAAGTCTCGAGCCCGCTGATGATCGCTTCGGTATCGGGCTGGGTGAACGTCGCGGAATCTCCTCGGTACACAGGCATCTCCTCTACTCAAACGGCACGACCACTTCACACTACCTGCGAAATCGCCGTGTGGTGAGCGATCACACCGTGGTCGGAAGGCCCGGACACGGTTTGAAGTCCTACAATGTGAATGACTCGAACGATCAGTCTGGTCACCAGTCGTCAATGAAGGGATTGTCTTCGTGACATCGGTCAACCTCGGAATGCCTGCCCCACCGCCTCCTGTGCTCTCGCCACGTCGGAAGACGAGACAGATCCAGGTCGGAAAGGTCGGCGTCGGTTCCGATTTCCCTGTCAGCGTCCAGTCGATGACAACGACACAGACAACGGACATCAACGGCACTCTGCAGCAGATCGCCGAGCTCACTGCCTCCGGATGCGACATCGTGCGCGTGGCCTGCCCCACGGCCGATGACGCCGAAGCACTGCCGGCGATCGCGCAGAAGTCGCAGATCCCGGTCATCGCCGACATCCACTTCCAGCCGAAGTACGTCTACGCCGCGATCGACGCCGGCTGCGCAGCGGTGCGCGTCAATCCCGGCAACATCCGCAAATTCGACGATCAGGTCAAGGAGATCTCGAAGGCGGCAAATGACGCCGGGGCCTCGATCAGGATCGGCGTCAACGCAGGATCCTTGGACAAGCGGATCATGGAGAAGTACGGCAAGGCCACCCCGGAGGCTCTGGTCGAGTCCGCCGTGTGGGAGGCATCGCTGTTCGAAGAACACGACTTCCACGACTTCAAGATCTCCGTCAAGCACAACGATCCCGTGGTCATGGTCCGCGCCTATGAGCTGCTCGCCGAACGCGGTGACTGGCCGCTGCACCTGGGCGTCACCGAGGCTGGGCCCGCCTTCCAGGGCACGATCAAGTCCGCCACCGCCTTCGGCTCTCTGCTGTCGCAGGGCATCGGCGACACGATCCGCGTCTCGCTTTCGGCACCTCCCGTCGAGGAGATCAAGGTCGGCAATCAGATCCTCGAGAGCCTCAACCTCAAACCGCGCAAGCTCGAGATCGTCTCCTGTCCGTCCTGCGGCCGCGCCCAGGTCGACGTCTACACCCTCGCGGACAAGGTCACGGCCGGCCTCGAAGGCATGGAAGTCCCACTGCGAGTCGCCGTCATGGGCTGCGTCGTCAACGGCCCCGGCGAAGCCCGCGAGGCCGATCTCGGTGTGGCCAGCGGCAACGGGAAGGGCCAGATCTTCGTCAAGGGCGAGGTGATCAAGACCGTGCCCGAGGACCTGATCGTCGAAACGCTCATCGAAGAGGCCAATCGCATCGCCGCAGAGTCCGATATACCGTCCGGATCGCCCGACGTCGTCGTCGGCTGAGACCCGACTCGTTGCGGAAATTCTCCGGTGTGTGACGATCAGAACAATGAGTGACGAACAGAACCAGGAGGCTCTCTCGTGCTGAGAGTCGCTCGTCTGGCACACCAGCACACCCGTTGGCTGAAGAGTCTGCTCGCGCTCAACCCGTGTGAGAACGTCTACCTCATCGCGCTGCTCGAAGTCACGGGCACAGCGCAGATGGGGTCACCGTCCGGTTCTCTGTTGGGTGTCTTCGACGGTGACCGACCGGTCGCCGCCTATTGGGTCGGCGGCAACATCATTCCCGTCGCCGCGACCCCCGGAACCAATCAGGCCCTCGCCGAGAAGCTCAACGCCGATGGGCGCTACTCCTGCTCCCTCATCGGTGCCCGCAATATCATCCTCGATCTGCAGAGCCGCCTGAACTGGGGCCGTCCTCGTGGGATCCGCGAGCGGCAGCCGCTTCTGGCGATCAGCTCCGAGCCCTTGGTCGAACCCGACGAGGCGGTGCATCTGGTCGTGGCTGAGCAGCTGCCTGCGGTGTTCGCCGCCAGCGTTGACATGTTCACCAACGAGGTGGGCTTCTCTCCCATCGAAGGCGGACAATCGAGCTACATGGCCCGAGTCCGCAGCATCATCAGAGGCCAGAACTGCTTCGCGCGCATCTCCGACACTCTGCCCCAAGGCGGAGCAGTGAGGCGCTGGCCGGCGACGACCCAGGCCGAACAGGTGCTGTTCAAAGCAGACATCGGCATCCGGGCACCGCGAATCGTTCAGGTCCAGGGTGTGTGGGTTCATCCCGACGTACGGCAACAGGGTCTGGGCGCTGCAGGTATGGCGGCGGTCGTGGCGCAGACCAGAGCGGCCGGACACACCACTGTGAGCCTCTACGCCAACGATTACAACGAGGTGGCCCTGCGCATGTACACGCGGATCGGCTTCGAGCAGGTTGGCACCTTCGCCACGGTCATGTACTGAGCTGTGGCACTTATTGGGCGGTGGACGCGTACTGAACGGTGGGAAGTGAGCGCCGCTCGGCGAGGTCAGGGCTGGCGTCGGCCCTGGTTCCGAGGCTTGGCCATGTCTCCCAGGAACTTCTCCATCTCCCGGCGGTCCTTCTTCGTCGGTCGGCCCAGCCCCTTGTCCCTGCGCGGGACGAAACCGCGCAGGGCAGGATCGGGCGGCGGCGTGAGATCTTCGTAGCACTGTACGGCGATCGACGATTGCGGACGCGTGGGGACGAATCCTGTGATCTTCCAGATGAACTCGGTGCCGGCCTTGCGCACGCGCACCTCCTGGCCGATGGCGACCTTCTGTGCTGCTTTCACACGCTGCCCGTCGACCCGAACGTGTCCGCCACGACAGGCTTGAGTCGCCAGGTTCCGGGTCTTGAACATCCGAGTCGTCCACAGCCATACATCCACACGCACGTGCTTGCCCGGTTCACGATCAATCTCCACGATCAGCCTCCACTGTCCTCAGCGTTGCCGCCCATGGTCGGCGCCTGCATCGCGATGCAGGGCGATCTCGGAGCGGCGGGTGAATGTTTGGGCGGGACGGCCGCGCCCTTGGGACACAGCCTGCCCGGTAGGAGCGAGCAGCGGCAACATCGTGCGGCGGAACGTGTCTGCCTGCAGGTTCTCTCCCGAGACGATCTGATGCAGCTCACGCAGCTGGCGCAGCGAGAACTCTTCCGGCAGCAGCCCGAACGGGTCCGGTGTGCGCTCGTGCAGAGAACGCAGTCGGTGCACCGCGACCCGCACGATCTCCTGATGCTCGGCGCTGAGTTCACGGACAGAGTGAACGGGTGCCAGTTTTCGACGCCGCGCATCCTTCGGGTCGGGCTCGGTCTCCGGGGAACTCGCGTCGCCGAATCCGACATCGGTCGTCGACAGCACGTCGAGGTGGGCCACCGAGATCACCCACCCGCGATCATCACGATCGGGCTGGTCGAAGACATGGAGCTGGACGGGGGCGCGGTCGACGAGCCGCGCCTTTTCGCGCAGGCACCGGGCGACAGCCTCGGCGAGTCGTTCCTGGGGACGCAGAATCGAGCCCGGCAGCTGCCAAACGCCGTCGCCGGGATGAGTGAGGAGCACGTGCAGGCCACGTCCGGGAACGGGGCAGAGGACCGCGGTGTCGACCGCGACCGAAGGCCGCGGGAACTGCGTCAGTTGAGTGGAGTCAGGCATGCTCTTCGTATCGGTCAGTGAATCGGCCTGGTTCGGGCAGGCCTTGGTGGACGTCTGTGCCCACCAGTCTAATTCGCTTCCACCACCTGACGAATCCACAGCCACCGGCAGCCTGAGCCCGACATCCAGTCTGCTGGGTTTTGCCGCACAATTGCCGTGCGCCGACTCGCGTGCGATAGTGTTCGATCTGAGTCCTGACAAGTTGAGGAGTATCACCTATGGCCCTGCGCATGTCGTCCCTGTTTGTGCGAACCCAAAAGGAGGACCCGGTCGGAGCCGAGGTCGCCAGCCACAAACTGCTGCACCGGGCGGGATACATCCGCCGATCGGCACCGGGGATCTACACATGGCTGCCGCTGGGCCTGCAGGTCCTGGGCAAGATCGAAGCCATCGTGCGTGAGGAGATGGCCCGAGCAGGATCACAGGAAGTCCACTTCCCCGGCCTGCTGCCCGCCGACCCGTACCGGAAGTCCGGACGCTGGGAGGCCTTCGGACCGGACCTGTTCCACCTCAAGGACCGCAAAGACAACGACTACATCCTCGCCCCCACCCACGAAGAGGTCTTCACCCTCCTCGTCAAGGATCTCTACTCCTCCTACAAGGACCTCCCGCTCTCGATCTACCAGGTCCAGACGAAATACCGAGACGAGGCCAGGCCGCGGGCGGGTCTGCTGCGCGGACGCGAATTCATCATGAAGGACGCCTACTCCTTCGACATCGACGACGCCGGACTCGACGCCTCCTACGAAGCGATGCGCGTGGCCTATTTGCGTGCCTTCGCTCGACTCGGCGTGCCGTGCCTGCCAGTCAAGGCAACTCCGGGAGCCATGGGCGGATCCGGCACCGAGGAATTCATCTACCCCTCAGAGGTCGGCGAGGACACCTTCGTGCGCTCACCCGGCGGATACGCCGCGAATGTCGAGGCAGTGACCTCGATCGTGGGCGAGGCGATCCCGTACGAGAACTCGCCCGCCGCTCACGTCGAGGACACCCCCGAGACCCCGACTATCGAGACTCTCGTCGCTGCTGCGAACGCGAACCATCCCCGTGAAGACCGCGAATGGACCGCGGCCGACGCACTCAAAAACGTCGCCTGCGCCGTCACCCACCCCGACGGCACTCGCGAGATCATCATCATCGGTCTGCCCGGCGACCGTGAGGTCGACCTCGACCGCGCCGCCGGCACAGGAATGCTCGGTGCCGGCGAAGTCCGCCTCGAAGCGGCCACTGCCGAAGATCTCGCCGCCCACCCCGAGCTCGTCAAGGGCTACATCGGACCGGGCCTCGATCTCGACAATCAGGTCCTCGGACTCGAAGGCAGCTCGAAGATCCGCTTCCTGCTCGACCCCCGCGTCGTCGACGGCACCCGATGGATCACCGGCGCCAACGAGCCCGGCCGCCACGTCTTCGACCTCGTCGCCGGCCGCGACTTCGCCGCCGATGGCTCCATCGAGGCCGCGCAGGTGGTTCTCGGCGACCCGGCTCCCGATGGTTCCGGTCCACTCGAACTGGCCCGCGGAGTCGAGATCGGACAGATCTTCAAGCTCGGTCGCAAGTACGCCGAATCGCTTGACCTCAAGGTCCTCGATCGCAACGGCAAGGCCACGACCGTGACCATGGGCTCCTACGGTCTCGGGGTCACCCGCGTCATGGCCTGCATCGCCGAGGAGTACCACAGCGAATCCGGTCTCCTCTGGCCCCAGCACCTGGCCCCCGCCGACGTTCACATCATCGCGGCAGGCAAGGGCGAGGAGATCGCCGAAGCAGCCGAGAAGCTGACGACAGAACTCGAGTCCGAGGGTCTCACCGTCCTCCTCGACGACCGGAACAAGGTCTCACCCGGCTTCAAATTCGCCGACGCTGAACTCATCGGCATACCCACCGTGATCGTCGTCGGCCGCGGCCTGGTCGATGGAGTGGTCGAAGTCCGCAATCGCCTGACCGATGAGAAACAGGAGCAGCCCGTCGCCGAGGTGGTCGCTGACACCGTGGCCACGATCCGCGCCGCTTACGCCGAGGCCGATGCCGCGGCCGATACCGCAGTGGCTGCGGAGGCCGTGGACGTCGACACCACGAGCCGGAGCCCGGCACTCTGAGCCGAGACAAGTGATGGAGGCTCTCACCGCCGGCATCGACGTCACCCTCGGCATGCTTCTGTGGCTGTTGGCCGCGGGAGCACTGGCCGGATGGATCGACGCCGTCGTCGGCGGGGGCGGTCTGATCCAGCTTCCGGCGCTGCTGCTGGTGCCGGGCATGACGCCGGTCCAGGCGGTGGCGACGAACAAGGTGGGATCGATCGCGGGCACGACCGCCTCGGCGATGACCTATCTGCGCAAGGTCACCCCTGATCGTTCAGCGACGATTCCCGCCGCGGCCACAGCATTCCTCGGCGCGGTTCTGGGCGCCAAGCTCGCGACCCTCGTGCCCAGCGAACTCTTCACCCCGATCATCTTGGCGGTCCTCATCGGGGTGGGGCTCTTCACGGTGCTCAACCCCAGCCTCGGCGCCGAGGCGAGCCTGCGGTTCGGGGAGACATCGAAACGCCACCACGGGCTGTCATGGCTGATCGGTTTTGCGATCGGCATCTATGACGGCGTGCTCGGGCCCGGCACCGGTTCCTTTCTTGTGATCGCGTTCGTCTCGGTCATCGGGTTCTCGTTCCTTCAGGCCTCTGTCACCGCGAAGATCATCAACTGGGCGACGAACTTCGGTGCCCTCGTCTACTTCATCCCCGACGGTCAGGTGGTGTGGGCGCTCGGACTCGTCGTAGCCGTGGGAAATGTCCTCGGAGGTACCTTCGGTGCCCGCACGGCGCTGAAGAAGGGGTCCGGATTCGTCCGTGTCGTCTTCGTCGTCGTGGTCTCGGCGATGATCCTCAAACTCGGCTACGACGTGATCTCGGGCCTGATCCACTGACAGCAAACCAACTGCTGCCTGACTGACAGGACTCAGCAACCTCCCGGGTGCCCGGCAACCTTTAGCGGGGTTGCTCAGAGCCCGGCGGGTTGCTGAGTGCGGCCCAAGCTACCTAACGTCGCTGACGGCGGCTCAGTAGCCTTGCGCCAGGCAGCTGGGCTGCCCGCAGGCGGTCGGGGAGTGCTCAGCCGATCGGTTTGAGGGCGTGGGCATTGACGCCGGAGACGTCGGCACCCGACAGGGCGCGCGCCACCCACAGGGACCGCGCCGCATCGGCCAGGGCCCCGGTCGATCCGCTGCGGGCGGATCTGAGGTACCAGAACATGTTCGTGACCTCCCGCGCGACGGCGGCGCCCATTGCGTACTGCGGGTCCATACCTGCGCACAGGGCGAGGTCGGTGGCGAAACCGCGCAGCCAGGCGGCCTGGGCCTGCGGATGTTGGGATGGGATCTCCACGAGACGGTTCCACAGAACGGGTGCCAAGGTGTAGGCGGTCGGGCCCGACAAAGGCAGCGGATCGATGGCCTTCCACGTTGAGATGCCAGCGGCATCGGGGTTGCCGGCGAGGATGTTGTAGTAATGCAGGTCGGCGTGGATGAGCCAGTTTTCGTCGGAGGCGGCCAGAGTGCGCATCCAATTGTGCGCGAACGACAGCAGGAGCGAATCACCGGGACCGGCCTCGGACCAGCCGCTGAGCAGACCGGCATCGGCGTCGAAGGTGCTCAGCCATCCTGCGGCCACATCCTGGACACGCAGGAAGTCAGAATCCGCCGGAATCTCAAGCGACCTCTGCAGGGCGCCCCAGATCGGGGGCACATCGGCCAAGGGCAGCACGGAGAGGTTGTCTTTCGTCCGCAGCCGCTCCTGCAGCGTCACCCTGAAGCTGTGATCGTCCCTGATCACACGGACGGCGCCATGCCCGTTCCACATCTTCAGCGCACGCAGAGCCTGTGCATGTGCGGCCGTATGCGCCGAGGTGGGGGCAGCGAAACGCAGCACGCCCTGGTAGTTCTCCCGGGTCAGGACCGGAATGACGAGGCTTTCGCATCCGGCCCACGGGGCACCGGGGACATCATCGAAGCTCAGCTTCCACCGGTCGGTGAGCTCATTGGCCATGAAATCCAGTGCGGCGACCCAAGAAGCGGTGCGGAACTCGCCGATGATGTCGCGAGTGGCGTTGAACAGGACCGGTGGGATCTTCATCTCTTCGCCTCCGCCTCTCCGGTGTTCCCGGAATAGGAGTAGCGAAGCACCTGCGGATGCGCGAAGACCGCACGCGCCCGGGCCGACTCCCACAGACGCAGGGCGGCTCGCGCATCGGTCTGCAGCCACGGCAGGAGAGCAGCAGCGACCCCGTCTTCAAGGGACAGAGCCAGCTCCTCGGCGGTCTCCGAGTCAGTGGGAGTGGGGTCGAGCTTCCACGCGGGAGCACCCGGTTCCGCATTCTTCTCACCGAGCTTTTCGAGCATCTCTCCCGACAGCGACCCCAGGGACTCAAGCCGCGCCACAGCACGTTTGCGCTGCCGCGATTTCGCATCGAAGTTCACAGCAAGACGCTCATACCCGTAGGAGGCGGCTCTGGCCTGGTCGAGGATGGCGTTCCACCTCGGGGCGGCGGTGGAATCCTCGGCGCTCGGAGACGGCACAGCAGGCCCGTTCGGCTCCGTCGCGGAGCCCGGTTCGCCGGAGGCGCCGGCCCGGCCGGATTCGTGTGAGTCCCGGATTAGGGCGTCTGCGCTGCGAATGATCTCGGCGTGTTCGGTGCCCGCAGTCAGAGCCAGGCCGGTCGCCACGTCGATGAGGACCGGGATGAGGGCTGAGCTCAATGTCGGGACGGCGTCGAACACGGCAGTGGAGACCACCTCGGCGGCGTCGATGTAGGTGCGGGGCTCTTCGGTCGGTGGAGGTTCGGTGGCGATCTCGGCTGGCGGTGCCCACACCGGACCGATGGCAGCCCGGAGCTTCTGCAGGTCCTCACCTGCGGTCTCCGGATCGGTGTCTTCGGCGGTGGTGGCGGCGAGGATCCTGGCAATCCGGTTGCGGAGCCGGTTCGTCTCATCGAGAGTCGGCACGTCTGGGGGAGCATCGAGTCTCACGCCGCAGCCCGACAGCAGGCCCAGGCTCGCCCCGCTCGCGCCGAGGAGGAGAAGAGCGCGGCGGCTGACGGGAAAACGCATAGGCCAATCCTAGCGGATGCTTAACCTTCCCCGGGGGAGTCGCCTAGGGTGGGGCTATGGCCCTCAGCAGGGAAGAGACAACGATTCCACACGGGGCGCAAGTTGCAGGTGGAACAAGGACTGGAGGACACATGGACGAGGACGTGGCACAGATCGAAGAGCTCCTGCGGGAGCCGCTGGAGACCTCTGGGTTCTACCTGGAATCGGTGAAGGCAGTCGCCGCCGGCCAGAGACGGGCGTTGACGGTCGTCGTCGATCTCGACGAATCCAGCACGGACGCGATGTCGATGGACAAGATCGCAGAATCCAGTCGGCTCGTCGGTGACACCCTCGACGAGATCGAGATCTTCCGTGATAAGCCCTATCAGCTCGAGGTCACCAGCCCGGGCGCGACGCGGAAGCTCGAGCGCCCCCGGCACTTCAAGCGCGTGCTCGGCCGCCGGCTCGAAATCAACACGAAGAAGGACTCCTTCAAGCTCGATCTCGATGATGTGGGCGAGAACTCAATTTCGGGAATCGATCCCGCCAGCCGTGAGAAGCGCACGGTCTCGCTCAGCGACATCGTCAAGGCACAGGTCGAACTCAAATTTCGGTGAGCGTAATCTGAGATAGAATGTCACGCCTGCATAAATGAAGACAGACAATTCAATGCTCGAGGGAGCCGGAGAGGATATAGGCCATGGATATCGACCTCAGTGTTCTGCGCATTATCGAGCGAGAGCGGGAGATTCCGCTCGACACTCTGATCGAACTCATCGAACAAGCGCTCTTCCTTGCCTATCAGAAGACCGAGGGTGCGTGGCCGGATTCCCGCGCCGAACTGGACAAGGCCTCGGGAGAGGTCCGCATCCTTGCCGTGGAGTTCGACAACGATGACAATCCGATCGGCGAATTCGACGACACCCCCACCGGCTTCGGACGCATTGCTGCGCAGACGGCCCGCCAGGTCATCCATCAGCGTCTGCGCGATGTCGAGGACGAATCGGTGCTCGGCAGCTTCAAGGGTCGCGAAGGTGAGATCGTCTCCGGCACCATCCAGCAGGGCAGGGACCCGCAGATGGTCCAGGTCGACCTCGGTGATGTCGAGGCAGTGCTGCCCCCGCATGAACAGGTGCCGGGTGAGGTCTACCGTCACGGAACACGCCTTCGCGTCTACATCGCCGACGTCCACAAGGGACCGAAAGGCACCTCCGTCACCGTGTCGCGCACACACCCGAACCTCGTGCGCAGGCTGTTCGCCCACGAAACACCGGAGATCGCAGACGGCACCGTCGAAATCGTCTCTCTGGCTCGTGAAGCCGGCCACCGGACGAAGCTCGCGGTGCGCGCCACGAAGCCCGGGGTGAACGCGAAGGGCTCATGCATCGGCGAACTCGGTTCCCGTGTTCGCGCCGTGATGAACGAGCTGGGCCAGGAGAAGATCGACATCGTCGACTACAGCGACGACCCGGCGAAGTTCATCTCTCACGCACTCTCACCTGCCAAGGCGAAGCAGGTCGACATCCTCGACCCCGACCTGCAGGAATCGCGTGCCATCGTCCCCCGGGACCAACTCTCCCTGGCCATCGGCAAGGAAGGGCAGAACGCGCGCCTGGCGGCCAAGCTCACCGGCTGGAAGATCGACATCATCGCTGGCGAGTAGGCATCAGGCGTGACCTGAACCACGCGGGGTGTGGCACTGGTGGGGACGGAAGTGCTGTAGAATTGTGTACTGTGATTGTTGGCGATGCACCCCTCAGGACGTGCATCGCCTGCAGGCAAAAGGCCGACCGGGACGAACTCACACGATTCGTGATTCGACCCGATCAGCATCCGGCCATCGTCCATGACGTGTCAGCGACACTGCCGGGACGAGGAGCCTGGGTGCACCCGGACGCCGCATGCCTGAAGAAGGCGTTGACGTCCGCATCCTTCGCTCGAGCCTTTCGAACGAAGGTCACCGCCTCGGATCTGCCGAGGATGGATACCGAACCCAAGAAGAGCGGGTAGCCCGAATGGATGACAAGTTGTGAGTGTCGTGCGATGACACCGCTATCGGAATTCGAGAGAGCAGTGAAATGAGAACTGCTCTTCATTGATGAGGTTCTTTCCTGACCGGGAAAGAACCCGGACAGGAGAACTGTGGCAAAGCCCCGTGTCCATGAGCTCGCGAAAGAGCTCGGCACTACAAGTAAGAACGTCCTCGAAAAACTTCAGGACCTGGGCGAATTCGTTCGCTCAGCTTCCTCGACCCTCGAAGCGCCCGTCGTGCGCAAGGTGAAGGAATCATTCGCTGATTCTGCTCCGGCCAAGTCCAGCTCTGACGCCAAGTCCAGCTCAGACAAGGCATCCGCCGATTCGAAGTCGGCAGCCAAGCCGGGTGCAAAGCCCGCGGCGAAGCCCGGAGCGCCCAAGCCCGACGCCAAGGCAGCATCGGCGCCGACCGAAGCAGCCGAACCCACCCCTGCAGAGACGAAGCCCGCAGCCAAGTCGACCGGTGCGAAGCCGGGCGCGAAGCCTGCTGCTGCAGAGGCACAGCCAGCTGCAGAGGCCACGCCTGCCGGAACCGACGCATCTGCTGATGCGCCGTCCAAGGCCGCGACCGACTCCTCGGCCGAGGAGGCCGAGCCCGCGGCGCGTTCGAACGCGCCGAAGCCAGGCGCAGCGCCGAAGCCGACTGCCGCTCCCAAGCCAGGTGCCGCACCGAAGCCAGGTGCCGCACCGAAGCCAGGTGCCGCACCGAAGCCAGGCGCCGCACCGAAGCCCGGTGCCGCACCGAAGCCAGGCGGTCGTTCGCCGGCGCGTCCCGGAAACAACCCCTTCGCTCCAGCACAGGGCATGCCCAAACCAGCCGGACGCGGCGGCCCCAAATCCGGCAACCGTCCCGGCGGCCAAGGTGGTCAGGGCGGGCCGGGTGCACGCCCGGGCAACAACCCGTTCGCGAATTCGCAGGGGATGCCGAAACCGGGTCAGAAGCCTCGCGACTCCGGTGAAGAAGGCTCGGCAGGTCCACGTCCGTCACCGCGTCCGGGCGCACCTCGCCCCAACCCATCGATGATGAAGAACTCTGCGCTGAACAAGCCGGCTCCAGGCCGCGGCAAAGGACGCGGAAACGCGCCCGCCGGCGGCGGTCCAGGCGGAGCGCCGGGTGCACCAGCTGGCGCACCGGCAGGTCGTCGCGGTCCCGGAGGCGGCCCAGGCGGTCGTGGCTCAGGTCGCGGTCGCGGCAGCACTCAGGGTGCATTCGGCCGCGGTGGCGGTCCCCGTCAGAAGGGACGCAAGTCGAAGCGGGCGAAGCGCGCCGAGTTCGAGCAGATGCAGACACCGTCGGTCGGCGGCGTCTCTGTTCCACGCGGCAACGGCACGACTGCGGTGCGTCTGCGACGCGGATCCTCGCTGGCCGATTTCGCTGAGAAGATCAACACCGATCCGACGAACCTCGTCACGGTGCTCTTCCACCTCGGCGAGATGGCGACCATCACTCAGTCCTTGGACGAGGGCACATTCGAGGTCCTCGGCGAGGAGCTCGGCTACAAGATCGAGATCGTCTCGCCCGAAGACGAAGACCGTGAGCTGCTCGAGACCTTCGACATCGACCTTGACGCGGAAGCCGCGGATGAGGACGATGAGGATCTCGCAGCACGTCCACCGGTCGTCACCGTCATGGGTCACGTCGACCACGGTAAGACCAAGCTTCTCGACGCCATTCGCTCCGCGAACGTGGCTGCCCGCGAAGCCGGCGGAATCACCCAGCACATCGGTGCCTACCAGGCCGAGGTCGAACACGAGGGCCTCGATCGCAAGATCACTTTCCTCGATACCCCAGGTCACGAGGCGTTCACCGCCATGCGTGCCCGTGGTGCGAAGTCGACGGACCTCGCGATCCTCGTGGTCGCGGCCGATGACGGCGTGATGCCGCAGACCGTTGAAGCACTCAACCACGCTCAGGCGGCGAATGTGCCGATCGTGGTCGCAGTGAACAAGACCGACAAGGAAGGCGCTAACCCTTCCAAGGTCATGCAGCAGCTGACCGAGTACAATCTGGTCGCCGAGGAATACGGCGGCGAAACCATGTTCGTGCCGATCTCCGCGCTCAAGCGCGAGGGCATCGACCAACTGCTCGAATCCGTTCTGCTGACCACCGATGCTGCACTGGACCTGCGGGCCAACCCGGACAAGTCCGCTCGCGGCATCGCGATCGAAGCCAAGCTGGACAAGGGTCGTGGCGCGGTTGCGACCGTGCTCGTCGAATCCGGTACCCTGCGCCAGGGAGATGCCATCGTGTGTGGCACTGCCTACGGACGTGTGCGTGCGATGTTCGATGAGAACGGCATCCTCGTCGAGGAAGCCGGACCTTCGCGTCCGGTCCAGGTGCTGGGTCTGTCCTCCGTGCCGCGTGCCGGTGACTCGTTCATCTCCACAGATGATGACCGCACCTCCCGTCAGATCGCTGAGAAGCGTGACGCGATCGAACGCAATGCCGCTCAGGCTCGCGGTCGCAAGCGCATCAGCCTCGAGGACTTCACCAAGGCACTGGCCGAGGGCAAGGTCGACATGCTCAACCTCATCCTCAAGGGCGACGTGTCCGGTGCAGTCGAAGCACTGGAGGATTCGCTGCTCAAGATCGATGTGGGCGAGGAAGTCGACCTGCGCATCATCCACCGCGGCGTGGGTGCGATCACCGAGAACGACATCAACCTGGCGACGGTCGACAACGCGATCGTCATCGGCTTCAATGTCCGTCCGGAAGCGAAGGCTCGCGACCTGGGCGAACGCGAAGGCGTCGACGTCAGGTACTACTCGGTCATCTACCAGGCCATCGACGACATCGAGAGCTCGCTCAAGGGCATGCTCAAGCCGGAGTACGAAGAGGTCCAGACAGGCACCGCGGAGATCCGCGAAGTCTTCCGGTCCTCCAAGTTCGGCAACATCGCCGGCTCCATCGTTCGCGATGGTCACATCACCAGGAACGCATCTGCTCGCGTCACCCGTGATGGAGTCGTCGTCGGGGACAAGGTCAAGATCGAGTCCCTGCGTCGCTTCAAGGACGACGCCACCGAGGTCCGCGAGGGATTCGAGTGCGGCATCGGCCTGGGCAGCTTCAACGATCTGCGTGTCGGCGACATCATCGAGACCGTCGAGACGGTCGAGAAGCCTCGCGACTGATCAGCAGGTCACTCTCCTGTACCGGGTTCTGATCGGGGAGTGTGCGGGCGGGTGGCATGAGGCCACTCGCCTGCACACGGCCCGGGCAGGACCCGGTCTGCGGTTCGCGGCCCGCGGCAGCGCTGCGCACTGCGATTGCGACGATGAGAGGATATGCCGGTGAAGGCTCCCATGCAGGAGCAGCTTCGCCCGGACACATCTCCACCGCAGACACGGTTCCACAGACACGGTTCCGCAGACACGGTTCCACAGGTCCAGCTCCAGCCCAGATACTCAAGTGGCGGTTCCAGGCGAATTCGCTCACAGTCACAGCTCAGATGAAGAAGGAAGTCACAATGGCAGATGCAACTCGGGCGCGCAAGATCGCCGACCAGATCAAGGTCATCGTCGCCAGTACGATCGAACGCAGGCTCAAGGATCCCCGTCTCGGTTTCGTCACGGTCACCGATGTGCGCGTGACCGGCGACCTGCAGCACGCCTCGATCTTCTACACGGTCTTCGGCGATGGACAGGACCTCGACGCCACAGGCAAGGCACTGGAGTCTGCAAAGGGCTTCATCCGGTCCGAGGTGGGCAAGGGCCTGACTATCCGACTGACTCCCAGTCTCGAATTCATCGCCGACGCCGTCCCGGAGGCTGCCGCCCACCTGGACAGTCTCCTGGCCCAAGCCGCAGCCGATGACGCTCGGGTTGCCGGACTGGCCAAGGACGCTCAGCCTGCCGGTGATGAGGACCCATACAAGAAGTCCGACGACCAGGACTGATCCCGCAACACCATCGCGGCGAAGCGTCGAGTTCCGGCTGAGGCGCAGCGAACTCCGCTGACGCAATTGCGAGTTCAATCACTCCTCGGGAAAACTCGACGTAACAGTTTTGTTATCTTTCGGTTCTGGTTTAGACTTTTTCCGGTAACGAAATGATTACGACTCTGTTAAGGGGTTTCTGCATTGGGTAAGCACTCTTCGCCAAAGCCTGGCTTCGCCAAGCAGCTGGTCCGGGATCTGACTCCCGCCAGCAAGCGCTCTGCCGGTCGGCACTCCTCGGACGCGCCGTCAACTGCCACCTCGGTATTGGCCACAGTCCGCCAGCGTCCCGTCGTTGCCGCGATCGCGGTTCCGGCCGCAGCCACCGCTGCCGTCGTCGGCTCCACCGTCGTCATGAGCCCGCCCGAGGCTGGCAGCGTCACGACCGAGGCCGCTGACACTTCTGCGCAGCAGGCGAAGTCGAGCCCCTCGGCCGTCAGCCAGGATGAGATCGACGCCCAGCGTGAGAAGGCCGGCGAAGAGTACCTCAAGGGCGTCAAGGACGACCCCAAGTACAAGAACAAGACCTCGAAGACGACACTCGACGTCAAGTCCCCCAGGCCCAAGCCGTCCCCGACGAGCGAGAAGGCCGACACTGAGTCCGCCAGTGCGAAGTCTTCCGACGAGAAGTCCTCGGGCTCGGATGAGAAATCGTCCGAGGGCGGAGGCACTCCAGAGGGCATCTCGAACGAGCCTTGCTCGGTCTCGTCCTCGATCGAGTCCGGACTGCAGCCCAATGCGGTCAACGGCTACCGCGCCGTCTGTGCGAAGTTCCCAGAAGTCAAAACCTACGGCGGCGTTCGCCCGGGTTCGGGCAGCTCGGACCACTACACCGGCGGAGCCGTCGACATCATGATCACCGGCGCCACCGGCGACCGCATCGCTGACTACCTGATCAAGAACTCCGGTGCGCTCAACGTCAAGTACGTGATCTGGCAGCAGCGCATCTGGAACCCGGGCAGCGGCTGGTCGAGCATGGAAGACCGTGGGTCACCCACGGACAACCACTTCGACCACGTGCACGTGTCGTTCAACTGATCGCGCTCTTGACGTGAGCGATGCTTCCCCGCAGGGGGTGCTTGTCTGTGACAAACCCCAAGGCCTGACTTCCCACGGCGTCGTGTCTCGGATTCGGCGCTGGTACGGCACCCGCAAGGTCGGACACGCCGGAACCCTCGACCCGATGGCCACGGGCGTGCTCGTCCTCGGGCTGGGGCGCGGGACCAAACTTCTGGGCTACATCACCGGAGTGTCCAAAACCTATCTGGCGACCATCCGGCTCGGCTCGGCGACACCGACCGATGACGCCGACTCCGATCCGGATCTCTTCGCCGAGCCGGCTGCCCTGTCCGCAGTCACCGACGATGGAATCGCTCAGGGCGTCACTGCGCTGACCGGCCCCATCGATCAGGTCCCCAGCGCCGTCTCCGCGATCAAGGTCAACGGCCAACGCTCCTACGCGCGTGTCCGTGCCGGTGAAGACGTCGAACTCAAGGCGCGCGGCGTCGAGATCTCGTCCTTCACCATCCTCAATACCCGGTACTCCGTTGCGGAAGGCCACATCGATGTCGACGTCGAAGTCGACTGCTCATCGGGGACCTACGTTCGTGCTTTGGCGCGAGATCTGGGCAACAGCCTCGGCGTCCATGGTCATCTCATCGCTCTGCGGCGCACTCGAGTGGGCGCCTTCGGCATCGACGATGCCGTGACGATTCCGGTCGACCTCGATGCCGAAGCACCCCCGCTGACATCGCTCGCCGAGGTGGCCCGGTCGCTGCTTCCGACTGTGCACGTCGATGCGGCTGAGGCCAAGGCGCTGATGCAGGGCAAGATCATCACGACCCAGCGGAACCCGGATCAGGGCGATGAGGTCGCTGTGGTCTGCGGTGACGAGCTCGTCTCGATTGCGGCGATGCGAGCCGGGGGAGGGTTGAAGTCCCAGACGGCCTTCGCGATCGACCTCGCCTGACGCACAACGTCTTCGCTTGTATTCGATAAATACAACTGTAACGCTTGTCTATTGTGTTGGGGTTTGGTGTACTTGAGTCATGTACGTCATGACCATCGATCAGCGAGGATCTCGTGACCGTACCGATGGTGTGCCCGGGGTGCTCGACATTCTGGGCCGAGTTGAGACCCAGCGCGGTTTTGAGCGCACGATCGGTGATGAGGTGCAGGGCGTTCTCGACTCACCCGAGCAGGTGACACTGGCGGTGCGCCTGCTGGCTGCGCAGACGGGGTGGCATATCGGAATCGGAATCGGACCGGTCGACACTCCATTGCCGACTTCCACCGCCGAAGGCAGGGGCGAGGCGTTCTATGCCGCCAGGCGTGCGGTCGAAGCTGCGAAGGCCGCTTCCGCCCATCTTGTCGTGGACCCGGCGACGGAGCACTCGTATCTGGCTGAAAGTGCTCTGCGCCTGATGATCTGGACGTTCGAGAACGTCCGCTCCCAGTCCCGTCGCTACATCGACCACCGACTCGAGCATCCCGAATCCACCCAGAACGACATCGCTGAACACTTCGACGTCTCCCAGCAGGCGGTCTCCCGCGTGCTCTCCCCAGGCGGCGTGGAACTCATCGAAGGCGCCTGCGCGCTCTCGACCTTCCACCTCAACCAGGCAGGCGACCATGTGGTTTGACGTACTCATCGCGGTCCTCGCAGCGATCGTGGCCGCAGCGGGCGGATATCCGCTCGTTCCCCTATTCCTGCGGATGACCCATGACGGGCCTGGCTCGAAGCCCACTCGCACCGGCAGCGAGGACATCGAGGTTCTGCACGGCGGCATGTGGATCGGCATCGTCGAACGCGCGCTTGTGGCCGGAGCCATCGTGCTGGGGCGCCCGGAGCTCATGGCCGTCGTTGTCGCGGTCAAAGGGCTCGGGCGCTTCGCAGAGATCAAATCCTCAGCTGCCGCAGGTGAGCGATTCATCATCGGAACGTTCGTCTCGATCACGATCGCCTCCTTGGCCGGTGTGATCGGCTGGGCCGTCATCTCCTGACGCGTGCGTGGGTTAGCACGTCGGAACATCTCTGCGATAACCTGATTCGGTGCACGGAAGGAGTAAACGTCGAGTGGAGCTTTATCACGGACTGAATGAGGTCGGGACCGACGAAGTCGGCACCGTCGTGACCCTGGGCAACTTCGACGGAGTCCACCGCGGTCACCAAACCGTTCTCCAAGCTGTCGCGGCATTGGCCAGCGACCGATCTCTGCGCTCCGTGGCCATGACCTTCGACCCGCATCCGCGGACGGTCCATCGCCCGGATGACCCCACGCTGATGATCACGAGCACCGATCAGAAAGCCGACTTCATCGCGGACACCGGCATCGACGCCCTGTTCGTCCAGCACTACGACCTCGACTTCGCAGCCCAGAGCGCTGAGGGGTTCGTCCGCAAATACTTCGTTGAGGCTCTGCACTGTGAGATCGTCGTCGTCGGCGATGACGTGCGGTTCGGCAAAGACAACGAGGGCACCATCGAGACACTGCGCCAGCTCGGCCGCACATACGGTTTCCGGACCGAGACGATCGAAGAGGTCGGACGCGGCGGCCGATACTCCTCGTCGCGGATCCGAGATCAGATCGTCGCCGGCGATGTCGCCGAGGCTGCTGATCAGCTGGGTCGCTACCACAGGGTCGAAGGGAGGGTCGTTCACGGTGACGCCCGCGGTCGCGACCTCGGCTTCCCGACCGCGAATCTGTCCGAGGATGCCGAGGGCCTCATTCCCGCCGATGGTGTCTACGCCGGGTGGGCGAGGTTCTCCGGTGAGGACCAGGCATATCCCGCAGCGATCTCGGTGGGCACCAATCCCACATTCGAAGGCAGCGTTCGCCGGGTCGAGGCGCATGTGCTCGATAAGGAATTCGGTGAATTCGACGTCTACGGCAGGCACATGACCCTCCAGTTCGTGTCGCGGATCCGCGGCCAGGTGACGTTCACCGGCATGGACGAGCTCGTCGTGAAGATGCACGAGGACATTGCTGATGTGCGCGAGGTGCTCCACACCTGATAAACTGAACGTTGCCGTTTTCACCGGCCGCGGTTCGATAGTGCTGAGACTGACAGGTCACGGCGCCGCGCAACGATCAAAAGGAGAAGTCCATGGCTCTCAGTACTGCTGAAAAGCAAGAGATCATCAAGGAATATGCAACTCACGAGGGCGACACCGGTTCTCCCGAGGTTCAGGTTGCGCTGCTCACCCGCCGGATCAGCGAGCTCACCGAGCACTTCAAGGATCACAAGCAGGACCACCACTCGCGTCGTGGCCTGCTGCTCCTCGTCGGCCAGCGCCGCCGGATGCTCAAGTACTTGCAGCGCGTCGAGATCGAGCGCTACCGCTCGCTCATCAAGCGCCTGGGCCTGCGTCGCTGAGACCAGCACCCTCACATCGAGCGCTGCTCCGACGAACCGACACCGGCTCGAACGAGAACTCGCTCAGACGACACGAAGCGTCCTGCATCATGCAGGGCGCTTCTTCGTCTTCCCAGCGCCCTGTATACGCGCCCAGGCTGCTCGTTTTCCACGGCAGACCCGGGTGGCACGCGTCTCGACTGGGAAACGGGGCATCTGCGGTAGACTTGAGAGTGGACAATCATGCCATGGACGTTTCGGTCCTCGGTAGTGGCTTCCGGAAGATCGTGCACGAACACGTCGGTTCCGTGGGCCCCGATCGATGACCGGCTTGGATCCATGGGATGTCCAAGTCAATATCCACCGGATCGACGCGGGCTTTCCGCCCTCATACTTCGAGGGTGTCCGCGTGCCGGTTACGAACAAGGAGAATACGTGGGACTCAACCCTGAATCCGCCGTAGCGCACATCGACAATGGCAGCTACGGTTCACACACCATCCGCTTCGAAACAGGACGGCTCGCACAGCAGGCCGCCGGCTCGGCTGTCGCCTACCTCGATGACGAAACCATGCTCTTCTCGGCCACCTCGGCCGGCAAGAACCCCCGTGAGGGCTTCGACTTCTTCCCCCTGACAGTCGACGTCGAAGAGCGCATGTACGCGGCCGGCCGCATCCCCGGATCGTTCTTCCGCCGCGAAGGCCGCCCGTCGACCGACGCCGTCCTGACCTGCCGACTCATCGACCGCCCGCTGCGTCCGTCCTTTGTGAAGGGACTGCGCAACGAGGTCCAGGTCGTCGTCACAGTGATGTCGATCCACCCTGACCACACCTACGACGCGCTGGCCATCAACGCAGCCTCGATGTCGACTCAGCTGTCAGGACTGCCTTTCTCCGGGCCCATCGGCGGCGTGCGCATAGCACTCATCGACAACCAGTGGGTGGCCTTCCCGAACCATTCGCAGCTCGACGACGCCGTCTTCAACATGGTCGTCGCCGGCCGTGTCGTCGGTGACGACGTCGCGATCATGATGGTCGAGGCCGAAGCCACCGACAACGCCATGGACCGGATCAAGACCGGCGCCGCCGCACCGACCGAAGAGGTCGTGGCCGAGGGACTCGAAGCAGCCAAGCCGTTCATCAGCGAACTCTGCCGCGCGCAGCAGGAGCTGGCCGACAGCGCCGCCAAGCCCAGCGTCGAATTCCCGGTCTTCAAGGACTACGAGGACGACGTCTACGAGGCCGTGCGTGAACTCGCCGAGGCCAAGCAGACCGAGAACTTCCAGATCGCAGATAAGCAGGAACGCGAAGCCGCAGGCGAAGTTCTGCTCTCAGAGCTCTTCGACAAGCTCGGTGAGCGTTTCGCCGGCCGCGAGAAGGAGATCGCCGGTGCCCTCAACGCCCTGACCAAGCAGGTCGTGCGCAAGCGCATCCTCACCGAGCAGATCCGCATCGACGGACGTGGACTCAAGGACATCCGTCCGCTGACCGCAGAGACGAACGTGATCCCACGCGCTCACGGCTCGGCCATCTTCGAGCGCGGAGAGACCCAGATCCTCGGCGTCACCACGCTGAACATGCTCAAGCTCGAACAGCACATCGACTCGCTGTCGCCTGAGACCACGAAGCGCTACATGCACCACTACAACTTCCCGCCCTACTCGGTCGGAGAGACCGGTCGCGTGGGCAGCCCGAAGCGCCGCGAGATCGGACACGGTGCACTGGCAGAACGTGCCCTCGTGCCGGTTCTGCCCAAGCGCGAGGACTTCCCCTACGCCATCCGCGAGGTCTCTGAGGCACTCGGATCCAACGGTTCGACCTCGATGGGCTCGGTCTGCGCCTCGACTCTGGCCATGCTCTCGGCCGGTGTGCCGCTGCAGGCTCCTGTCGCAGGCATCGCCATGGGCCTCGTCTCCGATGTCATCTCCACCGACACCGGTGACCAGACCGCATACGCGGCACTGACTGACATCCTCGGCGCCGAAGACGCCTTCGGCGACATGGACTTCAAGGTCGCCGGCACACGTGACTTCATCACCGCGATCCAGCTCGACACCAAGCTCGACGGTCTGCCGGCCTCAGTGCTCGGTGCCGCACTCAAGCAGGCTCACGAAGCACGCATGGTCATCCTCGACGTCATCGACGAGGCCATCGACGCTCCGGCAGAGATGGCACCGACGGCTCCGCGCATCATCTCGGTGAACATCCCCGTCGACAAGATCGGCGAGGTCATCGGACCCAAGGGCAAGATGATCAACCAGATGCAGGAAGACACCGGCGCTGACATCAGCATCGAAGATGACGGAACCGTCCTCATCGGAGCCACCGACGGACCGGCCGCCGAGGCTGCCCGCTCGATGATCAACGCGATCGCCAACCCGCAGGTGCCTGAGGTCGGCGAACGCTACCTCGGAACCGTCGTGAAGACGATGAGCTTCGGCGCATTCGTCTCCCTGACACCGGGTAAGGACGGCCTGCTGCACATTTCCGAGTTGCGCAAGCTCAACGATGGCGCCCGCGTCGAGGACGTCGAAGACGTCGTCGGAGTCGGACAGAAGGTCCAGGTCGAGATCACGAAGATCGACGACCGCGGCAAGCTGTCACTCTCGCCAGTCGGCGACGATGACGAATCGACAGACGAGGAATCAGACAACTGATACTCAAAGATTCTCACACCGGGGAGGGCAGCCGAATTGATCGGTCTGTCCTCCCCGGTGGTTTGACGGTGACCACCGAACACATGCCCGGGCTGGCGTCGGAGACCATCGGCATCTGGGTCGCGGCCGGTTCGCGTGACGAATCGATCGAGACCGCCGGATCGACCCATTTCCTCGAGCACATGCTCTTCAAAGGAACGCCGACGAAGGATGCGAAGACGATCGCCGCAGCCTTCGACCGGACCGGGGGAGACTCCAACGCCATCACGGCCAAGGAACTCACCTGCTACTACTCCCGCTGCCTGGTCACAGACCTGTCGGACATCACTGCTCTGCTCGTCGACATGGTCTCGAACTCGAAGCTGGATGCTGAGGAGTTCGAACGCGAGCGCGGAGTCATCATCGAAGAGTTGGCGATGTCGGCCGACGATCCCGGTGAGGTCCTGTTCGATGACTTCGACAAGCTCATCTTCGGCGACCACCCACTGGCGCGCCCGGTCGGCGCGACCAAGGACCAGATCCGGGTGCTGGGCCATCACACACTGCTCGAACACCATTTCACGACCTATGTTCCCCCTCGCCTGGTCATCGCCGCCGCAGGCGGTGCCACCCACGACGAGGTTCTGGTCATGGTCGAGGATGCACTGAGTCAGGCGGGCATCGGCTCCGAGGCCCGAACACATGCCTGGGACGAGTCTGATGCGGCCGGTTCGAGTCACGGACGCGCGGCGCGGGTGGCGCCTACGTTCCATTCCGGACGATCGCACACCGTCAAGGACACCGAACAGCTGGGCATCCTGCTCGGCTGCGAAGGTCTTGAAGAGGGGCATCCCGATCGCTTCGTCTATTCGGTGCTGCTGACGATGCTCGGCGGGGGCATGTCCTCGCGACTGTTCCAGAGTGTGCGCGAACAGCGTGGGCTCGCCTACGCCGTCAACTGCGTGGCAAGCCAGTTCACCGATTTCGGCACGTTCGGCATCTACGCCGGATGCACACCCGAGAACGGTCAGGCCGTCGTCGACCTGGCGCTGGCCGAATGGGACCGACTGGCGCAGGAGGCCCCGAGCCGGACGGAGTTGGACGCGATCGTATCTCAGCTCTCGGGGTCGATGGTCCTCGGACTCGAGTCCTCGGCAGCACGCATGAACCGCCTGGCCAGATCGGAGCTCTTCGGGATCCCGCTCGAATCGCCACTGAACCTCATCGAGCGCGTCCGTTCGGTCACTGCCGAGCAGGTGTCCACGATGGCGAGTGACCTCATGAGCCGGCCGAAGTCGCTGTCCCTCGTGGGACCGCAGGCTGACGTCGCACTGCCCTGAGTGAGATGACTCTGCGCTGAGAAGATTCCGCGCTGAGACGACTCTGCGCTGAGGCACGCAAGGGCGTGCCCGGAGGCAATGGCGCAGAACTCGATGCCGTGAGCATTTAGAATGGCTGTACAACAAGAACCTTGTTGTACAGCCATTTCTGTCTGTGTGGGGGAGAGGTTCATGCCCAGAAAGAGCGCCTCGGTCCGTCGGGAGGAGATCCTGGCAGCGACCGTGGAGGAGATCGAGAGCACGGGCCTACGCACCCTCCGAGTCGCCGATGTCGCAGCACGGCTGGGCCTGAGCCCGAGCCTGGTCATCTACCATTTCGTGACGAAGGAGGCCCTCGTCGCCGCAGCCTTCGCGCATGCCGGGGAGAACGACCTCTACCGGGCGCGTCGACTCGCAGCCGGTCGGAAGTCGGCACGAAAGAGACTGAGCGACGTCCTGCGGTGGTACATGCCGACCGGCTCGACGAGGAGCTGGAAGATCTGGATCGACGGCTGGTCCGCCGGGCTCTTCGACGACGGGGTGAGATCGACGTTCGCCGCACTCGACCGCGAGTGGAAGACGATTCTGGCTGGACTCATCGTCGAGGGACTCGAAGCCGAGGAATTCCGGTGCTCCGAGGCAGGGGACCTGGCGGGAGAAGCCTCAGGAGAGACCTCAGGGGATACCTCAGGAGGGGGCGCGGGAGAGTTCGCGGGCGCAACAATCGCCGAGGCGGCCGAGGACTGTGCCACACGGATCCTCGCCTACCTCGACGGGCTGGCAATCCAACTCATCTTCAACCCCGAATCCGTGACGCCTGCGACCCTGGCGAACTGGGTCGACGTCTTTGTCGCACGCGAATTGGACTGAGCTTCGCACCTGCTCCCAAATCGATCTTGACGCAGCAGTCTCGGACGGCCAGACTGGTGGTCTGAACTCAACTGAACGGCGATTCAGTTAAATCCTTGGGAGCGACATGTTCATGGACATCACCTGGCAGGATCCGGTCACTGGAGCACACGGATTCGTCGTCATCGACACACTGGTGAGGGAAACAGCCTCGGGCGGCCTGCGAATGCGTCAGGGTTGCACTCTCGAAGAGGTGCGGGGACTGGCTGAGGGGATGACTCGCAAGGAGGCGATCCACCTTCGACCCGGCCGCCGCTACGTTCCCGTCGGAGGGGCGAAAGGCGGCATCGACTTCGATCCTCGCGCCCCTGGGGCCACAGACATCCTCGGACGCTTCCTCGTCGCCATGAACCCGATCATGCGGGCCTATTGGGCACTCGGCGAGGACCTGGGTGTACGTCAGAACGACATCGACGACATCCTCGCCGAAAGTGGTCTCGGAAGCGGTCTGAGCGCCGTCGAGAAGCTGCTGGACGATCCGAACGCGGCTGCAGCGCGGGCCGCTGCGGCTTTCTCCACAATCGTTGACGGTGTGACCCAGGACGAGCTCGTCGGGGGACTGGGAGTGGCCACCTCGGTGATTGCGGCGCTCGAAGCCGACGGCCGGGACCCGGCATCCGCGAGCGCAGTGATCCAAGGATTCGGATCGATGGGCGGGGCGAGTGCCCGCTTCCTCGCCGAGGCAGGTGTGAGCATCGTCGGCATCGCCGATGCGGATGGGTTCGTCTCCAACCCAGCCGGCCTCGACGTCGAAGCCCTGCTGGCAACCCGCGATTCCTTCGGCGGCATCGACCGAGCCACGCTGCGCCCTGGGGACCAGGACGGCGATCGGGGAGACTGGCTGGCCGCTGACGCCGATGTGCTTGTTCCCGCCGCGGTCAGCTACGCGATCACGCCTGAGAACTGCGAGACCATCACCGCCGGGCTCATCGTCGAGGCTGCGAACATGCCAGTCCTGCCTGAGGCCGAAGACCTCCTGCAGGCTCGCGGTGTCACAGTCGTTCCCGATTTCCTGGCGAACTCGGCGACGAATGCATGGTGGTGGTGGGTGACGTTCGGCGATGTCGATGGCAGCTGGGAGGCCAGCAGGTCGATCGTGACGACGACTCTGCGCGAACTCACGCGCGACGTCCTGGATGAGGCCGGCCGGCAGCACATCACCCCTCGGCAGGCGGGGCAGGCAAGGGTCGACGCGAACCTCGAAGTTCTCCGGTCCGACTCGATGGCAGACCGGTAGAACCATGAACCGGTTCTTCGACCCCGGCAGCGTCGCCGTCCTCGGAGCCTCGAACGACCCAGCGAAATGGGGGTTCTGGCTCTCCGCAGGTGCGCTGGAAGGCGCCCACCGGCGCAGGGTCCACCTCATCAATTCCCGGGTCGCCTCAATCCAGTCCGAGCCCACGTTCGCGAGTCTCGCTGACCTGCCGGAGACCCCGGAGCTTCTGGTCATATCGATCCCCGGCACTGGTGTTCCGGCTGTGGTGGACGAGGCGCTTGCCGCAGGAGTGACGGCCTTCCTCATCATCTCGTCCAGGGTTCCCGGCGCTGCCAACCTGGCAGAGCGCATCGTGTCTGCGGGCGCACGTCTCATCGGCCCCTCATCCTTGGGCGTCGTCGATTCGGGCAACGATCTCCTTCTGGCCTGGGGAAACTTCACCCCAGGCTCTCTGGCTGTGGTGACGCAGAGCGGTCAATTGGGAACGGAGATCGCCACCCTCTCCGCACGCAGCGGACTCGGGATCTCACGTTTCGCCTCCATCGGCGGGCAGTCCGACGTCCGGGCGGCAGAGATCCTGAACACCCTCGTCGACGATGCCGACACCACACAGGTCGTTCTCTACCTCGAATCCTTCACCGGCGGCAGCGCCCTGGTCTCGGCCATGCAGGCACTGCGCGCGGCCGGAAAGCCCACAATGATCCTCACCACGGGCCAATCGGACGCCGGGGCCAGGCTCGCGAGATCACACACCGGATCGCTCACCTCGGCGATGGACACGGTCGATGCCGCCTGCCGAGCCGCCGGTGCCATCCGACTCTCCACCCCCGGTGAGGCCGTTGAACTCGCCGGTTTCCTCGCCACATCCTGGCTGCCTGAGGGCAGGAGGATCGCCATCATCTCCGACTCCGGTGGGCAGGGCGCGATCGCGGCGGACCGAGCGGAGTCCCATGGGCTGCGCGTCGATGTCCTCGACGCCGCCACCCGCACCCGCGTCGAAGCCCACCTCCCGCAGGCCGGGCACATCGACAACCCGATCGACCTCGACGGGGCGGGGGAGGCGGACCTGTCGGTGCACTCACGCCTCGTCGACGAGCTCCTGGCCGATGGGGCGCTTCACGCAGTCATCCTCAGCGGGTACTTCGGCTGCTACGGCGAGGACATCCCTGCTCTCCTCGAGGCAGAGCTGGCCGAAGTGGACCGGCTGGGTGCGATCGTGCGCGGCCACCGCAAACCCCTCATCGTCCACTCGATGAGCGCCGATTCGCGCGCCGTGGCAGCACTATGGGAGAACTCGATTCCCGTCTACACCTCGATCGATTCGGTCATGCGTGTCGTTGCCGGCGCCGGCTTCTACGCCTCGCACGCCGGGCGCATCACCGAAGCCCTGGAGCAATCGGGCCCGGTCACGCCCTGGGGGACCGGGTACGGTGCGGCCCGGGACACGATCTCCGCGGCCGGGGTGCCCGTGCCGCGGGCAGTGACCCTCAGCCGCGGAACCACGCTCGCCGAGGTGATGTCCGGCTCCAGCCTGACACCGCCGTTCGTGCTCAAGGCCGGGTGGCCCGCCCACAAAACCGAACTCGCCGCGATCGCCCTCGGGCTCGGCGACACCGCAGCACTCGAAGGCGCCCATGCGGAGATGGTGGCCCGGCTCGGCGAGGGCGAGTACATCGTCGAGGAGATGGACACCCGCAAAGAGGTCGTCGAGATCCTCGTCGGCGGACGACGGGACGAGAACTTCGGGCCCATTGTGATGGTGGGGGCCGGAGGAACCGAGACAGAGCTCTACGGTGACACCTGGCTCGAGCTGGCACCGGTCTCGCACGCGGAAGCTCTCGACATGGTCTCGCGGCTGACATGCTATCGGCTGCTGACCGGATGGCGGGGGAAGCCGGCAGCCGACCTCGACGAACTGGCCCAAATCATCGTCTCGGTCTCCCGCCTGATTGCGGGCAGCAATGAGATCCAGGAGATCGAGATCAATCCGGTCCGCGTCACCCCCGTTGGGGCGCTTGCGGTCGACGCACTGGTCGTGACAGATCCGGTCAACGACAGTGAAGACAGCGACAGCGACAGCGACCGTGACCGTGACATCGGCGACGACGATAGGACCAGCAGCACCAGCAGCACCGACAGTGACCGAAATGGCGAGAAGGAGCCACTATGACAGAGGAACAGAGTGAGATCACCGGCGGGGCACATCTGGCCCGTGCGCTGAGAGCCGAGGGAATCACGCGGGTCTTCGGCATCCCCGGGACCCACAATCTTGAGATCTTCGCGCAGCTGGCAGTCGAGGGCATCGACATCGTCTCACCTCGGCACGAGCAGGGAGCCGGGTACATGGCCGACGGCGCGGCCCGCGTCACCGGCGAGGTGCAGGTCGTTGTCACGACGACGGGGCCGGCAGTGTTCAACGCGCTGACCGCGCTGCTGCAGTCATTCACCGATTCGGTCCCGGTCCTGCTCGTCAGCCCCGGCATGCCACTGACCCACCCCGGTCGCGGAAACGGACTGCTCCACGAGGTGCGCAACCAGGGCCAGGCCGTCGAAGCTGTCCTGGGAGGCAGCCACCGGGTGACCAGCCCCGGTGAGGTGTCCCTGGCAGTCGGACAGGCGCTGTCGAGTATGCGAACCGGGCGCACCCGTCCCGCCTACATCGAGATCCCGCTCGACCTCATCGAGGCGAGAGGACCCGGTTGGCTGCACCCGGCAGTGACCCGGTCCGTGCCGGCACCGGAACCGTCGGCCATCAGGTCCGCCGCCGAGGCGCTGGCCGGCTCCCAGCGCCCTCTCCTCATCGTCGGTGCCGGCGCCCGCAGCGCCGGGGAAGAGATCGCAGAGCTCTCCCAGGCGCTCGGCGCCGGGGTCATCCTGTCCTCGAACGCAAAGGGAACGATCGACGATGACTTCGAGAACAACCTCGGCGCCATCGGAGTCCTCGAAGCGCTGCCGGAACTGCTCAGTGCTGCTGATGCCGTCGTCGCCATCGGCACGGAACTTGCTCCCAGTGATTTCTGGCCCGAGCCGCTGCCTCTGCCGGACACGGTTGTCCGCATCGACCTCGACGAGGTCCAGATGCTGCGCAACGCCCGCGTCACCCACCCCATCCCAGCCGACGCGAAGGACTCGACGATTGCGCTGACGCACCAGCTGCGCCAGGCCAGATCGCCCAGCCTCTCACAGGCGGCAAGCCAGTGGCTGCGCGGTTGGCAGGACACGATCACGGCCGCGGCCGAGGTTGAAGGCGCACCCTGGGCACAGCTGTGCGGCGGGCTGAATGACTACACCACCTCGGCGGCCTCACCGGTCATCGTCGCCGCCGATTCCGCGATGTGCTGCTATTACGGAGTCCAGACCGGATGGAAAGCTCGCCGAGGTGACCGCTTCCTCTACCCGGCAGGCGCAGGAACCCTGGGGTACGGGCTGCCGGCGGGGATCGGTGCGAAACTCGCCGTCCCCGAAGCCCGGGTCGTGGCGATCGAGGGCGACGGGGGCGCGATGTTCACGATCGCCGAACTCGCCGCAGCAGTGCAGGCACGAGCATCACTGTCACTCATCATCGTCGACAACGGCGGCTACGGGGAGATTCGCAATGAGATGGCCGATCGCGGTGACACTCCTGCGGGTGTGGCACTGCTGGGCCCCGACTTCCCGGCCCTAGCTCAGTCGATGGGCGCTCGCGGTCTCCACGTCGAGACGCAGACCCAGCTGCACTCGGCGCTGAGGCAGGCCGAGGACTTCGCAGGCCCGACCCTCATCCATATGACCGAGGACTCCCGAGCCGCCACGGACATGCTGGGCCGATCCCGGCAGACGCGGCCAACCGAGCAGGCGGCTGCGAACGAAGAGAGGGACCTGACATGAGCTACACATCCTGGCCGCTGACCGACGAGCAGAATGACATCATCGAACTGTGCCGCACGTTTGCGAAGGACAAGATCCGCCCGGCAGGTCCGGGCGTCGACGAGGCGGACACCGAGTCCCCGGTTGAGCTGTTCCGCGAGGCGGCACGCGTGGGCATCACCGATTTCATGATCCCCGAGGAGTACGGGGGCGGTGGCTTCACCGACGTCTTCACCCAATGCCTCGTCCAGGAGCAGCTGTGCTTCGGGGATCCCGGCATCGGAAACCTGCTGTGCTCGAACGGCTTCTTCGCCGATCCGGTCCTGGCGCTGGGCACCGAGGAACAGAAGGAAACCTGGCTGCGTCCCCTGACCGGGCCAGACCCGGTCTTCACCGCTCTGGCGACGACCGAACCGGGTTCGGGGTCCGACTCCGCCTCGATCACCACCAGGGCCGAGCCTGTCGAGGGCGGATACCTGCTCAACGGGCAGAAGGTCTGGATCTCCAACGCCGGACTGGCTGAGGGGTATGTCGTCTTCGCCAAGACCGATCCTGCTCAGCGCTCGCGCGGGGTCACGGCCTTCCTCCTGCCACACGGCACCGAGGGTATGGAGTTCGGGGCGCCGATGAAGAAGATGGGCCAGCGTGCGATCGTGTGCCGGGAGATCTTCTTCTCCGATGCGTTCGTGCCGAGTCACAACCGCCTCGGCGAGGAGGGGCAGGGCTTCTACGGGCTGATGCGCACCTTCGACATCTCCCGTGTGGTCCTCGGTGCAGCGTCATTGGGCACGGCCAGGGCCGCCTACGAATATGCCCGCGACTATGCGCGTGAACGCATACAGTTCGGCACACCGATCATCGATCACCAGGCTGTGGCCTTCCGGCTTGCAGACATGGCCGCGCGCATCGATTCCGCCTGGCTGCAGGTCCTCAATGCGGCTCGGATGATCGATGCGGGTGATGCGGTGCCGCGGGAGAAGGTCACCGCCGCGGCGGCCATGGCGAAACTCAATGCCTCGGAGACGGCGATGTTCTGCACCTGGGCCGGAATCCAGACCCTGG
>JAKDSA010000048.1 GCA_030457025.1 Brevibacterium sp. | reverse complement strand
TCCCCTCGGTGACGGTGCCCATGGGCACAATGGCCGACACCGGGATTCCCATCGGGTTGACGATCTCAGGCCGCGGCTGGGATGACTCGAAGCTCATCGAACTCGCTGCGGCGTTCGAAGCCACCGGTGATCGACGTGAGGAGCCGCCGCGGACGCCAAGACTGTGAGTGATAGCTCAGAGGTCCTCGGAATTGAGAATCCCGCCCACTGCCGCAATGATCACCGCAGTCGCATAGTCTTCGTCAGCACCGTGGCCCGCCTCTCGGACTGAGCCTGACCGGCCAGCATCTTCGACGATGACGGCTGCCGACCCTTCCAGTCGTGCCGCTGTTCGGGCATGTCCGGCGACGAGTTCGAGCAGCACCGCGATGGCGGAGTATTTCCGTCCTACCGGGGCCGAATGAGAGGCCAGCAGACCGATGGCCTCGTCCATCACCTCGGCGATGCCGGGTCCCATCGTCTCCGGCAGCACCCCTGTCGACAGCCAGGGGTGCGCGCGGTGGAGAGCGAATATTCCGGCGGCGAATGCGGAGAGATCGGCCTGCCAGGAACCCTTTGCCTCAACTGCGGTCCGTTCTGCCAGCACCTCGTCGATCATGAGAGCGACGAGTCCGTTCCTGTCGTCGACATGCCGATAGAGGGCGGCTGGCGCGCTCCCGATCTCTGCGGCCAGGGCCCGCATCGTGACGTGCGGCAGGCTCGTCCGGTCAGCCAAGGCGATGGCCGCTCGTGCGATGCCCAACCGGTCCAGGCGAGGGGGCCTGCCGACCTTTCCCTCAGTCACCGCCGCCCTCCTGCACATGGCGTGGAAGGCTCGGCGATCCAGCGTCGCAGTGCCAGGGTGCTCTCGCCCTGTTCGTGCTCGGATCTTTCCAGCGACTTCGCAATCGTGGTCGCGGCTCGGAGCATCTCTCCCGACCCGGTCACCGACTCCACACTGGAGTGCAGTCTGCTGGGAGTCACTCTGCGATTGCTCAATGGTGCTGCGACTCCGAGCCGTGCGGCGGTCCGCGCCCAGAAGAACTGATCCGTGTGCTGAGGGAATGGGACGCTCGGAATTCCGGCACGCAGGCAGGCCGCGGTGATTCCCGCACCGGCCTGGTGGGTCGCTGTCGCAACCTGCGGCAGCAGCCAGGAGTGGGGCACCGGGCCCGCGGTGACAACCCGGCCGGGAGCCGCCTCGGCGAGAATGGGACCGGCCGCACCCTGGACGATGACACGATGGCGGGTCGAGGACACGAACTCGGACAGCGCATCCGCGGCTCGGCTGCCCTCTGGAACGCTGCCCATGGTCACGAGCACGGGAGGCGGCCCGCTGGCGAGAAAGTCTGCGAGTTCGGTCGGTGCGGTCCACTCTTCATCGTCGACCGGCCACCAGAAGCCGTCGAGGCTCAGGTGCTGAGGCCAATCGCTCGGGCGCTCGAAGACGACGGGGCTGATGCCATGGTGGACGGGCACCGCAGCTCGTGCTCGTTCGTTCAGAGCTGTGGCGAACTTCTTCGCAGGCAGGCCCAGTTGTTGCCGAACCCATGCCACTGCAGGGACGTAGGGCGCGGGTACTCTCTGCACCACGCGTCCGATCGGACGGTTGAGAAGGGGTCCGAAGTCGATCGTCGAAGCGATCATCGGCGGATAGGCCCGACTCGGCTTCGATGGCTGGAGCAGTGCTTCGGCCGATGGGATGCCGAGAGCTTCGGCGATGTCGTGGCCGAAGGGCGAGATGGGGTTGGTGAGCACTACGTCGATGGCGCCTGCACGTACTTCCATGAGGGCGGCTTCAGCGTGGTCCATCATGTAGCCGCGCAGGTGATCGAGGTACCCCCGTACACCCGGACCGACGTCTCCATCCGCGGACGGAGGAGGCGTGAGGGCAGCTGTGTATCGTGCAGCGGCGCACCCGGATCGTTCCACCGCCGCCGCATAGTCGGCATGGACGACCATGGTGACCGTGTGCCCGTCGGCAATGAGGTCTACGGCGATTCTGATCGCCGGTGAAACGTCGCCCCAGGACCCCGGGGCCAGAATGAGCACCTTCATGACCCTCCTCAACCGGCCCACGTGCCGGAATCTTATTTTGTGTACATTGTTCACTAAAGAATATCAGAGCCACGATCACTGTGTGAATAAGCCTGAAACCTTCGGGTGAACTCGCCAGATTACTGGATCGTAGCCAGCAATCGATGGAACAGTGTTGGACATGACCGATTTCTCTGTTCTTGCTGAACGCGCCTCCGCTCTACTCGAAGCCCATCATCAGGATCGTCCGATCGTCCTGCCGACAGTGTGGGATGCCTGGTCAGCCCAGGCCATGGTCAATGACGGATTCGAGGCCCTGAGCATCGGCTCCCATCCTCTCGCCGACTCCGTGGGCTCCGGGGACGGCGAGACCATGAGCCTCAGCCAGGCACTGGCGGGGATCGCCCGCGTGTGCGGCTCTGTGGATGTGCCGGTCAGCGCCGATCTGGAATCCGGCTACGACACTGCGGCGCCGGATCTCATCGCCGGGCTCCTCGAGGCCGGCGCTGTGGGCGTCAACATCGAGGACACCGTCCACAGCGAAGGACGACTGCGCAGCGCCGAGGAGCATGCCGAGTACATCGGCGACCTGCGTCGCGCCGCTGACGCGCAACGGGTGCACGTGGTCATCAATGCCCGCACCGATGTGTTCAAGAATCCCGATGATTTCGAGGATCCCACCGCCGAGGCGATCCGACGCCTCAACCTGTGCGCCGAGGCCGGTGCGGATTCCGTCTATCCCGTCAGGCTGCCGAACACCGAGACTCTCAAAACCGTACTGTCGCAGGTGAGACTGCCGCTGAATGTCACTGCCCACCCGGTCAAGGGTGCCGTGCCCGACGAACTCGACCTCTCTCAGCTGCAGGACCTGGGGGTTAAGCGTGTGACCTTCGGGCCTCTGCTGCAAGCCACGATGTATGACTACTTCGCCAAGTTCACCAGGAACTGGCACTGATCACACTATGCCGACCGCAATGATGAGGAGCCGCAATGCCTGAGAATCTCCGTGAAGGACAGCCAGTCTGGATCGATTACACCTGCCACGACTTCGAGTCCACGACGAAGTTCTACACCGAGATATTCGGGTGGAAGTTCGAAGATCAGGGACCTGACTTCGGCCACTACAACATGATCACAAAGGACGGAGCAGCTGTCGGCGGCGCTATGCGGGCCATGAACATGGACGGCACTCCGAACCCGATGATCCCGGCGATGTGGACGACCTACCTGCATACCAATGACATCGCGAACACCTATGCGGCAGCACTCACCGCTGGTGCGGCCCCCATCGCCGAACCGATGTCCGTCGGACCGCTGGGACAGATGGCTGTCATCACCGACCCCACCGGTGCCGGTGTGGGCATGTGGCAGCCCGGCGAGTTCACCGGGTTCGACACCCCGCTCACTCCCGGGACTCCGGTGTGGTTCGAGCTCATGACGCGCAACTATCCCGTCGCGCAGGAGTTCTATCGCAGCGTCTTCTCCTTCGATATCGTGGCGATGGAGGGGTTCCCGTATTCGACACATGGCGCCGATGAGAACGCTGTGGCCGGCATCTGCGACGCCAGCGAATGGACCCAGGTGTCCTTCTGGCGTGACTACATCAACGTCGAGAACACCGATGCCACCGCAACCAGGGTGGCCGAACTAGGTGGCAAGCTGCTCGCCGGTCCCGAAGACTCACCGTATGGTCGCATCGCCACCGTCACCGATCCGGAAGGGGCGACGTTCCAGCTCCAGCAGAATCCGTGAGTGATCGATTCTCTCAGCTGCGCTCCCGGATGCCCGTCGGCAAGGTCCAGGCCGCCCGGGACCGAATGCCGCACATGCCCGGGCGGTGCTTTCGCGGATTGAGACTGTTCACCCCGGTCGTCCTGATCACGGGTCTGGTCGGTGTGATCGTCAATGCACCTTCCGGGGCGACCGCCACGGTCGTCGTGGCCCTCGTTTGGGCGTTCGGAGTCATCGAATACGTCAACTACTATCTCGTCCGACTCGCCTACCCATGGAGACGGTGGGCCTCAGAGGTCAGCCAGTGGAGGGCCCCCACTCTGGTCAAGGACGTCCGGGCAGCCCTGAGGTGACCAGCCCATCCGTGAGATTCGGATGCGAGATCGATTCGTATGATCGTCCTCAGGCACGCAGTGCGAGTGCGAACGGCAGTACCGCAGTTGCCCCCGCCTGCCTGAGCAGTCGCGCCCCGACCGCCATTGTCCACCGTGAGACGACCTCGTCGTCGACGAGAAGCACCGCCTTTCCGGCCACTGTCTCTTCGACCTCAGGCGGGACCACGAACGCATCGTAGAGATCCTTCACCCGGAAGGCGCTGTTGACCTCGGGGCTGCCGTGGTCATGAACCTGCAGCAGCTCTCCCCCGTCGATGAGCCTGCCGGCCGAAGCCAGGTTCGCGGCCAGCGACCTCACGGTCGTCGGCCTGCGCGCACTCGGCACCGATACGACGACTTCGGGCCGGATCTCCCAGTCCCACTGGCCGAGGACCTCGAGGCACCATTTGCCGATCTGCGCGGGCACCTCGGCATCGGGAGCATCCGGGGCGAGGAATGATCGCAGAGTCTGCCCCTGCCCCAGATCGCTCAGCCGTGCGATGGCCCGCCCTTCGACAGCCAACTCTCCGGCCGGAATGCGACCCTTGAGCGGAACCCCGATATTGGCCATTCCGCTGGGCCAGGTGCTGCGCGGGTCGATGGGCAGACCGATGCGATGCAGAGTTCCTGCCGTTGCCTGCCTGTTCGCGTCTGAAATCTCGGCCGACCACCAGACTCCGGCACAGTTGTCGCAGCGCCCGCAGGGTTTGGGCTCTGGGTCGTCGAGCTGTCGGATGAGGAACTCCATCCGGCACTCGCGCGTGGACTCGTAGTCGAGCATCGCCTGCGCTTCGGCAGCGCGCACCGCGGCGACCTTTTCGTAGCGCTCCTGGTCATAAACCCATCCGCGCCCGGTCGAAACGTATCCGCCCTTGATCTTGGTCACGGCGTCTTCGACTTCGAGCGTCTTCAGCAGCAGCTGAAGACGGGTGCGTTTGGTGCCGACAAGGGTCTCCAAACGGGCCACGGACAGGGGGCCGTCCGCCTCGGCGAGGGCCTGAAGCACGGCGTTGGCATCGGACTGACTGGGCATCGAGGCGGTGGCGAAGTAGTTCCAAATCTCCTGGTCTTCTGCACCGGGCAGGAGCAGGACATCGGCGGAGTCCGTTGCGCGGCCGGCGCGGCCGACCTGTTGGTAGTAGGCGACGGCGGACGATGGGGCTCCGATGTGGATGACGAATCCGAGGTCGGGTTTGTCGAAGCCCATGCCCAGCGCTGAGGTCGCCACGAGCGCCTTGATCTGGTTGTCCTTGAGCTGCTGCTCGAGTTCCGCTCGCTCTTCCGAATCGGTGCGGCCCGTGTAGGCGCGGACCTCGTGCCCTTGATCGCGCAGGATACGGGTGATGTCCTCGGCGGCGCTGACCGTGAGTGTGTAGATGATTCCCGAGCCGGTGAAATCGCCGAGGTGGGAAGTCAGCCAGGCGATACGGCCACTCGCGTCGAGGCCGGGCAGAACGCCCAGCTTCAAAGAGTCACGGGCAAGTTCGCCGCGGACGACGGTGGTGTCGTGGCCGAGCTGTTCGGCGACGTCGGTGACGACGCGGGAATTGGCGGTGGCTGTTGTGGCGAGGACAGGGGTGTTGCCCGGCAGTTCGGCCAGAATGTGTCCGATCCGTCGGTAGTCGGGGCGGAAGTCGTGGCCCCAGTCGGAGATGCAGTGCGCTTCGTCGACGACGATGAGGCCGAGGAAGGCCAGGAGCTGTGGCAGGACTTCGTCGCGGAACTGGGGATTATTCAGCCGTTCGGGTGAGACGAGTAGAACGTCGAGGCTGCCGGCTCTGAGGTCGTCGAGGACAGTGTCCCACTCGGTGACGTTGGAGGAGTTGAGGCTGGCTGCGCGGACTCCGGCGCGTTCGGCAGCGGCGATCTGGTCGCGCATGAGAGCCAGCAGCGGAGAGATGATCAGGCTGGGACCGGTGCCTGCTGCCCGGAGCATCCTCGTCGCCACGAAGTACACGGCCGACTTGCCCCACCCGGTCCGCTGGACCACGAGGACCCTCTTCTTCTCCACGACGAGGTCGCGGATCGATTCGAGCTGGCCGTCGCGGAACTGGGCGTCGGGATTCGCAGTGAGCTCGGCCAGGATGTGCTGAGCCTGAACGGCGAATTCGTCGGCGTCGATGGTCGTTGCAGTCGGGGTGGATTCGGTCATGGGCACAGTCTAGATGTCGCCACTGACGCAGGCTCGTCGAGTTCGCGCGACCGAGCTGTCAGCGCAGTGCGAGTTCGATGCCCAAGGTGGCGAGGACGCCGAAGAGCACACCCCACAGGATGATCGAGATGATCTGCCAGAACGCCACGGCGTTGCGATTGGCACCGAAGCCGACCATCGCCACCGAGGTGATCTGCGAAGGCAGCAGGGTCTGTCCCAACAGCGAAACTCCAGGCACACCGAACTTGTCGAACATGCGCTTGAGCCGCTGGCGCTTCTGCGAGGGCTCTTCGCTCTTGTCCCTGTTCTTCCTCGCTTTGTCGCGGATGGCTCCGGCACCGTAGACGAATGCGAGCATCGAGGCCACGTTTCCGATGATCGCCATGAGGATCGCGACGACCGGGTGCAAGCCGATCGCGACGCCGATGACGGAGCCGAAGTAGGACTCGACGAAAGGGATTGCCGAGACGAGTATGATGCCTGCCCACTGCAGCCAGTCGGGGATCGATCCGGCGAATTCCTGGATGCTTTCGATCATTCTGGGGCTCCATTTTCACTAGGGCGGAGTCACGGTCGAGGCGCTGCACGGAGGGTCATGGCCAATCTCGACGGAAGGACCCTGCCATCTGGCACAGCGTGCCAGTACGCTGTACTATACAGGAACCGGCACTGCTGTGCGAGACCGAGAGGAGCAGTATTGTCCCGACGCGATGACATCATCACTGCGGCAATCCGTTTGGCCGAACAGTCCCCACCCGGACAGACCAACCTCAGCGTGCGGGCAGTCGCCAGGGAGGCCGGAATCGGTGCTTCGACGTTGCGTCACTACTTCCCCACCCAGGCCGATCTGCACGAAGCAATCGCTCGCGGTTCCATGAAGACAGCGGTCAAAGACTTCTCGATCTCTGATTCCGAGCTGGATCCAGCAGATCGTCTCTTCGAGTGCTGCGCGCAATTCCTCCCCACCCACGAGCACCGCGATATGCAGCTCGAGCTGTGGCTCACGATGCACATCAGTGCCCTCGGGCCCGAGCGCCGCGCGGTGACCCGCAGGCTCCTCGAGTACGGCCACGATTTCACCTACGAGTGCCTGCATCGCTGGCTTGGGATCCTGGCCGCGGAGGGGCATATCGACCCCGCCGAGGTGGCTTCCACCTCCGTTGCGCTATTCACCATGCTCGACGGGCTGGCTCTGCACTCGATCGTGACTCCCGAGCGCGTCACCGTCGATGCCGCGCTCGATCAGCTCAGGTGGCTGATCGCGAAAGTACTCGAACCAAGCGGCCGAGCCGTCTAGGATGCGACCGGCATTCGAACGAATGCCCTCGCTCTCTGACCGAACGCGGACTCACCTCATCTGGGCTGCGGCCTGATGGAGAGCCTCGGTGAGTCGACCGAGCTTCTCAGAAGCGAGATTCCAGTGATGCCAGTACAGGTCCACGTCGATGGTCGGATCCGCCGAGATCGGCACGAGGTCATCGCTGAGGTCTCCCAGCTGCATGATGGGGATCAGCCCCCAGCCGACCCCGGCCTCGACCGCGACTGCGAATTCCGAGGAGCTGGGCACGACTGACATCGGAGGGATGCTGGTGATCCCCACCCTGCGCAGGAAGGCGAACTGCAGATCATCGTCCTTACCGAAATTCACCATCGGCAGGGACCCGAGGTCCACCTCGGCGTCGGTACCGGGCCTGATCTCACCGGACCCGGCCTGACCGCCGAGCCCACGGTGTCTGCTCAGGAGCCCCTTCGACGCGACGGCGACGTAGCGCATGGACCCGAGCCTCTGCACCTGAGTGCCGTAGCCCCCGGAGGCCGCAGAGGTGATGGTGCCGAGCACCTCCCCCGAAGTCAGCAGGGGCAGGGCAACGTTCTGGTCGGCAACCTCGATGCGAATGACGATATCGTCCCACTTCGCCACCTCGGCGAAGACCGGGCGGAACCAGGTCGCCAGCGAGTCTGCGTTGACCCCGATCCGCAGCACCGTCGGGACCCTCCTGCGTCCGTGGGCCGGGGCGGCACCGACCCCATCCGAGGCCCCGACGTCGATGCCATGGAGACGGTCCATGGTTTCGGACTCGAGGAGCTCGATCTCCCGCGCATATTTCAGCACCGCCTCCCCCGCCTCGGTGACGGTGATGGGGTTCGTGCGGCGGATGAGCACCTGCCCGATGCGGGACTCGAGAGTGCGAATGCGCTGACTCGTCGCCGACGGTGTGACGCCGAGGACGAAGGCTCCGCCTTCCACCGTGCCTTCGTCGACGACGGCGGCGAGGGCTTTGACGTGATCGATGTTCATGAAGCAATTGTGCATCACATGAAGATTCTTTTGTTTTTCTTATCTCGATTCGCATCATAGTCTTTTCAGGTGCTCACTCATCTCATCAGCGGAACCCTCGCCGGTTGGTCGCTCATCATCGCAGTCGGACCGCAGAACGCTCTCGTCCTGCGACAGGGGATTCGGCGCGAACACCTCGGCGTGGTGCTCACGATCTGCATCCTCGCTGACGTTCTGCTCATCGGATCGGGCACCGTGGGCATCGGCGCGATTGTGCTGCTGGCACCGTGGGCTCTGGAGATTATGCGGTGGCTGGGTGTGGCCTATCTGCTCTGGTACGCGTGGGGCAGCCTGCGTTCGGCACGTGCAGCCTCGGGACTCGAAGCGGACACACACCAGCGCAGCCTGAAGTCCATCATCGCAACGACTCTGGCACTGACCTTCCTCAACCCCGGGGTCTACCTCGACACTGTCGTCATGCTCGGCAACCTGGCGAATCAGCAGGGCGCGGGCGGAGCTTTGCCGTTCACGATCGGGGCGATGTTCGGATCTCTCACGTGGTTCCTCGGCATCGGCTACGGCGCCCGTGGGCTCTCACGCTACCTCGCCAGGCCGCGGGTGTGGCAGGTCCTCGACATCGCCATCGCTGTGGTTTTGGTGGTCCTGGCCGCTCGGCTTGCGTTCGGGTAGAGCCTAGGTGTCGAGGGGCTCCGCTATTGAGTTCCTGATGTCTTCGCGCTTGAGCATCTCCACACACCACTGGAAGTGTCCGTCCTGACTGTCAATGGCGAAATAAGCGTTCGTGATCACCGCATATGCAGCGCGATACAGGTTATAGATCTCAGGGTTATGCCCGAACCGAGCGCTGAACACAGCCGAGAGCGCTTGTTCCGATTGACGGGCGTTGGGCCCATACATATCGAAGCTGCTTGCAGCGATCGCGGCGTCGAACTGCGGGTCGCCGACGGTGGTCAGGAACCCGAAATCTATGAGTCCGGTGACTTCGCCGTCTTCTATCAGTACGTTGGCGGGGATCAGATCACCGTGGATCAGACATTTCGAGTCGGTCTCGGGGAGGTCTCGCAATCTGCTCAGAAGCTCTGTGACGAGCGCGTCGATTTCGCCGATCTCTTGACGCAGCAATTCCGGTCGCCTTGCAAACCGTCGCTCAGTGAGATGTGCCAACGAGACTCCGAATCGGCTTGTGTGAGAAAACGGCTTCTCCATGGGGAGGATGGGTAGAACGCTCAGATCACCGGCGGTTGCCTGGGAGAGTCCAGCCAGCGCATCGCCCATGAGACGAATCTCTTCGTGTGCAACCAGCGGGGCGTTCGGCAATGCGTCGGCGCGCAAGGATCGCCCGGGTACCTTCTGCTCAATGGTGACTGTGAGATCTTCATCTTCCACGATGGCTATTACGCGTGAACAACGGAAGGGTATCGGCGACTGTTCCAATGCCGACCCGAAGCGCAATAGTGGCTGGAGGTCTGCTGGATTCCGGCCATGCCAGATCTTTGCGACTTCATCGCGGGACAGTTCAATGACTGTGCCTTCCATACCTGCCCCGAGAATGTCTCCTGGATTCCATCCGTGCTGACGCAGCAGCGCGATTGCTCGCTGATCCATCTCGTCAGTATATTTGCTGGTCCCACCTATAAGCCAGGGTGCTGTGATCCGCTCTCGTACTCGCTAGGTGCCCCCACCGTCTCCACTCGTCTCTCCGTCGCGCCCACGGTGTCATGTCCGTGCCGACGCCTACAGTCGGCGTTATGGACTCCCGGGTAGATCTGCCACTGCGGTCGGTGACCAAACATGCGCACTCTCCGCCAGAGCTCAGCCCATGGCTGCGTGACCTTCCAGCTGTCAGGGCTTTCCTGGAGGGCTTCGAGTTCGAACGGACGACCGTCTTCGTCGGCGAGAACGGATCGGGCAAGTCCACGCTCATCGAAGCACTGGCCACCGCCCTCGACCTCCCGCACGGGGGTGGTACAGGATGGGAAGTGCGCGAACACGCCGAGGCAGTCCCGGAGTTGAGCGAACACGTGCAGGTTGTGCGTGGAGCTGCCTCAAAACGCGGCGCATTCTTCCTCCGCGCCGAAACCATGCACGAGAACATGGCCTATCTGATGGAGATCGGCGCCGGCCGCGGCCACCACTATTCGCAGCAGTCACACGGTGAGATGTTCATCGAGATGTTGGCGGGGAAGTTCATGGACTTAGGGCTGTGGGTCCTCGACGAACCGGAGAGCGCGCTGTCCTTCACCGCCTCACTCACCCTGCTGCAACTCATCCGAGCGCGGGATCGTGCGGGGCTGCAGACCGTCATGGCCACCCACTCCCCCGTCCTCGCACGCGCAGAGGGGGCCAAGCTCGTCGAGGTCGGCGAATGGGGGTTGCGCGAATCCGACTGGGATCGTCTCGACATGGTCGACCATTGGAGGCGCTTCCTCCATGACCCCCAGCGCTACCTGCGATATTTCGATGACGACTGATCGTCTCTTCTCGCCGGCTTGCCCGCTCGACCGGAACGGTGGTGCGCGCCGCCGACGCACCGCCGCCTCGGCGAGGGATGAGCTCTACAGCGACAGGCTCGGATGCAGCTGGGTGAGCGTAACCATCCGCTTTCGGCCGCACACGAACATGGTTGCCACCAGGCAGATCGCGGTCATGAGCAACAGGATGACTGCTGACTGCGCGGCGATGAGCATGTCCCCGCCGGCGATCAGGGTCCTCAGGCCGTTGACCGCGTGCGTCATCGGCAGGAAGGGCGAGATGATCTGGAATATGCCAGGTGCCGTCTCCACCGGATAGGTGCCGCCCGCCGAGGCGATCTGGACCATGAGCAGGACCAGGGCGATGAGCCGGCCGACACCGCCCAAGGCCGCGACGCAGAGCTGGTGGACCGCGTGGAAGCTGGCCGCCACGAGGATCGAGAACAGCAGGGTCCACACCCAACTGCCGGCGGAGAAGTCGAGGGCGAAGGTGAGCACTCCATAGAGCACCGCCACTTGGGCTACCCCGAACAGGAGGCCCGGCACGTAGCCCGCCCACGCGATTCGGGAAGACTTCGCTGATGACATCAGCGCACGATAGGGGATCGCATTGATGACCATATAGGTGATCATGCCGCCGATCCACAGGGCGAGGGAGGCAAAGAAGGCGGCGAGGCCCTCACCGTAGGCGTCCACGGCGTTGTCCTCGAGCTTCTCGGCATCGACAGGCACAGCGACGACGTCCGAACGATTCTCACGGTCGGACTTGTCATAGGTCGGAATCTGTTTGAGCCCCTCGGCGAGCTTGTCCGCGAGTTCTCCCGAGCCGTCGACGAGCTTCTTCGCGCCCGTGTCGAGTTCGTCTGAGCCGTCGGCAAGCTGCGAGGATCCGTCCTTGAGATCGGCGACGCCCGTCTTGGCCTCCTCGGTGCCGTCCTTGAGCGCGATGACGCCGTCGTTGAGGTCGCCGGCGCCCTTAGCCAGGTCGCCTGCACCGGCGTCGAGTTTGATGAGTCCGGAATGCAGGTCGTCGGCTCCGGTGGCCACCTTCTGCGCACCGTCATCGAGCGTGCCGATTTTCTTGTCGGCCTCCCTGATCTTGCCCATGACGTCGTCAACGGCGTTCTTGACCGGATCCTCGAGGTCCTTAGCCTCATCTGCCGCCTTCGAAGCCCGCCCGTGGGCCTTGTCCAGGTCTCCGCCGAGGTTGTCCATGTCGTCGGCGAGCTTCGCCACATTCGGATCGTCGGGGTAGTCTTCGCGCAGCTGCGCTACTCGGTCATCCATGTCGCCGCGGACCGTCTTGCGCGCCGAGTCGAAGTCGTCCTCCGCCTGGTTCAGCTTGGGTCGCGCCCCCTCGACGAGATCGTCGGCCCGATCCCGCAGGTCCTCGGCCTTGTCCGTCACCTCGTCCGCGGTGTCACGCAGCTGCGAGGTTCCATCGGCGACCTGACCCGCGCCGGCCGACAGCTTCTTCGCACCGTCCTTGGCCTCGGCAGTGGACTCGGCCAGCGTGTCGGCACCGGTTTTGAGGTCTTCGCTGCCCTTGACGAGCTTTCCCGCACCGTCGTCGAGGTCGCCGATGCCGGTCTGCAGCGTACCGACTCCCTTGTCCAGGGTATGCGCACCGTCGGAGAGCTCACCGGTTCCCTCGTGCAGGTCGACCGCGCCGTCGTTGAGCTGTGAGGCACCGTCGACGGCCTGCTCTGTCGAGGAGTGGATGTCGTTGAAGCCGAGGTAGACCTCAGAGACGTACTCGGCCGTGGTGGTCTCGTTGAGCCCCGATTTGATCTCGTTGAGAATCGTTCCAGCCATCTGGCCCACGATGAAGTTGTGGGCGTCGTCGGTGCGCAGGTTCAGACCGGCCTGTTCCGGGTCGTCTCCCCCGGTCGAGACGAGTCGCTGGGAGAAGTTCGACGGGATCTCGAGGACCGCGAAGTACTTGCCTTCCGCGAGACCGTCGTTGGCCTCCTTCAGCGATGTCTCCTGCCAGTCGAATCCGCCTTCACCTTCGGGGGTGATCTGCTCGACGAGCTCATCTCCGGCGTGGAGCTTCTCACCGTCCGAGTTCGGGCGCTCGGCACCTTCGTCCGTGTTGACCACAGCAGCCTGGAGCTTGTCGAGGTTGTCGGTCGGAGCCCAGTTGGAGGCCAGGTACAGACCACCGTAGATCGCGGGGATGATGGCGACGACGATGATCGCCAGACGAGTGATCGTGTGCCGTTTGAAGCGACTGAGTTCGAGCCAAGGCAGAGAGAACATGGAAGAAGCACCTTATTGTCGTCAGAAGATTCGGAAGTCGGTGGGGTGGGTGGCTCAGTGTCGGGAATGCGGGGACAGGGACAGTTCGCTCACCGAGGTGGGTGAGACCTCCGAGGCCAGCGCGTCGAGGACGAGGTCGACGTCGGCGGAATCCTCACAGGAGGCGATGACCGTGAGCGGATGCTCTGGGTCGCGGTTGCAGCGCAGCTTCTGGTAGATGAGGATGGCCGCCCACGCACGGGCACGGTCTTCGCGCTCGCGCAGAGAGTCGATGTTGTCGAGGACGACGACCGGTGCCTGGGCGAGGCTGGCGAGGCCCAGCTCGAGGAGGAACTTCTGCAGCTCGCTGAGCTCGGAGACGAAGGCCTTGCCCTCGTCGTCGATGAGGAAGTCGGCGTCCTTGGCGTCAGAAGTGGAGAATTTCCCTTCGGGAAGGCGGTCGATCACCTCGGTGGCGGAGTCGAAGGTGTCGCGGATGACGTCGATGACCTCACGCAGGGAGGACTTCGAGACCCAGGGCTTGTACCAGGGCTGGAGCATAATGAGCCGCTCGGCGATGTGCTGGGCGAGAGTGAAGTCGTTCTCGAGGTCGGTGAGCCCGGCGACGTGGCCAACGGCCACCTGCTCACGCACGCGACGAGCCTGTTTGCGAATGTCGAGTTCGCCCACGTGCCCCTCACCGGAGGCCACACGCATGCGCCCGGCGATCGAGAGCAGGAGCGATGTCTTTCCGGACCCGGCTGGGCCCTGGATGATGGCGACCGCACCTCGGGGTACGTCGAGTTCGACGCCGGAGAACACGTCTCCGTTCTTTCCCGATACCCCCCACCCGCGGAGACTGACTTGGCCTATCGCCTGTTCTGTCTCATCGACGAGTGTCTCTGAGTTGCTCTGCATTTCCAATGCCCCCAATGTGTGCGACTGTGTCGACCGTTTGCGCTGGCCGCTGACGCCGGGCAGCGAGTCACGCGCGCTCCACTGCCAAGCACTCTACGCCACATGGGCTCCTGCAAGGCCGTCCTGTCTGACGCAGGTCATGTTACTCATAAGTAACCCTAATGGTCGAAGCTGAATATTTTCTCTGAACTGCCCCGAATGTCTCCAATCCCACAAAAAGTCGATAATGGAGGAATGAGCAATGGAGAGACGAGCCTGACACACCTGCAGACGAGGTGGGGCCTGAGTCCGGGCACGGTCACTCCGGGATGCTTCGCGTCCGTCATGGCCACCGGCATCATGGCCGTCGGCGCCCACTTCCAGGGCCTGATGGTCCTCTCCACCGTTCTGTTCTGGCTGGCCGTGATCCTCTACATCTTCTTCCTGACACTGATCATCTGGCGCGCCTGCTCGCACAACGCGGATTTGCGCGCCGATCTCCACAACCCGTCGAAGGCCTTCGGGTTCTTCACCTTCGTCGCAGCGACCAATGTCCTCGCGACCGCTCTGGAAGGGCAGTCGCACTTCCGCATCGCCCTCGTAATCTTCTGCATCGGCCTCGTCGCCTGGCTGATCCTGGGCTACCTCATTCCCTTCTCCGCCGTCCTCAGCTCGTCGACCTCGCCCATCCTCACTAACGTCAATGGCACCTGGTTCGTCTGCGTGGTCGCAGCTCAGTCCGTTGCCGTCGCCGCATCCGGACTGAAAGCGAACCTCCCCACCCCAGCCGCTGAAGTCAGCTTCGGCTCCGTGCTTGCAGTCATCGCGGTCATCGCCTGGAGCGTCGGCGTCAGCCTGTACCTCGCCTGCGCCGTCTTCGTGGGAATGAGGGCACTGCTCCACCGGATCGGCCCCGAAGACCTCGATGCCCCGTACTGGGTGATGATGGGCGCGCTGGCCATCTCAGTGGTCGCAGGCTCGAAGATCCTCGAGGGCGGGGCGTCACCCATCTTCGCAGCGACGACCGTCATCATCGCGGGCGCCTCGGCGATCATGTGGTCGATCTCGACCTGGCTCATCCCCGCGCTCGTCCTGGCCGGGCTGTGGCGGCACTTTCGCCATCGCATCCCTTTGGGGTACTCGGCCAAACTGTGGAGCATGGTCTTCCCGCTGGGAATGTACTCCGTGGCGAGCACGAACGTGGGAAAGGTCGACGGCGTGCCGAGCATCTCGTGGATCGGCTCCCAGTGGTACTGGATCGCACTGGCTGCCTGGGCGATCGTCTTCTGCGGAATGGTCTGGGCGTTCGTACGGTCAACGAACGCGCGACCTTCTTCCTCTGCCGCTGCGTCGGGCTGAGGTTCACAGGTGGTTGCAAGAGGCTACGGGCGGATGCGCCGCTGGAAGCTGAGGGTGGCTACGGGGAGGCCTGGGTGGTGGCGAGAGGCTGCGGATGATTGCAGATAGAGCATCACGCCCAGTCACCTCCACCTCATACAGCTGCAATGGTAGGAATTAGAGTCGACGGGAACTCTTGCGGAACGAAATATGTGAATTGGCAGCAGCGGTGCCGAACGGCGCTGAGTGTATGAGTTGGCGACGCAACCATGAACCATGAACCTCGGACAGCGGACAGCGAATAACGGACCAGCCGCCACTGCAATGTAAAAGCTGCCGCATGCAGTGTGTGCATGCGGCAGCTTCAGTTCTTTCGAGCGGCGAGTCCAGCGGACAGAGCTCCGCGATTGGAGTTTCGCTCAGGCGATCACACGTCGAAGCGCTGGCCCTCCGGCTTGGAAGGCAGGAGCTCCAGGACCAAAATGATGAGGCCGCCGACACCGGGGATGAAGGTGAGGAAGAAGAACGGTCCGGCAAAGTTCGCGTCATGCAGACGACGCCAAGTGATCGCCAGGTTTGGGATAATCATGGCGAGCCCGATGAGACCAATGATGACATATCCGATCCCAGCAATAATCACGCCTGGGCCCGACATTGCAGCTTGTGCAGCGCTCGGATCGTAAGGATCAACCATTGCGGAGGAACTCGCCGCCATGACCGCGCCGACAATGATCAGCACCATTGGAATGAGCTGAATCAGGAAGGCGAACAGAGCCATCCACCAAAACTCGCTGCGTGAAGCACGACCCGAGAAGTGGGTGTACTTCTTGAAGAAGCGCTTGACGGCCTGGCCGAACGAAGCACCGTAAAGAGGGAGGGAAAGATCCTCAGGGCTGGCCGCCCCACGAATCTGACCACCGGGGCCCATGGCTCCGGGGCCGGCGGCACCGGGGCCTGCGGGATATGCGTTGTTCGCGCTGTAGGCGCTGTTCGCGTCGTAGGCGCTGTTCGCGTCGTAGGACATGGTGACCTTCGTGTTAGAGGAAAATGTGCATGTGCACCGAAGTGCATTGTCAATTGTGCTACACAATGTCCGGGTTCCCCATATTGATCACGTTGCAGATCTGGAACGCTGCTTGATGAACCCATGGAATCGATGCAGCACAGCACCATACTCTCCATCGCCGCACGTCAATGACCCGGCCCAAGATGCGTGACGGCAAGCTCAGCGTTCAATACGCTGATAGTACGCTGGACTGGCACCGTCCATGACAGGGAAGGACCTCCCCGTGCCACGGCCAACCAGGCCCAGACTGACCGCTTCAGATCCGGCGGGCCCCCAACAGAGCCCCGCCGCTGAACACGTTTCGGCCATCGAAGCCCACCACCTGAGCGTCAGCTCAGGGAATTTCACCCTCCTCTCTCCTACTGACATCTCGCTGGCCACGGGCCGAAGCCTGGCGATCGGCGGCGAAAACGGAAGCGGAAAAACCACGCTCCTATCCGTCCTCACCGGGCTCCTGTCGGCTACAGCTGGCACCGTCGCCGTCTGCGGCCTGAAGCCCGACGATCGTCGATCGGGTTTCCGAGCAGCAGTCACCGGACTCATCGGCAGGGCACCGATCAGCCGTGAGCTGACCGTGGCCGAGCACCTCGAAGCGGTCGCGATGAGCTGGGCGCTGGCCGAACCGAAGGCAGCTGGCCTGCGTCAGCTTGAGGAACTCGAAATCGACTATCTGGCCGACAGATTCGCCCACGAACTGTCCTCGGGTCAGACTCAGCTCATGCAGCTGGCGATGATCCTCGTCCGCCCTGCACGAATGCTCGTCCTCGACGAACCGGAACAGCGCCTCGACTCCACTCACCTCGACCTCGTGATCCGAGTGCTCGAGGAACGGGCTGGGAACGGCACCACGCTGGTGCTCGCCAGTCATTCTCGGCGCGTCATCAACCGCCTCGGCGAGGAATATCTGCACCTTACGCATACCGAATTCTCGTGACCGGGAGCAGCGCAGGAGCCTTCGTCCGGGCACGCCACGCGGGCATCGGCCGAGCTTTCGGATCGACGACGATGGCCGTCTACGTCATCGTGCTGATGACAATCTTCCTCACTCCTCTGCTCGTCAACATCATGGTCGTCGTGCTCACGCGCCCGCTCATCGCCACTGCCCTGACTGCACCGCAGGCGTCGAACTGGACCATCTTCATCCTCGGTTTCGCCACACTTCTGGCAATCGTCGTCGGTGGGATCCGCGGACCGATCGCTCCGGGCCGTTTCGAGGCCACGCTGCGTCTGCAGTCTCCGCAACCGCGATGGAGGGCCCTCGGCTCGACCGCATTGAGAGCCCTCCTCTCCACCACTCTTGTGCTCGGTCTTGCTGGCCTCATCGTCGGCATCGGCGGCTCCATTGCACTGAACTGGTCAATGAGCACCGTCCTCGTATCGGGGCTCGCAGGCTTAGGACTCGGGCTGGCTGTCGCCACTGGTGGCCTCCTGGGACAGACGAAGGTCCCCGTCCTGACCACCGGTTTCGCGGTCGCCCTCAGCGCCACGAGCGTTCTGTCGATCAACTATGACGTGTTCTCGACGGCAGTGATCGTCGAACTCGGCCTGCTGGCATTCTCGACGCCGTGGCTGGCACCGTTCTGTCTCGGACGGATGCGCACGGAGACCGTGCTCAAACACTCCGCTCTCGCTGAGGCGTCTTCCGCCTTGACGAGGACGGGTGACTGGGCTGCCGCGAGCCGCGAGTATCGTTTGGCCCCCAGCAGGGGCAGAAGCTCGCGTGTGCTTCCACGTCGCATGTCGGCCATCATCCCGCGGACGCCGTGGGGGTTGTGGCTGTCTGCGTGGAGAGCTCCCCAGAGGGCATACCTCGGGATCTTCCTCATCGCCCTCGGCGCTCTGCTCTTCGGGGGCGGGATCTCGCTTCGCGATCCGGCTGGTGGCTCTCCGGTGGATTTCGGTGTCCTCGTCATCGTCCTCGCGGCAGCGCTCTCGCTCATCTATTGGGGGTTCGGCTCCTTTTCCGAGGGGCTCGAGTTCGCCGCAGAGACTGCCGGTTCGGTGTCCGTGTTCAGACTCAGTCCGGGCGTGCTGCTGGCCCGTACCGGGGCCTCGTACATCCTGCTCATGCTCATGATCGGTCTGCCCTTGACCGTCTTACTCGGGTACCTCACCATCGGTGATTTAACGGTCCTGCGACCCACCCTCGGCGCGGCCACCGTCCTGGGTCTGATTCAGATCGCCACGGCACGGATCCATTCGGCGACCAAGGGGCCGCTGCCACTGCAGCTGACGACCCCGATACCGACTCCGGCCGGGGACATCTCGGTTCTGATGATCCTCGCATGGCAGGTCCAAGCAGTGGTCTGCGGGCCCGTAGCTGCCGCAGTCCTCGTCATCGGATCAGTGACCACCCCATGGTGGATGGTGGGTTCGGTTGTGCTCATCCTGCTGATGGTCCGGAGCATGCAGAAGCGACTGCGGGTCTGATCGAGGCCTCGATATGCGAAGCAGACGAGACCGAAGTCGATCCTGTCAGTGTTCAGATCACGCGTCTCCCCCGGTGAGGGCATAGGCCTCGTCGACAGGAGCTTCGTCGAGATGACCGTCGACTCGGCGCAGCGCGTTCCAACCGATGCCGATGACGACGACGGACAGCAGCACCGAAGCGGCACCGAAGAAGTACGGTGCACCGGTGCTGATCGATTCGGACACAGCTCCGGCGACGATCGGGGCCACTGCTCCGCCGATGAAGCGCACACCCGAGTAGGTGCCTGACGCGACTGGTCGGGGCAGGTCAGTGGCCTCCATCGCCGATTCGGTGAAGACGGTGTTGAGCACGCCCAGGATCAGTCCGGCGGCGATCACGCAGACGATGATGCCGACGAATGATTCGACAAGGAA
>JAKDSA010000137.1 GCA_030457025.1 Brevibacterium sp. | reverse complement strand
GCCGCCAGCTACCCGACCTCATTGCTCATCCAACGAATGGAGAAGCGCCTTGCCAGCTACTGAGAGCACCTCACCAAGCCCCGCGATCGAGTTCAAGGACGTGGAGAAGCGGTTCGGGAAGACGACCGTCCTCAAGGATCTCAACTTCACCGTCGCTCCCGGAGAGCGTGTGACGCTGATCGGCCCCAGCGGGTCCGGCAAGACAACGATCCTCCGCCTGGTCATGACCTTGGAGGAGCTGACGGGGGGCTATATCTTCGTCGACGGCAAGCCGCTGACCCACACCGAGAAGAACGGCAGACGAGTTGAGCTGCCGTCGAAGGTCACCCGCTCCATGACGACGCGCATCGGCATGGTCTTCCAGCAGTTCAACCTCTTTCCGAACATGACGGTGCTCGAGAACATCATCGAAGCGCCCATCCATGTCCTCGGCAAGAGCAAGAAAGAGGCGGTCTCAGAAGCGAAAGCGCTGCTGGAGAAGGTCGGACTCGCAGAGAAGGCCGATGAGCACCCCACACGCCTCTCGGGCGGTCAGCAGCAGCGTGTGGCGATCGCCCGCGCACTGGCGATGAGCCCGGAGATCCTCCTCCTCGACGAGGTCACCTCTGCGCTCGACCCTGAGCTCGTCGGTGACGTGCTCGAGGTTCTGCGTGACATCGCGGAGACGACCGACATCACGATGCTCCTGGTCACTCACGAGATGCAGTTCGCCCGGGAGGTCTCCCACCGCGTGATGATGTTCGACGGCGGGCAGGTGCTCGAGGAGGGTCCACCGGACCAGCTCTTCAACAACCCGCAGCACGAGCGGACGCGCTCGTTCCTCTCCAGCGTGCAATAGCCTCACGTTCAGCACAGGCCCACCGGAATCGCACTCCGGTGGGCCTGTGCTGTTCCCTGCTGGATTCAGTGGTTCCGCCGGCTTCGGCGCTCACACTGGCCTCAGCTGCGGATGCGGCCGATGAGTCGCCAGATTCTCACGATCACGGCGATGGCGATGAGCACCATGGCCGCCCAGAACACAACGTCCGCAGGCCCGGCCCAGAAGACATCGGATCGTCTCACCGGCTCTGCTGCGTTCGTGCCCGCGTCGCTCCTGTCGGCGCCGATGTCCGAGCGGTTCGTCAGCCATTTCAGTCCCCACCAGAGGAGCAGCAGACCCACCCCGCAGACCGCGAACACCCAGGGCGTGCGGTACCAGGAGCGACGAGAACTCATGCCCGCTCGTCCACACCCGCCGTACCGGCTTCGCCCGCACCCCCATGGGCTGCATCATCCGAGGCCTGGACGGGGTTGGCCTTGAGCTGGACGAAGTAGAGCGCCGTCTCTCCGAAGGTCTTCGCACGGAACACTTCCAGGGCGGCCGGCATCGTCGGCTCGGGAGCACGTGATGCCCGCTCGACGACGACGATGGATTCCATGTCGAGCAGCCCGGAGAGCCTGCCCAGGATCTGCGTGACTGCGTCCTCCCCCAGCGGATAGGGCGGATCCATGAACACCAGGTCGAAGATGCGGCCTTCACCGTCATCCAGATCGCTTCGCGATTCCAACACCTGTCCGTCTTGGACTTCAGCAAGCCCACCAGCGTATTCTGCTCGTTCGGCGCCGTCCGCTCCTCCACCGGGACCTTCGGGCTGACGCTGCGGCGACGCCCCCTGTCTCCGATCACGCTGGGAGCTGAGGAACGATACGACATCCGAGGAATGGACCCGGGTCGAATGGTCGATTCCCAGCTTCCGAGCGTTCGATTCGACTGCTCGGACAGACACGCTTGCCGAATCGACGAAGTCGACTTCCGCAGCTCCTCGGGACATGGCCTCGAGTCCCAGGCCACCGGAGCCGGCGAAAAGGTCGAGGACGTTCGCGGCCTGGAGGACCCCGTAGCCGTCGAGCATGGAGAAGAGGGATTCCTTGACTCGATCCGAGGTCGGTCGGGTGTTCGACCCACCCGGTGCGACGAGCTTGGATCCCTTGAACGCACCAGCGATGATCCTCATTGCCCGTCCTTCCACTCACACAGCATTCTCGGTTCGGCACCTGGCAGCTGCAGTCCGTTGTCCGGCATCTCAGCTCGCCTCGATGAAATGAGCCGATTCCGCAGGCAGGACCCGGTTGATGAAGGTCCGCAGCCCCGGCAGCGAACTCAGGTCAGGGTCAACGGAGATGATCTTCTCCGCGATGGCTCTCGCCTCTTCGACGATCGGCGCATCACGCAGAATCGACAGGTGCTTCAGCGAGGATCCGCCCCATTGTGAGGCACCGAGCACATCGCCTTCACCCCGACTTCCGAGATCATACTCGGCCAAGGCAAAGCCGTCGAGGGTGCCTGCGACCTCACTCAGCCGCGCGAAGCTCTCATCGGATTCCGAGACTTGGGTGAGCAGGAAGCACATGGCCGCACTGCCGTCTCGCCCGACACGTCCGCGCAGCTGATGGAGTTGCGCGACACCGAATCGCTCCGCCTCGAAGATGACCATCATGGTCGCTCGGGGCACGTCGACCCCCACCTCGATGACGGTGGTGGAGACCAGGATGTCGGTCTCGCCGGAGACGAACGCAGCCATCGTCCGGTCCTTCTCTGTCGGCGGCATCCGCCCGTGAAGCAGCTGGATAGAACGGGATCGCAGCTCTGCGGAGTTCTGGAGTTTGTCCCTCAGGTCCTCGATTCCCTCTCTGCTGCCGATCACCTCACCCGTCTCGGGATCTTCGATGTCTGAGGGGTCGATGCGCGGGAAGACCACGAAAGTGCCGCGGCCGTTCTCAGTCGCCTCGTCGATGAGCTGGAGGACACGTCTCAGCCAGTTCGGATGGTCCCCCAGCGACACGGCATGGGTGCTGATGTTCTTCGTGCCGGCGGGCATCTCGTCGAGAGTGGAGACATCGAGATCGGCGAAGACCGTCATCGCCACCGTCCGCGGGATCGGGGTCGCCGACATCACGAGGGTGTGCGGGACCTTGAGTCCGGCTTTCGCCCGCAGCGCCTCACGCTGTTCGACGCCGAACCTGTGCTGCTCATCGACGACGATGAGGCCCAATTTGTCGAACATCGTCGTATCCGACATCAGCGCATGCGTCCCGACGACGATGTCGATCTGACCGGTGGCGAGGTCGAGTGCGAGCTGTTTGCGCTCCCTCGCCGGCATCGAGCCTGTCAACAGCGCCACTCGCACCTGATCATCACCCGACAGCAGCGGACTGAGCGCCATCTGATCGCCGAGGAGGCTCTCAATGGAACGGAAGTGCTGAGTGGCGAGCACCTCTGTGGGTGCGAGCATCGCCGCCTGCGCTCCCGAATCGACGGCCGTGAGCATCGCCCGCAGCGCCACGACGGTCTTGCCGGAGCCGACGTCACCGTGAAGCAGGCGGTGCATCGCCGTTCTCCGGCCCATGTCTGCTTCGATCTCCTCGCCGACCCGCAGCTGAGAGGCGGTGAGGTAGAAGGGCAGACTCTCGTCGAACCGTTCGCTCCTGGCTCCGACGTTGAGCAGAGGGGTGGCCTCGAGCTGCTCATAGTCAGCCTTGCGGGAGACGAACTCCGCTTGCAGGGCGAGCGCCTCCTCCCACTTCCAACGCAGTTTCGCCTTCTCTGTCGCGGCCGCTGATCTGGGCCGATGCATGTCATTGAACGCGGTGCGCAAGTCGGGCAGGTCGAGGTTTTCGCGCATTGCGCGGGGCAGCGGGTCCTCGAACTCCGAGGGATCGGCGACGTCGAGGAGAACCTTGATGGCCTTCCACAGGCGAGTCTGTGCGATGCCTTTGACCCGCGGATAGACGGGGAACGGGGAGTTGAGATCCTCCGGCGTCCACTTCTCGTCGTGTTCGTCGCGGTTGAGCCAGGTGGGCGAGTTCAGGGTCAGCTGCCCGCGGTATTCCTCGACCTTCCCTGCGAAGACGACGGTGAGTCCCGGCGCCAGCTGAGTGTCCAGCCAGCGCTGGTTGAAGAAGGCGATCTTCATCGACTGCTGCCCGTCGTGGACGATCACGTCGGTGATGGTTCCCCGGCGTCTCTGCATGCGCCTGGTGTCGACGGAGATGACCTCTGCCTGAAGTATGGCGGTCTCCCCCAGTGGGAGGCCGCCCAGGGGCGTCTTCTCCCCCGGGACGAGGAATCTGCGTGGGAAGAAGCGGAACAGATCCGCCACCGAGGTGATTCCCCGCTTCTTCAGTGCACCGCGGTCTCGCGCGGTGAAGTAGTCGTCGAGGCGGGCGCTCATTCGACTCCCATGATGAGCAGCGTCGTCCGGTCCCTCGAGTCGATGTCCTGGAATCGCACCTGGGCGTGGGATTTGCGGATCCAGTCCCGCAGATGGGACAGAACATCTGGGGTGCAGCCGGGGCCGTGGACGACGGTGAGGAGCTCTCCTCCGGCTCCCAGCAGCCGATCGGCGAGCTTCTCGACCAGGGTCGTCAGTTCGGTGCTCTGGGTCTTGGCCTTCCCGTCGATGAAGACCCGGTAGAACTGTGAGGGGTGGGAGCTTCTCGAATCGTCGATGATCGGCAGGGCACCGGTGGGCGGGCGGAGGGCCAGCTGCTCTGCCGAGACGATGGTTCCCACGCGGGTTCCCGCCGCTGCTTCGGTCATGTCTGCGAAGATCTCGCCTGCCGGGGCGAACGGGTCGTAGACCGCGAGCGCGGACAGCAGGGTGGCGATATTGCGGGAGCGGACCACGCGTCCACCGGTGATTTGTTCCAATGATTTGAGGACGCTCGTGGAGCTGGGGACGATGAGCACCTCACGCTCCTCCTCGGCGATGATGTCTGTGGTCAGGCGAATCGCGTCACGGGTGTCCGGTGTCAGTGCTGTCGCGCCGTTGAGCGCACAGTGCATGAGCAGGCCGGTGCCCGAGGCGATGACCACCACGTGGGTCTCGCCCTCTTCCTCGTGCAGACGCAGGTCCTCCATGTCCAGACGGGCGATGCCGTAGCCGGCGAGGTGGTCGAGGACGGTCACGGCGGTGGCCTCGTCGGCAACGTGGACGTGGACCTTGGTGCCGTTGATGACGATCGATGTCCCACCCAACCCCTCGAGCGCCTCGGCGAGGGCGGACGCGGAGTTCCCAGCTGCGCCTTCCCCGGGAACCGAGGGCGCCGGGTTCGTGGCCAGTATTGCAACGATCTCGAGTTCATCGGCACTGGCCTGGTGGACGACCTGCGGGGACCTGGTGACCTCGACGAGCATCGAATCCTGCGGCGTCCGGCCGGTGACCGTGGCGTAGAGGAGGTCGAAGAGTTCGACGATTCCGGTCGAGCCGGCGTCGACGACCGCCGCCTCGCGGAGCATGGGCAGCTGTCCGGTCGTCTCACGCAGCGCCGATCGGGAGCGCAGGCGCACTGCCGCGATGAGTTCGATGAGGTTCGCCCCGGACTCGGCCTTCTCTCTGGCCTCGGTGGCCATGGCGTCAAGGACCGTGAGCATGGTGCCGTCGACGGGCCGGGCCACTGACTGCCGGGCCCTGGAGGAGGCGTGTTCGAGGGCGGAGGCCATAGCTGCGGGCGTCGCCACGGTCACACCGTCCAAAGCATCGGCAACGCCTTGGAGGGCCACTGCGAGGATGAGGCCCGAGTTGCCACGAGCACCTCGGCCGGCTCCCTCTGCGAGTGCGGCGACGACCTGGGGCAGTGTGACGGGTCCGGTGAGTTCCTCGACGGCCAGATAGGCGCTGCGCAGCGTGTGGTACATGTTTGTGCCCGTGTCGCCGTCGGGGACGGGAAAGACGTTGAGTTCGTCGATCTCCACGCGTTCCTTGCGCAGACGATCAACCGCCCGCCGAGCCCACCTGGCGGCCAGACGCCCATTGAGGCCGATGGCTTGATTGGGTCCGCTCATGTCACTTCCCGAAATGGCTGAAGCCGCTTGTCGGCACCTGTGCGCCGTCGAGACTGACCTCGCTGCCGACTCTCATCTCTCCGATTCTCCGCCAGCCTACCGGAGCTGTGTCGAACTGCGCGGACGACGCGACGAAGCCATGGTCTTCTCCCCCAT
>JAKDSA010000189.1 GCA_030457025.1 Brevibacterium sp. | reverse complement strand
TTCGATGACTTCCACCTGCCTGCCGAGGCACTGTTAGGTGAGGAAGATCGTGGTTTTTACCAGGCTGTGTCCGGTCTCGAGGTCGGGCGCGCGCACACCGCAGCCCGGTCGATTGGTCTGGCACAGGCGGCACTTGAGGATTCGATCGCGTATCTCAAGCAGCGCGTTCAGTTCGGTCACCCTCTGGCGGACTTCCAGCATCTGCGGTTCAAGGTTGCCGATATGGCTGCCCAGATCGAGGCCTCGAGGGCTTTGATGTATCACGTGTGCACGGAAATCGACTCGGGCAGGCGCTGTGACAAGGAGGCCGCGATGGTGAAATACCTGGCGGCTGAGATGGCGGAGAAGGTCACCTCGGAAGCCGTGCAGATCCATGGTGGTGCCGGATATACGAAGGACTTCGCCGTCGAACGTCACTGGCGTGATGCCCGGTTGACGAAGATCTTCGAAGGTTCCTCGGAGATCCAGATGCGCATCATCTCCGATGAACTGTTAGGACGTTGACATGACTGAGATCAATCTGCAGGACTGGGTGGGCCGATCCACCACCGAGGAAGACGTCGCCTCCGGCGTCAATGCGGCCCGGCTGGCCACACTGCTTGAGCAGGAGCCGCAGGAGGGGACCGGTCCACAGCGACTATTCCCCGTCGGCCACTGGCTGCACTTCGCCGAAGACGATGTGCCGATGAGTGAATTGGGCAACGATGGTCACGTAAAGCTCGGCGGATTCATGCCACCGGTGGACCTGCCTCGGCGAATGTGGGCCAGCAGCCAGCTCGAGTTCCATGCTCCCATCCTTGCCGGGCAGAGGCTGTCGCGGACGACGACCATCGAATCGATCACCGAGAAGACAGGCGGCAGCGGAAGCCTGTGCTTCGTCGTGCTGCGCCACGAGGTCTCCGCCGACGGAGTGTTGGCGACAACAGATCGCCACACGATCGTCTACCGTGAGGCCACCTCGGCGCCGACCGGATCCACGGCAGCGCCGGTTCGGGCGGATTCTCAGGCACCTGAAGGATGGGACTGGGTCAGGTCGGTACGCCCGAACGAGGTCATGCTCTTCCGGTACTCCGCGCTGACGTTCAACTCCCACCGCATCCACTACGACCACCCCTACGTGACAGGCATCGAAGGCTACCCGGGACTCGTCACGCACGGTCCGCTGACCGCGACGCTCCTGCTCGACGCGTTCATGAAGAACCACCCAGAGGCCACGGTCGCCACATACGACTTCCGTGCGAAGTCACCGCTGTTCGCGGGCGAGCAGATCCACCTCGTCGGCCGCAGCACCGGCGCGAACACTCACGAACTCGAAGCCATCGCACCAGACGGGAAAACCGCGATCGCGGCCACAGTGACGACTACGGAAAGCTGAGGAGCACCCATGTCAGAGACACGCCCCGCACCCCTGGCCGGACTCAAAGTCGTCGAGATCTCCGCCTTTATCGCCGCACCCCTGGGTGCGATGACCTTGGCGCAGTTGGGTGCCGACGTCATCCGCATCGATCCGATCGGCGGCAACATCGACGCCAACCGGTGGCCGGTCAGCGACGACGGCACGAGCATCTACTGGGCCAGCCTCAACAAGGGCAAACGCTCTGTCACGCTCGATCTCAAGTCCGATGAGGGGAAGAAGATCGCGACCGACCTCATCGCCGAGGCGGGCACCCTGGTCACGAACCTGCCGGCCCGTGGGTGGTTGAGCTTCGAAAAGCTCTCCCAGCACCGCGAGGATCTCGTCATGCTGCGGCTCAATGGTTCCCACGATGGGAAGCCAGCCGTGGATTACACGATCAACGCGGCCAGCGGCTTCCCGATCATCACCGGTGACGACGAGCGCCCGGTCAACAA
>JAKDSA010000188.1 GCA_030457025.1 Brevibacterium sp. | reverse complement strand
GGATCAGCGGTCTGCGAAGGTCTTCTTCGGCTTGCCGGGAACGATCATGGGCGCTCCGGTGACGGGGTCGTCGATGACGGTGCAGTCGATGCCGAAGACCTGATGGACCAGTTCGGTTGTGATGATCTCGGCCGGCGCCCCCTGGGCGACGATTCCACCGTTCTTCATCGCGATGATCTCATCGGCGTATCGGCAGGCCTGATTGAGGTCATGGAGGACGGCGACAAGAGTGTGGCCGTGTTCGTGATTCAACTGTGCGAACAGGTCAAGCAGTTCGATTTGGAACGCCAGGTCGAGGAAGGTCGTCGGCTCGTCCAGGAGCATCAGCGGCGTCTCCTGTGCCAGGACCATGGCCACCCACACCCGTTGGCGCTGACCGCCGGAGAGCTCGTCGACCTGCCGGGCGGAGAGCTCCTCCGTGTTCGTTGCGCGCAGAGCCGACAGCACAGCGATTTCGTCCTGGTCTGTCCACTGTTTGAGGAACGACTGGTGCGGGTGGCGTCCGCGGGCCACGAGCTCCCCCACCGTGATGCCATCGGGGGCGATCGACGTCTGCGGGAGCAGTCCCAGACGTTTGGCGATCTGCTTCGTCTTCAGCTTTGCAATATTGCCCCCGTCGAGGAGCACCGTGCCCTTCGCGGGAGTCATCAGTCGGGCCAGTGCGCGCAGCAGCGTTGACTTCCCGCAGGCGTTGGGGCCGACGATGACGGTGAACTTGCCGGGTGCGATCTCGACGTCGAGGTCGGCGATGACCTGCCGATGGTCGTAGGCGAGATCGAGATCGTGGGCGGCCAGTGGGGCCGTGCCGGCAGCAGTGGTCGTGTCCATGTTCGTGAGAGGTGGAATGCTCATTGTGCCTTCCGAGCTTCTTGGATGAGGAGCCAGATCAGGTAGATGCCGCCGATGCACACCGTGACGACTCCGACGGGAAGTTGGAGATCGCCGAAAGCGTGCTGGGCGATGAGGTCGGCAGCGACCAGCAGCAGTGCTCCGACTGCTGCGGCCGACAACAGGCTGGTGCCCTGGGCCTTCGCGATTCTGCGCCCGATCTGTGGGGCGGCAAGCGCGACGAAGGCGATCGGTCCGGCCGCGGCTGTGACGACGGCGACCAGAGCCACGGCCACCAGGATGAGACCGGCGCGAACAGGTTCGTTGCGAACGCCGAGTGCCTTGGCGGTGTCATCGCCAAGCTCCAGGGTTCCCAGGCCTCGCGAGAAGAGTCCGCATCCCAGCCCCAATAGGATTGTGCCGATGGCGGCCGGCAGGAGTGTCGACCAGCTCATGCCGTTGAGTGATCCGGCGCCCCAGGTCGCTGCGGCCATGGCCAGGTCGAGGTCGGCGCGCATGATCAGCCAGGTGTTGAAGGCGTTGAGCATCGCGGTCAGGGCGATGCCGACGATGATGAGTCGGAAGCCCTGGACTCCGCCCTTCCACGTCAGGAGGTACACCACGAGGGCGGTGAGGAGTCCGCCGATGATCGCGCCGAAGGCGGTGGAGATGAAGCTGGAGCCGAAGACGATGATGGTGACGATGCCGCCGGTGTAGGCACCGGTGGAGAAGCCGATGATATCGGGGCTGCCCAGAGGGTTGCGGGTCAGGGACTGGAAGACGGCGCCGGAGACGCCCAGGCCGGCTCCGAGGACGATTCCGGCGATGACGCGCGGTGCCCGCCACTCGCCGACGACGGTGTTGACGATGCGTTTGTCGGCCTGGCCGAACAGTCCCTGGAATACTTCGCCGGCTGTGAGCGAGAACTCCCCGAGCAGCAGCCCCACGAACCCGCAGCCCAGTGCGAGAACTGCGACGATGCCTGCGGTGATGACGACCCGCAGATCGATGCGGAAGCCGAAGGCGCGCAGCATGGGGC
>JAKDSA010000187.1 GCA_030457025.1 Brevibacterium sp. | reverse complement strand
GGAGGGTTCGCGGGAGGGTTCGTGGGAGGTCATCGTCCCAATATATGTCGAGCACGGCCCGCTCCGCACCGCCGTGTCAGCCGCGCATGCTGACCATGTGCTCGAGCAGGGACCTCGCTCCGGCAGAGAGTCGTCGGGTGGGCGACCATACCGCGTGCAGCTCGCGCTCGAGGGCCACGTCCGCTTCGACCGGCAGCGGCACGAGCCGGCTGGCCCGGAAGTCATCGCGCAGGGCCAGTTCCGAGAGCACGACCGGTGCGAGCGCGGTGGCCGCCGCGATCTTCAGCGCGGAGTTCGACCCGTATTCCCCCGCGACTCTCGCCCCACCGAATTCCGCGAGCGCGGCGTCGAGGACCTCTCTCGTTCCCGATCCGATCTCTCTGACCAGCAATGGGACGTCTGCCAATTCCTGGGCAGCGATCGGGGCGGCCCAGGCGTCGGCGAAGTCGGGGGCGGCTGCGATCATGAGTCGGTCATGCCCGACCACCTCGGCGGGGAAACCCTGAGGCAGGGACACGGACTCGATGAGGCCGAGGTCGCATCGCTGCTCACGCACGGCCGCGACGACTGCCGCCGAGTTCTCGACCGCCAGGCCCACGTCGATGTCGGGATGGGCCGATGTGAATGTCGTCAGGTACCGGGGCAGCAGGTATTCGGCCACCGTCAGCGAGGCGGACACACGCACGGTTCCCGCCCGAGCGTCTTGGATGGCACGGGTTCCGGCGTTGAGGTCGGCGTAGGCGTCGATGACCTTCGATGCCCACTGAGCGACGGTGTGGCCTTCGGCGGTGAGCTCGGTTCCGCGCGGCGAACGCCGCAGCAGGGGCACTTTGAGGTCCCGTTCGAGGTTGCGCAGGCTGCGCGAGGCATTGGGCTGGGCGAGGCCCAGGGCATCGGCGGCCTGCCCGATGGACTGAGCGCCCGCGCTCAGCGTCACCAGCAGCCCCAGAGCCTGCAGCTCGGGCCAGTCCTGCATTCTGCCGAAGTCCTGCATGCCACCATCTTGTCATATCACCGCCATATGGATTGCGTCGAAATTGCCGACTACCGGATCTGGCGACCCATTGACAGACTGAACTCATGAAAAACATTGTCAGCCTCCTGCCAGGATTGGGTGTCGCCGCCACGGCCACCGCAGTCGCATGGCCCGTCTCGATGGCGGCTCCGGTCCTCTCCCCGCTCCTCGTCGCCATCGTCCTGGGAATCATCGTCGGCAACGTCCTCCCCGAACTGCCCCAGACCTTCCAGCCCGGCCTCGCCTTCGCAGCCAAGCCCCTGCTGCGTCTGGGCATCGTCGCCCTCGGCGCGCAGGTCGTCCTCGGCGACATCCTCGAGCTCGGCTGGCTGGTCCTCGTCCTCGCAGCGGTCGTCGTCGCCGTCGGCATCGTCTCCGGCCTGCTGCTGGCCCGCCCCTTCCGGGTCGAGTCGAACCTGGCGCTGCTCATCGGCTGCGGGTTCGGCATCTGCGGTGCAGCCGCGGTCGCCGGAGTCGAGTCGACGCTGAAGTCGAAGAAGGAGGACGTGGCCGCCGCGATCGGGCTCGTGGTCCTCTTCGGCACTCTGATGATCGCCCTCATCCCCTCGCTGAGCGCCGCCTTCGGGCTGGCCCCGGACACCGCTGGAATGTGGGGCGGGGCGTCGACGCACGAGGTCGCGCAGGTCGTGGCGATCGGCGGCATCATCGGCCCCGCAGCACTGCAGGTCGCCGTCCTCGTCAAGCTCTCCCGTGTCATCATGCTCGCCCCGACCGTCGCCGTGCTCAGCATGGTGATGCGCCGCAATGACACCCGGGAGCGGGCAGCGGTGACTTCCTCAGTCGACTCCCCCGCCGAGGTGGCCCGGCAGTCCTCGTCGACCGCGCAGTCTTCGTCGACCGTGCAATCCTCGTCGACCCCGCAGTCCCCGTC
>JAKDSA010000186.1 GCA_030457025.1 Brevibacterium sp. | reverse complement strand
GCACCGACGATGACGGACGGGTCGAGGAAGGGGACCTTCTCAACGACCTCTTCGGGAGTGACCAGGTGGGATTCGATGCCCCAGGCCTTCGCCGAGGCCATCCGCCGTTGCAGCTCCTGCATGCGCTCCTGGGTGCGGGCGACTTCGAAGCCGCCGGACTGCGTGAAGACGCCGAGTTCCTTGTACTGGCGCACGCTGTCGAGGGTGAGGTCCGTGATCTCGCGGGAGTGGTCGACCGGGAAGATGAAGTTCGAGGCGTGACCGGTCGAGCCGCCCGGGTTGGGCAGCGGGCCCTTGTCGACCTGGACGATGTCTCTCCAGCCGAGTTCGGCCAGGTGGTGGACGAGGCTGTTGCCGACGATGCCGGCACCGACGACAACGACACTGGCCTGGGTGGGAATGGAAGCCATGGGAGGCTCCTCTCCGAAGGCATCTTCGCCTTCAACGGCACATGTTGCGTACTATGCAACGTGACGCACTATGTGAAACTGGGTGCTTCGATCGTCCTCCGCCCGCCGAGGCGTGTCAAGGGTTTGTTCGGCGAGCGTTCGTCAGCGCTGGAGAACGTGGAAGGCTCAGTGCTCGCGCCAGCCGAACCGTGACGAGATGTCGGCGGCCGCAGCCACCAGCAGGTCCTTGGCGGCATCGACCTTTGTGTCGGTGAATCGGAAGCCCGGGCCCGAGGCCGAGATCGAGGCGATGACATCGCCGTGGGCGTTGCGGATGGGCGCAGACACGGCGGTGAGGCCGACCTCGAGCTCATCGATGACGATCGAGTGCCCGGCGGTGACCACCTCGGCGATCTCGGTGAGGAGGTGGGGGATCGAGGTCACTGTGTGCGGGGTGTAGGTCGGCAGCTTCGTTTCGAGCGCGGTGCGGATGCCGGCCTCGCTCAGGCCCGACAGGAGGACTTTGCCGTTCGAAGTGGCATGCAGGGGGATGCGTTGGCCGACCCAGTTGTGGCTCTGAACAGAGGCGTTGCCCGATACCTGGTCGAGGTAGAGGGCCGCGCCGTCGGAGAGGACGGCGACGTTGATCGTCTCACCGGTCTGTTCGGCTAAGAGCTTGGCGATGGGGCGGGCTTCCTGGACGATGTCGAGACGTGCGGTGGTGGCCCCGGCGAGACGGAGGATGCCAAGACCCAGGCGGTACTTGCCGCGATGCTGATCCTGTTCGACGAGGCCGCGGGCCTCGAGCGTGGAGACGATGCGCGAGGCAGTCGATTTGTGCACGCCGAGTTCGGCGGCGATGTCGGTGACGCCGGCGAGCCCGGTGCGGGCGATGACCTCGAGAATCGTGACCGCGCGGTCAACCGACTGCACGGAGCCGGAGTTCGTCTCGCTGTTGCTCATTTCGAAACTGTAGCTCACATGACACAACACGGACAGAGGCGAACCACGTGTGATGTAGGGTGAATGCCGCCGGAGTGCCGATGGTGCCGCGGCATATCTTTCCCCGACGGAGTTGAGCGCTATGACCAATGGGACCCAGTCGATCGATCGAGCGGCAGAGATATTGTCGCTGGTGGTGAAGTCGGATGACCCGATCTCCTACACCGAGGTGGTGGAGTCGACGGAGCTGGCTCGCTCGACGGTCTCACGCCTGCTCTCCGCCCTCGAGCGCAATGGGCTGGTCGAACGTGACGGCGAAGGGCTCTATCGCGGAGGTTCTCTGTTCGCGACCTACGCTTCGCGCTTCGATCGGGTCGAAACGCTGGTCACCGCGGCCGATCCCACCCTGCAGCGGCTGAGTGAGGAAACCGGGGAGACGGTCAACCTCGCCGTCCCGAGCTCCACGGGCGTGGTGCAGGTCGCACAGGTCGATTCCACGTTCGTCCTCGGTGCCACGAACTGGGTCGACGTGGAAGTGCCGCCGCACTGCTCGGCGCTGGGCAAGATCATGTACGCCTTCGA